>NZ_JBEZXS010000007.1:0-309027 GCF_040638185.1 Streptomyces sp. NPDC026672
GCCTCCGTGCGGTGAAGATTCGACACCTCCACCACACACGGAGGCCTTCGCCATGATCAAGCCCGGCGGCGTTAACAACGCTCGTGATCAATACAACTAGGGCGTGTTTCGAAAGTCCCGCCTGGCCCGCGACGCCTGGCACGCACACTCGCTGCGTTGTCGGAACGCCCAAGGACATCCAGTACGAGGGCGATCCTCCGCCTTGCGATTGCACGCACCAGACGCCGCGGACCCCGCCCTCCGGGCGGACGGCGCTACTTTCGAAACACGCCCTAGTCGGTGAGGGCCCGCAGCCACTCGGCCAGCGCGGCGCCCATCGCGTGGGGCGCGTCCTCGGGAGTCCAGTGCAGGCCCGGGACCGGCGCCTCGGTGAGGTTCGGCCACGTGCCGATCAGCTCCCGCTTGCGGCCGCCCAGCCGGGCGATCCCACCCGGGACACCGGGGAGGTGGAGCTTGGGCACCGGTGTGCGCGCGAGCCAGGCGGCCTGCGACTCCAGAGCGGTGCGCGTCTCGCCGCGGTCGTCGCCGAAGGGCACCTCACGCGGCCAGTCGCTGGTGGGGCGGCGGTCCTCGCCGGGCCGCGCGTAGGGCCGTACGATCTCGGCGAGTTCGGCCGGGGCGAGCATGCGGGTGATGGTCTGCGGGGCGGCGTGGACGAAGAAGTTGTTCTCCAGGACGTCCTTCTCGCCCTCCGCGGTGCGCAGGTACGCGAACTGGGGCCGCATCCCCTCCGGCCAGTCCTCCCAGTCGAACGGCGGGGTGATCGCCTCGGAGAAGGCCAGGCCGCGCACCCGCCCCTCGTTGCGCATGGCCCAGTCGAAGGCCACGTTGGCGCCCCAGTCGTGTCCCACCAGGACGACACCGTCACCCAGGTCGAGCGCTTCCATCCACGCGTCGAAGTGGCGGGCGTGGGTGGCGAAGGAGTAGCTGCCGGGTCCGCTGTCCGGGAGTTTGTCGGAGTCGCCGGCGCCGATGAGGTCGACGGCGAGGGAGCGTGTCCGCCCGCCGTCGAGGTGGGGGATCACGTTGCGCCAGAGGAAGGACGACATGACGTCGCCGTGCACGAACACGACCGGGACGCCGGTGCCTTCGTCGACGTAGGCCATGGTGCGGCCGAGGACGTCCACCCGCCGCTTGGTGAAGGGGGAGACGGCCGGGATCGGTGGGCCCTGCGGGGCCGGCGGGAGCAGGGCCACGTTGTTGAGCAGCGCGCCGAGGGGGGACAGGGCGGCGCCGCCGATATTCACCTGCTCGAAGTAGTCGTACCAGCCGGACGCGGCGATGCCGGCCTCGAACCCGCGCCGGGTGGCGGCGTCCGGCACGCGGTAGACGGAGAAGAAGTCGTAGGGGGCGCGGCGGTCGGTGTCGGGGTCGTTCGCGCCGTAGCCGATGATCTCCACTCCCTGCCGCTGGAGGTCGGCCAGGGCGTTCGAGAGGCCGAAGACGAAGGCGCGGCGCCGCTCGTCGTCGAGTTCACGCCACTGGGGACGGTAGTTGTACAGCTCGACGAATACTTGATGCATGGTGCTTTCCTCGGGTTGACCGGCCCGCGCGGTGCGGGCCTCGTCGGGGTGACTGATCTGACTGACGGGCGGGCGGCTACACGGCGGACGTGAAACGTCTGCGGTAGTCGCCGGGGGTGGTTCCGAGCCGTGTCCGGAAGACACGGTGGAGGGTCTCCACGGAGCCGAGACCGCACGCGGCGGCGATGGCGGCCGGTGTCATCCGCGTACGTTCCAGGAGACGGCGGGCCTGTTCGACACGCAGGCCCTCGACGTACTCGCCCGGTGTCGCGCCGACCTCGGTCCGGAAGACCCGGGCCAGATGGCGCGGACTGACCGACAGCCGCTCGGCGAGCGCGCCGACCGAGAGATCGGCGTCCAGGTTCTCGCCGATCCACCGGCGCAGCTCGGCGACGTCGTCCCGGCCGCCGGGCCGCGCCGCCAGCGGGACGCTGAACTGGCTCTGGCCGCCCGGCCGTTGGACGTACATGACCATGATCTGCGCGACCTGGAGCGCCATGTCGTCGCCATGGTCCTCGGCCACGAGGGCGAGGGCGAGGTCCAGCGACGAGGTGATGCCGGCGCTGGTCCAGACACGGCCCGAGCGCACGAAGATCGGATCGGCGTCCACCTCGACGAGCGGGTGGTCCGCGGCCAGTCGGGGCGCGGTGGCCCAGTGGGTCGTGGCCCGGTGGCCGTCGAGCAGCCCCGCGGCGGCCGCGATGTGGCTGCCCGCGCAGACCGCCGCCACCCGGCCGGCGTCCTCGCCCGCCGTAGCCAGCCAGGCCGTGACCTCCGGATCCAGCACGGGGTACGGCCCGTCGGGGCCGACGTCCATGCGTCCGCAGACGATCACGGTGTCGGCGTGGCCGTGGAACTCGTCGAAGGACAGGTCGGCCTGGACCCGCAGGCCCGTCGTCGTCCGGACGGCCTCGCGCGAGGGTCCGACGAAGCGGATCTCGTAGCGCGGCCGTTCCGGCGACAGCAGGTGGTTGGCCATGGTGAAGACCTCCGCGGGCCCGGCGACGTCGAAGGCGTCCACACCCGGGAAGACCGTCACCAGGACGATGTGCGTCGGTTCCGCTTCCATGTCTTCATCGTGGGACGCCGACCGGATGTCCGCAATGACAGGTGTTTGGCAGATACGGACATGGGCGTGGCGCGGGTCCGCAACGCCTCACCGGGTCCGTGCGACGCCGGTCGGGGCGAGGACGCGGTCACCGGGACACCGATCAAACGATGCCCCCCGGCCCGGCGGGGTCGGGGGAATGCTCAGTGGAATGCGTCGTACTGCCTGCGGGCCTGGCTGATCTCCTCCTGGTGCCGGGAACTCCAGTCGCAGACGGCGTCCAGTTGCGCGCGGAGTGAAAGCCCGAGCGGGGTCAGGGAGTATTCGACCCGGCGGGGATAGGTCTGGTGATCGTGCCGGACGACAAGACCGTCCCGTTCCATGCCGCGCAGGGTCTGCGTGAGCATTTTCTCGCTGATTCCCTCGAGGGACGCCCTGAGTTCGGCATAACGTCTGGTGCCGTCGGCCAGCAGCACGATGAGCCAGCCGCTCCACCGGTCGGCCATCCGGTCCATGCCCACCCGGCTGTCCCGGCCGGCGCGTGCGTCCGTTGCCGTGGGATCACTCGGCCCCGGGGATCCGGGCCGGGGCCGGATGCGTGCGTCATCCATGCTCAGACACTACAAGCATCCGCACTTGCAAGTACGTACTCCCCTTCCCGGAAGGTCCCGCCTAGCCTCTCGGAACATGACCTTCCCCGCACGAAGTGCACACCTCCGCATCGGCTCGACGACCCTCACCTATCTCCCGGACGGCCACGGCGTTCACCCTGCCGCCACCGTTTTCCCGGAAGCGGACCGGTCCGTTCTTCACGATTACCTCGACGACGAAGGACAGGTGATCCTGTCGTTCGGTTCCTTTCTCCTGCGGACCGGTGGGCGACGCATTCTCGTGGACCTCGGAATGGGCGCCGCCGACTTCCGGATTCCCGGCGTGGGGCGGATAAGGAGCGGTTCCCTGCTGGAGAGCCTGGCGGGCGAGGGCCTTTCCCCGCAGGACATCGACACTGTCGTCTACACCCATCTGCACCGCGACCACGTGGGGTGGACGAGCGACGTCTCCGCGCATCCCGCGGACCCGGACGGACCCGCGTCCGCGCCCGCCGCACTGACCTTCCCCCGCGCCCGCCACCTCGTCGCCGAGGCCGAGTGGACGTACTGGACGAAGGAGGCCGACGCGGACGCGGGCGGCCCCGACCCCCGCGGTGTCCTGGAGCCGCTGGGCGACGTCGTCGGATTCCTCGGCGACGGCGACGAGGTCGCACCGGGCGTCACGGTCCGGCTGACCGCCGGCCACACCCCGGGGCACCTGGCGCTGGAGGTCACCGACCCGGACGGCCCCGGTTCCGAGCGGGTGCTCATCGTGGGGGACGTCCTGCACTCCGCGGCGCAGATCGCGGAGCCCGGCTGGTCGTTCTTCGCCGACGTGGACGCCCGCCTGGCGCTGACGACCCGGGAGAAGGTGCTCGCCGAGCCCGGCACGATCCTCGCCGCCGGCCACTTCTCCGGCCAGGTCTTCGGCCGCGTGGAGCACTCCACGTCCGGCACGACCTGGCTGCCGCACCCGACGGAGGACCGGCCTCCGGCCGGCGGCGGGGTGGGTTCAGGCAGCTGAGCCGGTGGCGATCGACTTCAGTTCGGTGTACGCGTCGAGGCCGTGCGGGCCGTACTCCCGGCCGAAGCCACTGCACTTGTAGCCCCCGAAGGGCGCGTCCGGGTGGCGCGGGGCCCCGTTGACGGAGAACGTGCCCGTGCGGACGGCCCGCGCGATCTCCACCCCGCGCTCCCGGTCGGCGGTGAAGACCGCGCCGGCCAGGCCGTAGGGGGAGTCGTTGGCGATCCGTACGGCGTCGGCCTCGTCGTCGTACGGAATGACCACGACGACCGGGCCGAAGATCTCCTCCTGCGCGATCCGCATGGAGTTGTCGACGTCGGCGAAGACGGTGGGACGCACGTAGTAGCCGCTCTCCAGGCCCTCGGGCGCGCCGGGACCGCCCGTGACGAGCCGCGCGCCCTCCTCGATGCCGACCCGGATGTACGACTCCACCCGGTCGCGCTGGCCGGCCCGGACCATCGGGCCGATGAAGGTGGACGGGTCCGCGGGATCGCCGACGGTGAGGCCCGCGACGAGGTCGCCGATCGCGGTGACGATCTCCTCGTAGCGGCCGCGCGGGGCGAGGACGCGGGTGAGGGCGACACATGCCTCACCGTTGTTGGCGAAGCCGCCGTAGCGCAGCCCCTCCACGACCTGGCCCAGGTCGGCGTCCTCCAGCACGATCGCCGCCGACTTGCCGCCGAGCTCCAGGCTGACCCGCTTGAGCCGACCGGCGGCCACCGAGGCGATCCTCCGGCCGGCGGTGGTGGACCCGGTGAACGCGACCTTGTCCACTCCCGGGTGGCCGACCAGGTACTCGCTGACCTCACGGTCGGCCGGCAGCACGCTGAGCACACCCTCGGGCAGCCCGGCGGCGGCGAACACCTCCGCCAGCCGGATGCCGTCGAGCGCGGTCTCCGGCGACGGCTTGAGGATCACGGTGCAGCCGGCCAGCAACGCGGGGATCAGCTTGACCAGCGCGGACTGCTGCGGCGCGTTCCAGGGGATGACGGCGGCGACGACACCGACCGGTTCGCGGCGCACGAGCGTGCGCGGACCGGAGGCGCCGGCCAGTTCCTCCTCCCAGGGGTGGGCCGCGGCCAGTTCCAGGAAGTTGTCGGTCATGTCGCACACGTAGCCCTGGAGCAAACGCGTGAACCAGCTCGCCGAGCCGTTCTCCGCGGTCGTCAGGGCGGCGAGTTCCTCGATCCGCTCACGGTGCAGCGCGGCGAAACGGGCGACGACCCCTTGGCGCTCCTCGGGGGTCAGCCGGGGCCAGGGCCCGTGGTCGAACGCCTCCCGGGCGGCGGCGACCGCCCGGTCCACGTCCGCGCGCTCGGACTCGGGCGTGGTCCCGACGAGGCGGTGGTCGTGCGGCGAGCGGACCTCGATCACGCGGTCGCCCGCGGGGGCGGTCCAGCGACCGCCGATGAACAGCTTGTCGTAGCGGTACGGGGTGGTGAGGGGCGGGGTTGTGGTGCTCACGGACGTGTTCCTCCGGTTGATGTCGCGCGGGGTCCTGGGCCGACCCGCGCCGGCGCTCTCAATAAAACACTGTTTCGTAATTAGTGCAACCGTGTTGTGTTAAGGTCGGGGCATGGCCACGCCCCCCTTCCAGCGCGCCCGCAGCTCCGAGCACAAGGAGCAGCGGCGGCAGACGATCCTGGACGCCGCGCGGACGCTCGGCCTGCGGGACAGCGTGCGGGCGGTGAGCCTCACCGACATCGCGGCCGAGGCGGGTGTGCACAAGTCGGGGGTGCTGCGCTACTTCGAGACGCGCGAGGAGGTCTTCCTCCAGCTGACCGCCGAGTGCTGGGGGGACTGGGCCGCGGCGGTGGCGGAGGAACTGCGTACGCCGGGGCCGAGGGTCGCCGTCGTGCTCACCCGCACGCTCGCCGACCGCCCCCTCTTCTGCGATCTGCTCGCCCACGCCCCGCTCCACCTGGAACGCGGTGTCTCCACGGACGCGGTGCGCGCCTTCAAACTCACCGTGCTCGACGCGGTGGACACGGTGCGGACGGCCCTGACGACCGCGCTGCCCGGCCTCACCTCCGACGACGCGCAGGACCTGGTGGCCGCGGTGACGACGATGGCCGCGGGCCTGTGGCAGACCGCGCACCCGCCGCAGACCCTGGCCCGCCTCTACGCCGAGGACCCTCGTCTCGGCCACGCCGCCGTGGACTTCCGGCCCCGCCTGGAGCGCACGACGGAGCGACTGCTCGCGGGCATGGGCCCGTACTGAACGACCGGGACACCGTGCCCCGTCGACGCGGTCGACGCCATCGATGCCGTATAAGCCGTCAAGGCCGGTTCTTCCGCGTCCGATTGCGGGCGAGCCAGTCGGTGACCTCGTCGATGCCCTTGGTCAGATGCCTGCGGTAGGTGCTGAAGGGCAGGCCGAGCCGTTCCGCGGAGGCCTCCTGGTTGGGGACGCCGGAGAAGTAGGTGGCGTGCAGCGCCTCGAAGAACTTGCGGTCGCGCGGGTCTCGGGACAGCACCTCCACCGCGTCGGTGACGACCCTCACCAGTTCCCTGCCGTTCTCGGCGACCCCGGCCGCGCACAACGGGTTCCGGTCGAGGTTGTCCTCGCGCGCCAGACTGCGCAGCGCGTCCCGGACAGCCGCACGGAAATCGGTGCGCGACAGCTCCGCACCCCTCGGCCTGGCGTGGCCGACCCGTATCGGTTCGCCGCGCTGGACCTCCATGGCGAAGCGCTCGAACCAGTCGCCGAGGGGGCTTTCGACCCAGTCGTGCGCGTGCAGGGCCAGCGGTGACTTGTCCACGGCCGCCGAGGTGAACGCACCGGAGTCGGGGTCGACCTGGAAGCGTGACAGGAGGATGCTCTCGCCGGCCCGCAGCGGCCCGTGACTGTCGAAGTGCGCCTGCATCAGGGCGAGAACGGGATCGACGGACACCTCCGTCGGCTGCGCTTCTCGACGCCGGGGCGCATCTTCTCCACCCGGGCGGGGGTCAGCGCCTGGTCGACCAGACCGCGCAGCCGACGGTGCGCCGAACCATGGGAGTTGATGACGCTCTCGGTGCTGACGAAGCCGATCAGCGGCCAGCCGTCGGGGACCTCGCCGCGGTTCATGGCTCCCCAGTGCTCGATGCCCTTCGCCACCCGGGGGTCGGTCAGCACCCGGCGCAGATCGTCGTGGTGCGGTACGGCCCATGCCTCCACGTCGCCCGGAAGCCGGACCGGCACCGCCCGCCCGGCCGCTCGCAGACGCGCGTTCTCCGCGTGCTGGTCGGCTCCGGTCACGTCCAGGACGAACGGGCACCGCGCCGGTTCCCCGGCGGCCGATCCGGCACCGTGTTCTCGTGACTCCACTGCTGCTCCCGTTTCTTCGGCCGACAAAAAAGCCAGGACGTCCGCGGCGAAATCCTCGTGCTCCTGGAAGAGGAATCCGTGACCGGCGTGGGGGAATACCTTCAGCGTCGCATTCGGCAGCCGGGCCGCGAGAAGCCGGCCCTTCGCCGCGGAGATCATGACGTCCTGCTCGCCGTGGGCGACCAGAACGGGATGCGGAAGCGGCTTCTCGGAATTGTCGGGGAGGTCCGCGCCCCAGGTCTTCGCCGCGTCCAATTGGGCACGCCAGGAGATTTCCTCGACGCCGGTGTCGGGATCCTCCCGCGGGCGCCCGAGCCGGCGGATGAACGCCACTCCGGCATCCCGGCCCTCGGGTGTGCCGGGGAAGAAGAGGTGGATGAGGTCCTTGGGCCCGATGGCGCTCTTCCTGGTGATGGTGTGCACCCGGCCGCTGAGGGCCAGGTCCTCCCCGGAGCCGCGCGGCGCGGTGCCGGCCAGCACCAGGCGCCGTACCAGCTCCGGGCGGGTGCGGGCCACCTGCTGTGCCACGTAGCCGCCCAGGGAGAAGCCGAGGAGGTCGACGCGGGCGAGCCCCAGGGTGTCGACGAAGTCGAGGACGCCGTGCGCCATCTCCTCGACCGTGTGCGGGGCCGCGCCGTCCGTCAGGCCGATGCCCCGGTTGTCGATCAGGACGACCTCACGACCGGCGGCCAGCCGCTCGACGAGGGCCGGATCCCACATGTCGATGGTGGCGCGGAAATGCGACAGGAAAAGCAGCGGAGGCCCTGAACCGCTGCCGCCCCGCGAATAGGCGTACCGAATTCCTGTCGAAGACCGCACGAACAACTTCCTCATTGTCGCCCTTCCGTCCGTGATGCATCGTGCGCTCGGCAGAATGGGGCCCTCGAAGGCATGCGAGCACCCGTCGGGAATCACGGACAGTTCGTCGAGTCGCGTTTCGACTTCAGCACCGGAAGCTTAAACGGTCCGCTTCCCCGCGGATCACCGGACCGGCGGTGCGCGCTTTCACGGAAGTCTTCGGTCTTTGCACGATCCTCTTGCGCGCGGGATGGCCGTCGTGGGCGGTGTGCTGTACTCGGAGCATGTCTGTGGATGAGCTGCGTGACCTGCTGGAACGGCATGCGCGTCCCGATACGGGCACGGCCGTCGACGGGGTGCGGATCTGCCGGGCCGAGCCCGAGGTGTCGCCGGGGGCGTCGATGTCGGGCACGGTGTTCGCGGTCGTCGCCCAGGGCAGCAAACGGCTGGCGGTCGGCGACCGGGTCCACGAGTACGGCGTGGGGCAGTACCTCGTCACCTCCGTCGACCTCCCCGTGACCGGGTACTTCGTCGACGCCGTCCCGGGCCGTCCCGCGCTCGGATTCGGGATGGTCCTGGAACCCGCCGTCATCGCGGAACTGCTGCTCCGGACCGGACGGGCGGACCCGCCCCGCTCACCCGGCGCCGTCCGGCCGGGCATCGCGGTCAGCGACGCTCCGGACGAACTGCTCGACGCCGTCGTACGGCTGCTGCGGCTGCTCGACCGGCCGCAGGACCGCAAGGCGCTGGTGCCCCTGGTCAAGCGCGAGATCCTGTGGCGGCTGATGACCGGGGAACACGGTGACGCCGTCCGCCAACTCGGCTTCGCCGACAGCAGCATGAGCCCCATCACCCGGTCGGTGCGGTGGATCCGGGAGAACTACACCCGGTCGTTCCGGGTCGAGGAACTGGCCCGGATGTCGGGCATGAGCGTCTCCGCGTTCCACAAGAACTTCCACGCGGTGACGGCGATGTCCCCGATCCAGTTCCAGAAGCACATCCGGCTCCAGGCGGCGCGACTCCTGCTGGCGAACCATCCGAACGACGTCACCGGCGTCGGCTTCCGCGTCGGATACGACAACCCGTCCCAGTTCAGCCGCGAGTACCGCCGCCTCTTCGGCGCACCACCCAGCCGCGACGCGGTGCGCATGCGCACCGGCGCGGGGCCCGCCCCCGCCGCGCTGCCGTGACGGACCCCGGGTCGGACAGGATCGTGCAACCACGCAGGAGGATCCTGTTGGCCCGGCACACCCCCCGGTTGCTGTGATGGAGGCACCGGCACGATCCACGGACCGGCGACACCGGGTCCGGCCTCCCTCCCTGCCTTCCCGCAGATCAGGGGCCGGCGTATGCCCACATCACGGAGACCATCATGCAAGAGAACCTGATCAACGAGGTCTACGTCGACGGGGAGTTCGTCACCCCGCACGGCACGGAACTCTTCGACCTGTTCGACCCCACCACCGGCAAGGTGACCGGACAGGTGCGGCTCGCCGACGAGGTGGACGCGGCGGCGGCCGTCGCGGCGGCCGGGCGTGCGCTGCCGGTGTGGTCCGCGACCTCGAAGGAGGAGCGGATCGACGCGCTGCGCCGGCTCCGGGACGCGGTCGCCGCACACAAGGACGAACTCCTGGAGGCGGTCACCGTCGAGTACGGCGCACCCCTGCGCAACACCTACATGGTCGACTCCGCCGCCGACGCCTTCACCGACATGATCACGACTCTGGAGGGCTTCGACTTCACACGGCACATCGGCCGCGCGACCGTGGAACTGGCGCCCGTGGGTGTCGCCGCCCTGATCACGCCCTGGAACTCCGACGCGTTCTTCATCTGCGACAAGCTCGCCACCGCGCTGGCCGCCGGCTGCACCGTCGTCGTCAAGCCCAGCGAGATGAGCGCGACACAGACCCGGGTCGTCACCCGCGCCCTGCACGAGGCCGGGCTGCCCAAGGGCGTCCTGAACGTCGTGACCGGGCGCGGTGACGTCGTCGGCTCCGCGTTCACCCGCCATCCCGACGTCGCCAAGGTCTCCTTCACGGGCTCCACCGCGACCGGCAAGCTGATCCTGCGCGAGGCGGTCGACACCTTGAAGCGCGTGACGCTCGAACTGGGCGGGAAGTCCCCGTCGATCGTCCTCGACGACGCCGACATGGCGGAGGCCGTCACGGGCGCGCTCATGGCCGGGTTCGTCAACAGCGGCCAGGCGTGTGTCGCCGGTACCCGCATCCTCGTCCCGGAGAGCCGGCTGGAGGAGTTCCTCGCCGTCGCCGAGGAGAAGATGCGGGACTTCCCCGCGGGCGACCCGCGCGACCCGGCGACCGCCGTCGGGCCGATGGTGAGCGAACGCCAGTGGGAGCGCGTCCAGGGCTACATCCGCCGTGGTGTCGAGGAGGGCGCCCACATCGTCGCAGGAGGTCCCGGCCGCCCCGACGGACTCGCCGACGGCTACTTCGTGCGTCCGACGCTGTTCGCGGACGTCACCAACGACATGACGATCGCCCGCGAGGAGATCTTCGGCCCGGTGCTGTCGGTCATCGCCTACCGCGACGACGACCACGCCGTGGAGATCGCCAACGACTCGCCCTACGGACTGCACGCGTATGTGTTCTCGTCCGACCCCGAGCGGGCCCGTCGCATCGCCTCCCGGCTGGAGGCGGGCCGGGTGGCGATCAACGGCGGCTACGAACCACTGTCCCCGTTCGGCGGGTTCAAGCAGTCGGGCATCGGCCGCGAGTACGGCGTCTTCGGCCTGGAGGGCTTCCTCGAACCGCGGTCCGTGATGGCCTGACCGACGCGCGGACGGCACCGCGGCGGCCCCGGACGACGCCTTGTCGTCCGGGGCCGCCGCAGGCCGTGTGCCCGCACGCGGCGAGTCGGCCCGTCAGTAGGTCCAGCGCCAACTGCCGGACTTCAAGCGGCAGGTGATGGGGGTGCCGGCGGCGTTCGTGGTGGAGGCACCGTGGTCGCCGCTGCGGCAGAACTGGCCCGCCGAGTAGCAGTTGCCCGCGTTGGACACGATGGAACAGGTGCCCGCACGGGTGCCGCCGCCCGTGTTCGACGAGCCGCTGCTCGTGTGCGACGATCCCCCGCCCGTTCCGCCGCTGCCGGACGATCCGGAGGAACCGGCCGCCGCCCGCACGGTCTTGGTGACCGTCACGGTCGGGGCCGGTCTGGGTTCGGCGGTTCTGGTGACCGTGACTGCGGGCTCCGGAGCGGGTGTCACCGTGGTGGTCGCGGTGGTGGTGACCCGCACCGTCGGGGCGGCCGCGGCGACCGTGGTGCTCGCGGGGTCCGGGTTGCCGCCCATGGCGACGACGAGCGCGCCGAAGGTGAACGCGCTGAAGGCTCCGAACCAGATCCGCTTGCGCCGGTGCAGCGGGCGGGTGTCGGGCTCGTGCGGCGGCCCGGCGGGGCGTATCGGGCTGGGCGGGTACGACGAACTCATGAGATCCCCCCAAGGGATGTGATGGGTGCGCTCCCACAGGTGTGGTGCGCACGGCGCCTGCCTCCGGTGCGACCCCCCGGTCCCGAGCGTGAGCGGAGGCAGGCCGTGACGAACCGTCGGTTCGCTGTCGTACGCCGGCGTGCGAGGCGCTGGTGACGCCCGCCGCGGCGCACGCGACGGTGCGATTGTCGCGCAAAGCGCGCGCACGCGGGGGAGGAAGGGAGGGCGAAACTCGGACGGACACCGCGGGGGGACGGCCCGCGATCGGGGCCGGGGCAGGGCGCCGAGGACCGCTGCGCGACCCTGCCCGTACCGCCGAGCGCATCACCGCTCTCCTGCGCACCCGGCCCCGGGCCGGCTGAACCGGGGTCGGGTTTCCAGGCCGGAGAGTCAGTCGTGGACGAGTTGTTGGCCGCCGTCGATGTCGTAAGTGGCGCCGGTGAGGGCGTCGTTGACCATGAGGTGCACCGCGAGGGCGGCCACGTCCGCCGGTCCCACCACCCGGCCGATGGGCAGCGTCCTCCGCAACTGCTCGCGCCGCTCGTCGAGTCGGTCGCCGAGCAGGGCGGCCGACAGCGGTGTGTCCACGAACCCGGCCGCGATGAGGTTGACCCGGACCGGGGCGGTCTCCAGTGCCAGGTTGGCGGTCAGCGCGGGCAGCGCCGCGGTGACGGCGCCCATCACGGCCATCCCGGGCGCGGGCCGCCTGCCGCCGGTGCCGCCGACGAACAGCAGCGTCCCACCGGGCCTGACCTTCTCGCGGCCCGCCCGCGCCACCGCCAGCATCACCGCGACACGTCCGCCGAAGTCCCGCGCGGCCTCGGACAGGTCCACCTTGGCGAGGGGCGTGTACAACGGGCTGCCAGCCGTGACCAGCACATGGTCCACCCGGCCGGGCAGCTCACGCAGAAAGGTCTCCAGCCGCTCGGCGTCCTGGGCGTCGAACGCGGCCGTGCTCAGCGGGCCCAACTCCCGTGCCGCACGCTCCAGTCGTTCCGCGTTCCGCGCCACCAGCACCAGTTCGCCGCCCGCCGCGCGGACCTGCCGCGCGGTCTCCAGGCCGATGCCCGCGCTGCCGCCGACCACCACGACCGTCTGCCCCGCCAGCGGCCCGTCCGCCCGGACCGCTTCCCGCTCCGCCCCGCTCACCATGCGCCACCACCGCCCGCGCCCGGCCCCTGCGCATCCCTTCGCTCGCCCCACATGACCGCCTCCAGGCGTCCTCCGCGCGTCTGCCTTCCCCCAATTGTCCCGCCGGGTCCCCGGTCCCGCCTTTCCGCGCCGGCGCACGGCCTCGGGACCCGACGGCACGTCCACGGCGTCCCGGGGGTCGGCCCGTGCTACGCCGGACGTGACGGCGCCTCCCGCTCCGCCGCGGTCGCCGTAGCCGTGGCGGGACGGTGGGCGAGCCGGTCCTTCGCCCTGCGGCCCCGCCGCTCCACCGGCACCTGCCCGTGCGCGGCGGCGAGGCCGTACGCCGGCATGTCCCCGTAGATCGACTCGTACGACCCCTGTGGCACCACGTACGTCTCGTGCCAGATGCCCACGTGTCCGCGCGCCTTGCCCGCCTTCTCCTTGCGGTTCATCAGCGACCACGCCCTGTGGTGGAGCATGCCGGGCGCCGAGGCGTAGGCGTACAGCTTCTCCTTCGACTCCCAGTACTGCACGACGTAGTACGACCGTGGCGAGCCGGTCAGCAGGACATGACCGAGCAGGCCGCGTTCGGGGTTCCTCCTGAGCTCGCGGAGCATGCGCGGCATCGCCGCCAGCGTCGGGAACCAGTGGTGAACCGCCCAGAAGTGGTTGATCCGCACGCCGATCAGCAGGACGACCACGTCGCCCTCCGCGGCGGCGGTGGTCCGTCCCGCGGTCACGGGCTTTCCGAACATGACGACCCCTTCCCCGTACGACCTGGATAGCGGCGCTATCCAATCGTTCTGCTTGGATAGTGGCACGATCCAATCGGGGGTCGCAAGGGGGTTCGGGGGCCGTGATGGCCGTATTGGATAGTGTTACTGTCCGCGATGGGCGGGGACGGTAGTGGACGGCCGGAAGGGCGCGACCCTCATGCGAATCTCGGAACTCAGCCGGAAGAGTGGGGTGTCCGTCCCCACGATCAAGTACTACATCCGGGAGGAGCTGCTGCCCGCCGGGCGGCTCGTCTCCGCCACCCAGGCCGAGTACGACGAGCAGCATCTGCGCCGGCTGCGGCTGATCAGGGCGCTCATCGGGGCCCGCGGGCTCTCCGTGGAGGACACCCGGAAGGTGCTCGGCGCGCTCTCCGCGGAGCAGTCGCATCCGCACATCGTCCTCGGGCTCGCCCTCGGGGCCATTCGGCTTCCCGACGAGCCGGCCGAGGAACCGGAGCAACTTGCCGCGGTCAACGCGCTCCTGGACGAACTCGGCTGGCAGGTCCACGATGTCGCGTCCGCCCGCGGTGTGCTGGCCGGGACCCTGGCCACCCTCCAGCAGTTCGGGATCGCCATGGACTGGCGGACCCTGCTGCCCTACGCCCGACTGGCCGAGCGGACCGCCCGGCTCGACCTCGACCAACTGGAGGGTGTGTCCGAGCCGCTTGAGCTGGCCGAGCGGGCCGTCGTCCTCACCGCCCTGCTGGAACCGGCCCTGCTGGCCCTGCGCCGCCTCGCCCAGGAACACGAGTCCGCACGGCGCTACGACACCTAGCGGCCGAGGCGGGCGGTGGGTGGTCGGTGGTGGGGCTTCGGCCTCATGGGCGTGACTGCTTCGGCAGGGTGAGGACCTCGGCTCCGTCGTCGGTGATGGCGATGGTGTGCTCGCTGTGTGCCGTCCGGCAGCCCGTCGCGCTTCGGAGCGTCCATCCGTCGTCGTCGGTGACGAGTTCGGCCGTGTCCGCCATGACCCACGGCTCCAGGGCCAGCAGCAGCCCCGGGCGCAGCTTGTATCCGCGGCCGGGTCGCCCGGTGTTGGGGACGTGCGGGTCCTGGTGCATCGTCGATCCGATGCCGTGACCGCCGAACTCGGTGTTGATCCGGTACCCCGCCTCGCCGAGCACCGTGCCGATGGCGTGGGAGACGTCCCCGATGCGGGCCCCGGGTCCGGCGGCGGCGATCCCCGCGGCCAGCGCGCGCTCGGTCGCGCCGATCAGCGCGACGCTCTCCGGGGGCCTCGTGTCACCCACGACGAAGCTGATGGCGGAGTCCGCGGCGACCCCGCCCAGGGAGACGGCGAGGTCGAGCGTCAGCAGGTCGCCGTCGGCGAGCGCGTAGTCGTGCGGCCGTCCGTGGAGCACGGCGTCGTTGACGGCCGTGCAGATGTAGTGGCCGAACGGCCCGCGTCCGAACGACGGCGCGTAGTCGACGTAGCAGGACTGTGCTCCGGCCTCGACGATCAGGCTCCTGGTCCACCGGTCGATGTCCAGGAGGTTCGTGCCGACCGTGCTGCGCCCCTTCAGTGTCTGGAGGATGTCGGCCACCAGGGCGCCCGTGTCCTTCGCTCGGGACAGCAGGGTGGGGTTCAGGATCTCGATCACGCGGCGCCCTTCTCATGCGACCAATAACTATACCGGCCATACTATACCGGTACTAGAATCGGGGGCATGGTCAGGTTGCCGCTCACTCCCGCAGAGGTCGAACGAGGACAGCGCCTCGGCGCGCTCCTGCGCCGGGCCAGGGGAGCGCGTTCGATGCTCGAGATCGCGCTCGACGCACGTGTCTCACCGGAGACCCTCCGGAAGATCGAGTCGGGGCGCGTGGCCACCCCCGCCTTTCCGACCATCGCGGCGATCGCCGACGTCCTCGGCCTCTCCCTCGACGCGGTGTGGGCCGAGATCAACCAGCCCGAACACATCGTCGCGCCGACCGCCTCCGGCCGCCCCGCACATGGGCAGTTGACCTCGTAGACCGAGGCGGTGAGCCCTACTCCCAGTCGAGGAGGCCGTCCGTGACACGTGGGGCGGTGTCGCCCCTCGGGGCGTGCTCCGCCCACAGTGTGTCGGCGATGTGCGTCAGGTACGTGGCGAAGGTCGATTCTCCGGGACTCGGGACGTCGGCCTCGGCGTAGGAGCCGAGCAGCCCGTATCCGTGGCCGGGAGTGCAATCGGTGAACGTGCCGTAGAAGCCGTCCGGGTCGGTGGTGGTGACGGGCAGGTAGCGCTGGTCGGGCCGGTCCTCCCGACGCTCCATCGACACCGGGCCGTCGAACCAGAGGGCCAGCTTGTCCAGGGGCCCGATCCCCTCTCCCCTGGGCAGGAAGTACCCGGTCGGATCGGGGGCGTCCCGCGAAACGGGCCAGTCGAAGTCGGAGGCCGGTCCGGTGCCGTTGCGCACCAGGTAGAACGCGCGCACGTCCGCGGGGATCCGCAGGTCGAGTTCGCGCTCCAGGGCGTCGATCTCGGCCTGAGCCGCGGGTGGGGGCAGCCGCTCGAAGGTGCGGGGCGCGTGCCGCCCGAGCCAGCTCTCGACGCGTGCCCAGGCGGCGACGGCCCGTTCGGCCCGTATCCGGTCGTCATCCATTTGCGGGACTCTAGCCGCGCCGAGGCGACGCCAACGCCCGCCTCGACCACGTCGGACGGGCGCGGCGTCACCTCGGCGCCCGAGGGCCGGCGGTGTCACCCCGGCGTCAGGCGAGCCGTGGTGTCACCTCGGTGGCGATCCACTCCATGGCCTCCTCGACGTGCTCGGCCGCGACGGGCAGCCACAGGGTGCAGGCGGTGAGCCCCGCCTCGGCGAGCCGCCCGAGGTCGTCGGCCACGCTCACGGCCGTGGGCGCGGCGCCGCCGAGCGGTCGTCCGGGTGGTGCGACCGCCGCGGGGACACCGGGCGGAGTGAGGAACGCGGCCGAGGCGAGCGTCATGCGGTCGGCGTGCTCCGCGTCGGCGAGGTCACGCAGGCGGCGTCGGACGTCGGTGACCTCCGAGGCGTCGGCGCCGGTGCCGTACCAGCCGTCGCCGAAGCGCAGCGCACGGCGCAGCGCGGCGTCGCTGTGGCCGCCGACCCACACGGGCGGGCCGCCAGCGGTCACCGGAGGAACACCGAGGCGCGCGGCGCGCAGGGTCGTGAACGGCCCGTCGAAGTCCGCGGGCCGCCGGGTCCAGAGGGCCTTGGCGGCGGCGAGGTGGTCGTCGGTGCGTGCGCCGCGTTCACGGGCGGGCACACCGACGGCGGCGAACTCGTCCGGATTCCAGCCGGTGCCGACGCCCAGGATCAGCCGGCCGCCGGAAACGACGTCCAGGGTGGCCGCCTGGTTGGCGAGCACCAGGGCCGGGTAGTACGGCGCGACGAGTACGGACGTCAGCAGCCGCAGGCGCGTTGTGGCCCCCGCGACGGCCGACAGCAGGACGAGGGGGTCGGTGTCGAGGCCGAATCCGCTGTCCAGAAGGCGGTTGCCGACGGCGACATGGTCGAAGCCCAGATCCTCGGCGTGACGCGCGGCGCGGAGCACACCGGCTCCGTCGTCGAGCGGCCAGCCCGGTTGCAGGGAGACGCCGAGACGTAACGGGGACACGGGGTTTCCTTTCGATCGCGGTCCGGTGGCGACACGACGGTCACCGACCGCCCTGTCGTCACCCCCAACTCCCGCACCGCCCCCGTTGTTTCGTCCCCGGCCCGAGGAGGCGCCGAGGCACCGCGCCAGGGTCACCGCCGGCGCCGCCGGACGCGCTCGCCTCTGGCGCGTTTGCTGCTCGTCTCCGGCGTCCCTCAGGGAAAGACTCGTCCCTGAGGAGACCCCATGCTGCGCATTCATTTCACCTCCGACGACCTGCAACGCATCCGTCTGACACGGCAACCGGAGCCCATGTGGGAAGTGGTGTGCAGTCTGTGCCGACTGCAAAGCCGGGAAGGGGCCGTCTTCTTCGGCGAATGGCGGCGGAGATCGGCCGCGGCCCTCGCGCGGCCACGCCACGAGCACGCGCGCGCCGTGCTGAGACCGCTGGTGCCGCTCGGACCGTACATCCCGGACTTCCTCACTCCGGCCGAGTCCGAGGTGGAACCGGGCGGCGCGATCGAGTCGGTGCTGGGCACCTCCCCGCACTGTTTGCGCCATGATCTGTCGGTGCTCGGCGGCCACGGCACCCTGCCCGGCTGGACCTCGCAACTGGCCGACGGGCGGCCTAGGACGCTGGATCACCTCGGCGCGGCGCTGCACGCCTACTTCGACAGCGTCCTCGCTCCCGTGTGGCAGGGGCTGTGCGAGCAGGTCGACGCCGATGTCCAGCTGCGCATAAGACAGTTGGTCGACGGCGGGAGCGAGGCGCTTCTCCTCGGGCTGCCGACGACACGCTGGGAGCCACCCGTTCTGCACCTGCCGTATCCCGCCGACCGGGACCTGCGGCTCGCCGGGCGGGGACTCAGACTGGTGCCGTCGTACTTCTGCTGGCGGCGTGTCCTCACGCTCGTCGACCAGACGCTCGCGCCGACCCTCGTGTACCCGGTGGAGAAGCACGCCGGCGCGCTGATCCCGCCGTCCGCCGCCGACCGGGGCGCCCCGACGCTGCCCGCGCTGCTCGGAAGGACCAGGGCCTCGCTGCTCGCCTCGCTGACCCTGCGCGTCGGCCTGTCCACCTCGGAACTGGCGCACGGCGTCGGTGTCTCCCTGCCGTCCGCCAGCCAGCAGATCGCCGTTCTGCGCTCGGCGGGCCTGGTGACCAGTCGGCGCGACGGCAAGCGCGTCCTGCACACCGCCACCAGACTGGGCTGCGAACTCGTCTCCCGGACCGGGCCGTTCGGGGACTGAGCCGTCGAACGGCGGGAAGCACCGCCGAGTCGTACCGGAGCATGCGGAGTACCGGACCATTCGGCTGTCGCCTAAACGTCTTGCCGGGGTCGTAGCGCGTGGAAAACCTGGGGCTGCGCGGGAGAACTGTCCCGCGCGGAACCGGAGTTCCATCGTGAGACAAGGTGATCGTCCATGCGTAAACGTTTGGCGGGCATCCTGGCAGCCACCGCGGCCGTGGTCCTCGCGGGCGTCGTACCCACCGCGGCCCGTGCTCAGGACCGGACCGCGTGCTCATCGTCGGACTACGCCACGGGGGTCTGTCTCGCGTTCGCCGTCACGGGGACCGAGAAGCCGGAAACGGGGGCCGTCCGGGCGGCCGTCCGACGCGGGGACCTGAAGCAGGCCCGCGCCTACGTCCAGCAGCGCGCGAAGAACCACCACGACAGCACCCAGGACACGCTCCGGGCGCTGGTCGCGCCGGGCGCCGAGCCGTCCGGCGACAGCATCCTCAACGACCCGGAGAACGACGGCGTCGGCACCATCACCAGCCGCTGGACCTGGGTCATGGACCAGCCCGTCATCTTCGGCTACTGCGACCCGCAGGGCTGCACCCGACGGGACACCCTGGACGCCCACTACGCCCTCAACATCTTCTTCTCGGGCGAGACGACCCTGGACGGGGAACTCTCCACCCGGGGCGGGGCTACGTTCTCGATCAACAACCACGACTGCACCCTGTACGCCGATCTCAACTGGCAGACCGATCCCAACCTCGCGGACTGGCGGATGTGCGACACCGCGTACGGAGTGAGCCGCTACACGATCCTCCCCGGCAACGTCACGCAGATGCGCCGGAACGAGTGGAACTACCTCGCGATAGGTCTGCGTTTCACACCCACCGGCAGCGACCGTGCCTTCGCTTTCAACTGGGAGTCCCGGCGCTGGTACGTTGACGGCGGTGGCTCCCAGGAGTTCCGCCAGTACACGGGATGACGCACGCGGGACGCACTCGACCCATGGGAAAACGATGCCGGACCACACCCAGGCCGCCGCGGAGCGGCTGGACGTCCTCGAAGGACTGCTCACGGCCATCGAGCGCAGGCACGAACTGATCGACCTGCTGTCGGCGTGCGCATCCGTCGACACGGCCGTGCGCGAGGTCGTCGACACCTTCGGCGTCACGGAACCGGCCGCGCGCGTCGTCCTGGACACGCAGTTCCGGCGGCTGCTGCCCCAGCAGGTGGAGGGCCTGCGCGCCGAAGCGGCCGAACTCCGGGCCGCACTGGGGCGGTAGCCGGCGCTCCCGTCGCCCCGGCCGGGGGATCATCGGACAGGTGGCCGAAAGACCACCTGCGGCGAAGTCGCGGGGGAACCGATGATTCTGACGGGTGCATCAACGCCCACAGGAGGCAGCTGCCGTGCCTCGAAGGGTCTGCGCGCGTACGGGGTGGAACATGCCGCGTTGGAAGGAACTGCCGAGTCCGCTCGACGACCGGGTGCGCCAACTGGTGGTCCAACTGCGCAGATTGAAGGACCACACGGGTCTGAGCCTGTCGTCCCTGCAGTCCAAGACGGGCTACAGCCGTTCCTCCTGGGAGCGTTACCTCAACGGCAGGGCACTGCCGCCGCGCCGGGCGGTGGAGGAACTGGCACGGGCGGGCGGGGTCGACCCCACGCGGCTGCTGGTCCTGCGCGACATGGCCGAGGAGTCCTGGCGGCAGGAGACCGGCACGGCGGAGGGGGACAGGACAGGGCGGGAACGACGGCCGGCGCGGTCTCCCTGGCTCACGGCTCCTTCGCCTACAGGCCCGGCAAGACGTACCCCTGCACGGTCGAGCGCAACGGCGGACGGCTCTACGCGGGCTACAGCACCACCCGCACCGCGGTGCTCTCCCAGCCCGGGTGGGACGTCGTGGAGGCCCAGTGCCTGCTGCGGCACCGGGGCTTCGACCCGGGCGGCATCGACGGCGTCTACGGCCGGAACACCACACGCGCCGCCAAGCGCTTCCAGGAGAAGGCCGGTCTGCCCCCCGACGGCATCGTGGGCCCGCACACCTGGCAGGCGCTGCGGAAATGACGGACCCCGCGCCGTCCGCCGCCGGTCCCGCCTGCGCCCGGCTGGCGGAGGGGCTGCGCGAACTCAGGAAGCGAACGGGCCTGAGCATGGCCGCGCTGGCCGGGCGCACCCCGTACAGCAAGTCCTCCTGGGAGCGTTATCTCAACGGGAAGCAACTCGCCCCCCGGCGGGCCGTCGAGGCGCTGTGCGCGATGGCGGACGAACCCGCCGGGCGCCTGATGGCGTGGTGGGAGCTGGCGGACCAGGAGTGGAGCGGACGGGCCCTGAGAACCGCGCCTCCCGCGCCTCCCGCGGACGCCGACGGACGGCTCGGTGGTGGGCGGCTCAGCGACGGGCGGCGCGGTGGCGGGACGCCGAGCGGGTCGTCCGGCGGACGGGGCCCCGGTCGTCGGAGGCGGGCGCTCGTCGCGGCCGTCTGCGTGCTCGCCCTCGCCGCCGCGCTGTGGGCCCTGATCCCGACGACCCGCACCGGCGACGCCACGAAGAGGGCCGCCGTGCCGTCCGCCCGGTCCGCTCCCGCGTGCCGGAGCGGGGCGTGCTCGGGGAGGGACCCGGAGACGATGGGCTGTGCGATGCCCGGCCAGGTCAGGGACGTCGGCACACGGCGCCGCGCCTCCACCGGAGCCCTGCTGGCCTTCAGGTTCAGCACCCGGTGCCACGCCGCGTGGGCACTGCTGTGGAACACGCACGTCGGAGACGCCCTCGAAGTCTCCGTCCCCGGCGGCGGAGCACAGCGGATCACGGTGACCGACCGGTACGACGCGGAGAGCTCCCTCGTCACGCCCATGATCGACGGGAGCGACCTCAGCGGCCTCCGCGCGTGCTTCGAACCGTCGGGCAGCACACACGCGCAGTGCTTCCGTCCCTGACGCGCAACCCCCGACCACGCCGGACGGGCCGCCCTCGACCGTCTGCTCACCCTGAACGAGCAGGGCTGCACCCAGTACCGCAGGACCGCCACGGCCGCTCTGGCCCGGGCCCATCGCATCATCGACGAGCGCAAGGCACCGGAAGGCCGCTGATCCCGGGGGGCGGCTCCCGCGCCGGGACACGGCGAGGGGCCGCCCTCCTGGAGAGCGGCCCCCTGGTGCGTGGTGACGTGCCGGTCCGGACCTACTGGACCGTGACCTTGAAGGTGCTGGTGCGGTTGCGGATGTCCTCGGCGTTGCCGCTCATCCGCAGGTTGCGGAAGATCGCCTCGCCGACCGCCGGGCCCTGGCCGGGTTCCGGCAACTCGTTGGCCCAGATGCCGAATCCGGACTTGGCGTCGAACGCGTCCCCGCTCTTCCTGGAGTTGGTGATGGAGATGTCGGTGAAGATCGTGTCCTTCACCGGGAACTGCGGCTGGCCGCCGACGTAGTTGGTCTGGAACATCACGCCCCCGTAGGTGGAGTCGTCGATGTCGACGTCGTTGACCCGGATGCCCTGGAAGACCTTGGACGCGGAGAACGCCCAGATGGCCGGGAAGACTTGCGAGCCCCAGAAGTGGCCGCCCGTCCGTTCCAGGGAGACGTTCTCGATCGTCGTGGGCTCGGTCCCGAAGCCGTTCATCGGGTAGCCGAAGTCCAGCGAGGAGATCGTGATGCCGGAGTAGACCAGGGTGTCGGCGACACGGATGTTGCGGAAGGTGTTGTCGTAGCCGCCGTAGACGGCGATGCCGGCCGCCCGCCACGTCAGCGTCGACGTCAGGTTCTCGTACAGGTTGTTCTTCTCGTCGGCCCCGCCCGCGTCGATCGCCGAGAAGAGCGCGAAGCTGTCGTCACCCGTGGCGCGGGCGTCGTTGTTGACGACGTGGTTGTCCGTGGAGCCGTTCGTCATGTTGATGCCGTCGGCGAACATGTCCCGGATGCGGGAGTTCTTGATGGTCATGTTGTCGGTGTTGGCGCCCCAGTACAGGCACACCATGTGCTCGACCCAGATGTCGTCGATGGTGATGTCGGAGACGTTCGAGAAGTCGAACACCTTGCCCGGCCCGTCGATCCTGGACGTGTAGTTGCCGAAGTAGGCGAAGCCCGCGAACGAGGAGCCCTTGGCGCTCGCCTCGGCCCGGAAGCCCACGTCGGTGTTCTCCTGCGAGGACGGCGCGTGGAAGCGGGTGAACCAGGGCCCCGCCCCGACGACCTTGACCGCCTTGCCGTAGACCTGGAACTTGCTGGAGGTCTCGTAGTCGCCGGCGGGCAGGTAGACGCCGATCAGCTTGCCCGTCGTGTCCATCCGGACCTTGTCGAGGGCGTTCTGCACGTCCTGGTGCGCGAAGCCGGTCGGGACCGCGTAGGCGGCCGGGTCCGGGTTCGCGGCGGCCGTCGCCTGCTCGGTGTTGACGAAGTCGATGGCGTAGGTGGACGTGTTGGCCGCGTCCTTCTGGAGCCGGATCTTCGAACCGGCCGGAACGGTCCTGCCGAGCAGCACGTTCGCCTCGTCGTAGATGTGCCGCGGGGCCCCGGCGCCGGGCGAGTTGCCGGGTGCGGTCTCGTTGCCGTACAGCCAGGCGTACTTGGACGTGAGGTCGATCGGCTTGAGGAACTGGCCGTCCACGTAGACGTTGAGTGTCGTGGTGGTGCCGTCGGGGATCGAGAAGCGGGTCACGAGGGTGTTGGTCGCCGCCCGGGTGGTCCACTCGACGTACTGGCCGTTCCCGTTGAGGGTCACGGCCCTGCGGCCGCTGGCCTCGCCCGCGACGTCACCGATGGTCCGGTTCGGACCGACCACCCTGGCGCCGCCACCGACCGTGCCGTCCTCGGCCTCGTACATGTCGTACGGCATGTCCGCGCCGCGCCCCACGAACAGGGCCTGCGTCGTGGTGTTGTTGGCCCGCTTGACCGGTACCTCGTTGGCGTCGTCGGCGATGACCGTCCTGACGGTGTACTTGCCGTTGGCGGCCGTCCAGGAGCCGAGGGAGACCGGGGCGGTGGTCTGCCCCGCCGCGATGGTGCCGTTGTAGGAGCCGGTGAGCGTCTTCACGGTGGCGCCCTGGGCGTTCAGGACCGTCAGGGTCACTCCGTGGGCGCCGGAGGCCGAGTCCGTCGTCCCCTGGTTCTTGATCGCGACGGTGAACCGCACCTCGTCACCGGCCGAGGCGCTGGACGGGGTCCAGGCGACCGGCGCGGCGACCAGGTCGGAGCTGGAGACGGGCCTGACGACCAGGGCGTCGGAGCGGGTGAAGACGTTGTTCGCCTCGTTCTGCTCGATGACCTTGTTCGACGGGTCCACCTGGGCGCCGACCGGGTAACTGCCCGCGTCCCGGGTGCCGATGCCCGCCGTGACGGTCCTGGACTCGCCGGCCGCGAGAGCCGGGACGTCCGCGGTGGCCGCCTTCGTGCCGCCCAGCGTGAAGTTCAGGTCGGTCGCCTTGGCCGGCCTGCTGCCGCCGTTGGTGACGGTGGCGGTGAGGCTGATGGCGTCCGACTCGACCGGGGAGGCGGGCGAGTTGGTGATGCCGGTGACCTTGAGGTCCGGGTTGGCGGCCGGGGTGCCGATGATCTCGACCTCGGCCACCTGCGCGCCCGGGGCGCCGGTGTTCCTGGTGAACTTGAGCTGGATGTCGGCGGCGGCGCCGGAGACCGGGATGGTCACGGAGTTGCCGCTCGCGGGGGAGAAGGAGTAGTCCTTCGCCGCCACCAGGCTCGTGAAGGCCGTGGCGTCCTGGTCACGGCCGAGCACCTGGATGTTCTGGGTGCGCGCGGACCAGGCGGCGTCCGGATTGAGCTTGACGACGACCTGGCTGAGGTCGGCGTTGGCGCCGAGCGCGGTGGTGAGGGTGGCCGGGTAGGCGCCGCCCCCGCTCTCCCAGTAGGTGCCGGTCTGGCCGTCGTTGGCGTTGGCGGCGACGTACGTGAAGGTGTACGAGGACGCCTCGATGGGCTTGCCCTGGGCGAGGTTGGAGCCCGGACCGGTCGGTGAACCGGGTCGGGTGACGCTGTTGCTCGCCACGGACACGTTTCCGGCGGCGTCCTTCGCCTTCACGTAGTACGTGACGGTGGCCGCCGCCGACGGGGTGTCGGTGTAGGTCGTGACGTCACCCGCCACGGACCCGAGGAGCTGGTCGTTGGCGTAGACGTCGTAGCCGGTGACCTTGACGTTGTCGGCCGACGCCTGCCAGGTCAGCTTCACGTCGCCGCCGGACTGCGTGTAGGCGAGGCTGCCCGGCGCGGTGGGTGCCTGGGTGTCGCCGCCCGCACCCCTGCGGGTCACGCTGTTGCTGTTCGCGGAGACGTTGCCCGCGGCGTCCTTGGCCCGGACGAAGTAGGTGATGTCGCTGCCGGCCGGCTGGGTGTCGGTGTACGTCAGGACGTTCCCGGCGACGGTCGCCCGCAGCTGTCCGTTGGCGTAGACGTCGTAGCCGGTGACACCCGTGTTGTCACTGGCCGCGTTCCAGGTCAGCCTGATCTGCCCGGTGGCCGGCTCGGTGTAGGCGAGGTTCGAGGGCGCGGTGGGCGCCTGGGTGTCGCCGGTCGCCGGACCGTACACCTCCAGCTCCGACAACTGCCCCGCGGGCCAGCCGGTGTTGGCGGTGATGAGGGCGCGCACGTACCGCGTGGTGGTGGTGTCGAACGTGATGTCCTGCGACTGGTCGTTGCCGCTGTCGAAGGTGTACGCCTTCGACGCCGTCAGATCCGTGAAGTTCCGGTTGTCGGTCGACCCCTGGACCTTCAGGGTCTGGCTGCGGCTCGGCCATCCGCTGGGCAGCCGCAGGCTCACCTGGTTGACCTGGACCGACGAGCCGAGGTCGACCTGGACCCACTGCGGGAAGGCGTTGTTCGTGCTCTCCCAGTAGGTCGAGCGGTTGCCGTCACCGGCGTTGGCCGCGCCGTAGACGTCGGCGTGTCCGCTCTCGCTGAAGGGCTTGCCCTGGGCGAGGTTGGGCGTCGCGGCGGCGGCGGTCGTCAGGACCTTCATCTCGGCGAGCTGCGCGGTGGCGGCGACCGAGTTGCCGCTGAAGTCGGCCCGGACGTAGCGGGCGAGGGTCGCGGGGAAGGAGATCTTCACCGTGTTGCCGTTGCCGGGGCTGAAGACGTACTGCGCCGACGACTTGAGCGTGGCGAAGCTCTTGCCGTCGGCGCTGCCCTGGAGGGCCAGCGTCTGCTTGCGGGTCTGCCACTGCTCGGGCAGCCGCAGCACGACCTGGCGGACGCGCTGGGTGCGACCGAGGTCGGTCTGGACCCACTGGGCCGACGACTTCGCGGCCTGCCAGTAGGTCTCGGCGTCACCGTCGGTGACGGCGGCGGCCGGGTGGGCGCCGAGGGCGCTGCCGGCCCTGGCCGCGCCGTCCGCGGCGGCGTCTGGGCCGCCGGCGGCGTGCGCGCCGAGGGCGGGCAGCCCCAGGACCATGACGGTGGAGGCCAGCGCGGCCGTGGCTGCGCGCCGTCTCCACCAGTTCGGTTTGTGTCGGGTCATGCGGGGTCACTCCCTGCAGAGGTTCGCGCGCCGGAGGGGCGGCGGGGGCGGCTCGTTCCTGGGCGGAGCGGTGGCGCGATTCGACAGAGCGGCAGGAGCTGTCCGGGGGCGCACATCATGTACCTGACAGTGCGCAGGTTCTTGCAGTGTTTCATCGCAATATTGCAGAGGCTTGTGGATTCGTCTACGGCAGGGACGGTGCAAGTTCCACGGATCTCACCGTGACTCGATCCCGGATGCGTTGTCCCTGCCGCTTTCCCGCCGATTCAGGCCCGTGAACTGGGAAGTGCAAGAACTTGCAATGTGCGTAAGATTTTGCGCTTCCTGGACGTCAGAATGAACGCGGACTTGCGCGCCGCTCGAAGCGTGCGCGGGCGGCGTCGTGGGCGTCGCGCAGGAGCGCCAGGACCGTGTCCGTCGTCCGCGCGCCGGGATCGACGACGCAGATCCAGCCGAGGGCGCCGTACACCGGGTGCGGCAGCACCGTGTCGGTGACCGCGAAGTCGCGGGGGCGGCCGAGGGCGCGCGGCTCCTCGCCGGTGAGTTCCCGGAACGTCGCGCGGCCGACACGGACGTTCACCCGCCAGCGGTCCGGAGGGTCGAGGTCGGACGCGGTGTCGTCGGGGTAGTCCTTGGTGACGATCGTCCCGTACGGCTGCACGTCGCGCGGCACCCGGCCGTCGGGGGCGTAGTAGAAGAACGCGTCTCCCCACGCCAACTCCGGGAAATCGCCGCCCGGTTCGGGTACGAGCACCAGCGCGCCGGTGAAGCCGCGCACGGTCGTGATGATCTGTTCCATACTCATGGTTCAAGCATCACCTTCAAGTGCTTGTGTGGGGTTGGCGAGGGAGGGGCCGGTGAACGACGCAGCACAGGAGCGGCTCAGGACGGTCGACGTCGCAAGGGAGTCGGGGTACTCGCCCCAACAGGTGCGCGACCTGGAGCGGTTGGGCGTCATTCCCCCGGCCGCTCGGTCGGGCAACGGCTACCGGTCCTACTCACCGGTTCACGTGCGGGCCCTCCGCGCTTACCGAGGGCTCGCGGGTGCCGTCGGCCCCGTCGTCGCCCGGCAGTTGCTCACGGAACTGCGAACGGCGACGCTCGCGGAGGCCGCCTCGGCGGTCAACGCGGTCCATGTCCGGCTCGCGCGGGAACGGGACGAGGCCCTGCGCGCCCGACAGGCCCTGGACGCGATCAGGGCCGAGGCGGACAGGGCCGAGGCGGACAGGGCCGAGGCGGACAGGGCCGAGGCGGACAGGGCCGAAGCCGGCGGGGCCGGGTCCGGGACTGTGGGTGACGGGCCGGAGGGTGACAGTGACGTGGGGGAGGGCGACGCCATGACGATCACGGAGCTCGCCGGGGCGCTCGGTGTGCGGCCCTCGACCCTGCGGTTCTGGGAGCAGGAGGGGCTTCTCGCTCCCGAGCGGGTGACGTCGCTGCGGGCACGTCGCTACGGCCTTCCGGCGATCAGGACGGCCAGGATCGTCGCGGCCCTCCGCGGCTCGGGGCACGGCATCCCGGCCGTGCGGGAGATCGTCGACTCCCTGGGCCGCTTCGACGGCGTGGAGGAGACCGAGCGCGTGCTGCGGCAGCGCCTCGACGGGATCGCCGTACGCACCGTGGCGCTGCTGCGGGCGGGCGCCGACCTGGCGGCCGTGGTCACATACGCCGGAGAACACCACGTCCGGGCCGGCGACCGCACGGCCGCCGACCCGGACGTCACCGAGTGCCCGGGCCGCCCTACTGCGTGACCAGGCCGTAGACGGAGAGCTCGCTGACCGCCATCTGGCCTCCCGTCTGACCGCCGCCGTCCGGCCGGTCGACGAAGACCCGCACGTACCGCGCCTTCACCGGTGCGTCGAGCTGGACGCCGGTGATGCCTCCGGCGGAGTCGGTGTGCCGTGCGACCGTGTTCCAGCTCGCGCCGTCCGTCGAGACGTCGACGTGGAAGTCGGTGGCGAACTTGTCGTCGGGCTGGAGCAGGGTGATCAGGTCGACCGACTTCGCCCTTCCGAGGTCGATCTGCTGTATCCAGCGGTACCGTCCGGTCGCCTGCGCCCATGTCGACGGATTCCCGTCGGTGGCGTAGGAGGGCAGGGAGCCCGGCTGCATGTCGGCCTGCGTCCGGTCGATGAACAGCGCCTGGGCGGGCGCGCCGAGCGCCAGGTTCGCCTCGCCACGGACCGGTGCGTAGGCGCCCACTTCACTGATGGCCATCTGGTCGCCGCGCTGGCCCCAGTCGTCCGGCTTGTCGGCCACGATGCGGAGGTACCGCGCCTCGACCGGTGAGGAGAACACCACGGGGACGGTTCCCCAGCCGCTGCCGTGGACGGCTCCGGCGGTGGTCCAGGTCTGTCCGTCGGTGGAGACGTCCGTGTGGAAGTCGGTGGCGAAGTGGGGCTTCGGCATTCCCACGGTGACGGTGCCGAGCGTGCGCGACGCGCCCAGGTCGACGACGAGCTGCCAGCGGAACTGCCCGCTCGCCTGGACCCAGGTGCCGAAGGAGCCGTCGGTCGCGTCGGCCAACTGCGTTCCCGGCTGGAGAGCGGCGGTGCTGCCGTCCAGGAACTGCGCCTGCGCGGGCCTGCCCGCCGCGAGGTTCGTCGGCGTCACGCCGGCCTCGGGGGCGGCCAGGTGCGCGTACCGCGGCTCGAGTCCCGCGTGGGCGACGATGTCCGCGGGCACGCCGGTGCCGTCGGCGGCGACCCGGGTGTTGTCGAGCGTGAGGTCGTCGGGTGCCCCGCAGGCCCAGTTCGGGGTGGTGTCCTCGACGTAGTTGCCCGTGAAGGAGAAGTGCCCGTACGGGAGGTCGGCCTCCTTGCAACCGCCCATGGAGTACGTCGCGTTGCCGAACATGGCGTTGCCGGTCATGGTGACGTACTCGCTGCCGCCGTCGGTGTAGACGGCGTGGCCGCCCTGGCCGCCGTTGCGTACGACGTTGCCCTTGATCAGCAGGCCGTTCGCGAGGGAGTCGCCCTCCTTGCCGAGGACGTAGATGCCGCCGCCGTCGAAGCGCTGCTGCATGGCGTCGAAGACCAGGTTGTCGAGGATCTTGTTCCCGGAGGTCCTGGTGTCGGTGCGGCCCCAGCCCCAGTTGGAGCTGATCCCGCTGTAGGGGACGTCGTTGATCTGGTTGTGCTCGATCACGTCGTCCCGGGTGTATCCCTGGAACACACCGACGCCGCCCGTGTACTCCACCGCGATGTCGTGTATCCAGTTGTCGGCGACGGTGTTGCGGGCCGGCAGGACCGAGAGGTCCGCCGGTGTCGCGTCCTCCCCGTTGCCGATCTCCAGGCCGTTGCCGGAGATGTCGGTGAACACGTTGCCGCGGAGCGTCGAGCCGAGGACGTTGCGGCCGAGTTGCAGCCCGGCCGCCCCCAGGTGCTGGAACGTGGAGTCCGTGATCGTCAGGTCCCGCGTGTGGTCGAAGACGACGTTGCCCGGCGTCATCGTCCAGTTCCCGTAGGGGCAGGTACCGGGGTCGGTGGTGGAGAAGCGGTCGCAGGAACCCTGCTTCTCCCACGCGTCGTCACCCGTGAGGCGCATGTTGGCCTGGACCTCGGAGAAGCCGTTCGGTCCGTCGGGCTCGGTCCAGCCGCCGTACTCGAAGGAGATGCCCCTGAACGCCAGTCCCGCCAGCGGGCGTTGTGTCGTGCCGGTGCCGGAGACCAGGGTCTGCAGACGGGGGATCTCCACGTCGGCGTTCTTCAGGTCCTGCCCTGCGCGGGGCAGGTAGTAGACGGTGTGCGCCGACCGGTCGAGGTACCACTCGCCGGGGTCGTCCAGCAGTTCCCTCGCGTTCTCGACCGCGTCGGGCAGATTGGCGTTGACGCCGTAGCCCTTCTTGGTCGAGTTGTCGAAGCACGGCTGGTCCATGGTGACGGTGGTGCCCGACACCGACGCGACGCCGCAACTCATCTCGGTCCAGCCGACGTTGTAGACGAACTGGACGTCGGAGACGTTCTTCCAGCCGGCCAGGGTCGTGTCCGAGGTGGTGTAGCCGGTGGTCGTGCGCGTGAACCGGGTCGGGCTCGCCCCCTGGGCGCGTGTCGCCCGCACGCCGTCGACGTAGAGCTGGCGGGTGTCGGTGCCGGCCGGCACGGTGGCCTGCCAGACCCCTCCCGCTCCCTGCTTCCAGCCGCTGACGCGCCGCCCGCCGCTGAGCACGGGATGCGCTCCGGGCGCCGCCTCGTAGGTGACGGTGTGGTCGCTTCCTCCGCCGTCGCCCCGCGCCGCGTCGAAGGCCAGGGTGTGGTCGAGACGGTACGTCCCGTCGGCCAGGACCACGTGGATGTCGTGCTGCCCGGCCCGCGTGGTGGCCCGGACCGTGTCCTGAGCCGTGGTGAGCGAGCAGGGCTCCTGGGCCGAGCAGGCGTGTCCCCGGCCGTCCGGGGACACGGCGAGGGTGATCGCCGGGGCGTCGTGGAGCGCGGGCGTCGCGGACGCCCAGCCGCCGGACAGGAAGCCGGAGAGCAGGACGAGGGTACTGCCCACGCCCAGGTGGAGGACTCGACGCCGCGAGCGGTGTCTGTGCGCGTGTGTCACTGGTGAGGTCCTTCGCTTCGCCATGGGAAACCGCTGCCGTCATGTGCTCGGCAGCGGTGGAAGGCTGCGTCATCCGCGAGTGGGGAGAGCGGCGGCGGGCCGTGAGCGCGGTCCTGTGGACACCAGGGTCGCTCCTTACCCGTCCGATGAGTCCGACTCATTCGCGCCGTCACTATGACAGTCGCGCCCCGCGCATGGGAAGAGTCGGGTCAATGCCAGTTCGAACGCGGTCCCATGGAGTGAAGAAGCGTCATGTACCAGGTGGTTACGTCGGATTCCCTTCCGTGACCCCACCCTCCCCTTCTCGAATGAACCTGACTCATCAACACCGACCGTCGATGAGCTGCCCGTATCCCCCGGCGGGGGAGGTCACCTCGCGGTCGACGCGGCGAGGTCGAGGGCGATGTCGGTGAGCAGGTCCTCCTGGCCGCCCACCATGCCGCGGCGGCCCGCCTCCACGAGCACGTCGCGCGTGTCGAGACCGTGGCGGGCCGCGGCGGTCTCGGCGTGCCGCAGGAAACTGGAGTACACGCCCGCGTAGCCGAGGCTCAGCGTCTCGCGGTCGACGCGGACCTCACGGTCCTGCAACGGCCGTACGAGATCGTCGGCCGCGTCCATGAGCGGGAACAGCTCGCAGCCGTGCTCCCAGCCCATCAGGTCGGCCACCGCGACGAACGCCTCCAGCGGGCAGTTGCCCGCCCCGGCGCCGTGCCCCGCCAGCGAGGCGTCCACACGGACGGCGCCGCTCTCCACGGCGACGACGCTGTTGGCCACACCGAGCGCGAGGTTGTGGTGGGCGTGGATGCCGACCTCGGTGGCCGGGTCGAGGACGTCGCGGTAGGCGTGGACACGGTCGCGGACCCCGTCCATCGTCAGCCGGCCGCCGGAGTCGGTGACGTAGACGCAGTGCGCGCCGTAGGACTCCATCAGCTTCGCCTGCCGCGCGAGTTCGGCCGGCTCCACCCGGTGCGACATCATCAGGAACCCCGCCACGTCCATGCCCAGTTCCCGCGCCGCGGCGATGTGCTGGGCGGCGACGTCGGCCTCGGTGCAGTGGGTGGCGATCCGCACCGAACCGATGCCCAGGCGGTGCGCCTGCCGCAGGTCCCTCAGCGTACCGATGCCGGGCAGCAGCAGGGTCGTCGGCACGGCCCGCGCGGTGGCGCCGCAGACCGCCTCGATCCACTCCCAGTCGGTGTGCGCGCCGACCCCGTAGGTGACGGACGAGCCGGACAGCCCGTCCCCGTGGGAGACCTCGATCGCCGCGACCCCGGCCGCGTCCAGGGCCGCCGCGATCACGCGGGCCTGTTCGACGGTGCAGCGGTGCCGGACGGCGTGCATGCCGTCCCTGAGCGTCACGTCCTGGACGTACACACTGGTCATCGGGGGGAGTCCTCCTGTGCGTGGTGGAGGGCGATGCGCTCGGCCGTGCGCAGGGCCGCGGACGTCATGATGTCGAGGTTCCCGGCGTAGGCGGGCAGATAGTGCGCCGCCCCCTCGACCTCCAGGAACACGGTCACCTTCACCGGGGCGCCGGTCACACGGTCCGGCAGCAGGGCGCGCAGCGGATCGTCGCCGGTGACGGTGTCGAACTGCACCTTCTGCTTGAGCCGGTACCCGGGCACGTACGCCTGGACCCTGCCGACCATCGACTCGACCGACGCCGTGATCGCCTCCGGGTCCGCGTCCGAGACCAGGCAGTGGACCGTGTCGCGCATGATCGGCGGGGGATCCGCCGGATTGAGGACGATGATCGCCTTGCCCCGTGCGGCGCCGCCCACCGTCTCGATCGCGGCGGCCGTCGTCTCGGTGAACTCGTCGATGTTGGCGCGGGTGCCGGGACCGGCGGAGCGGGACGAGATCGACGCGACGATCTCGCCGTAGTGCACGGGGGTGACCGCGCCGACCGCCGCCACGATCGGGATGGTGGCCTGGCCTCCGCAGGTGACCATGTTGACGTTGGGCGAGCCGAGGTGCTCGTCCAGGTTCACCGGCGGGACGACGTACGGGCCCACCGCCGCGGGCGTCAGGTCGACGACCGTCCGGCCCAGGCCGCGCAGCACCTCGTCGTGACGGCGGTGCGCCCCGGCGGAGGTCGCGTCGAAGACGTACCGCACGTCGGCGAACTCGTCCATGGCCACCAGGCCGTCCACGCCCCGGTGGGTGGTGGCCACCTTCAGCCGGCGTGCCCGGGCCAGTCCGTCGGAGTCCGGGTCGATGCCGGCCATCGCCGTGATCTCCAGGTGCTCCGACAACCGCAGAATCTTGATCATCAGATCGGTTCCGATGTTGCCGGAACCGATCACGGCCACCTTGACGCGGTCACTCATCCGCTGCTCCCTCCTCGGTGGATTCCTGGGCGAAGACGACGCTCACGGGCCCCAACCCGCAGAGCGAGGCGGCGAACACGTCACCCGGCGCGGCCACGGCCATCGGACCCAGCGCGCCCGTCAGGACGATGTCCCCGGCGCACAGCGGATCACCCAGCCGGGCCAGGGTGCGGGCCAGCCACACGGCGGCGTCGAGCGGACTCCCCAGACAGTCCGCGCCGCTTCCCTCGGAGACCACGTCGCCGTTGCGGAACATGGTCATCCGGACGGTCCGCGGATCGACCTGGCCCAGGGGCACACGGGCCTCCCCGAGGACGAACAGTCCCGAGGACGCGTTGTCCGCGACGGTGTCCACGAGGGTGATGTCCCAGTCCGCGACCCGGCTGTCCACGATCTCCAGGGCAGGGACGGCGAACTCCGTCGCCGCCACCATGTCCTCGACCGTGCACCCGGCGTCCGGCAGTCCGGCACCGAGGACGAGGGCCACCTCGGCCTCCACCTTCGGCTGGAGCAGCCGGCCGACGGGCACCAGGCCGCCGGGCGGCACCGTCATGTCGTCCAGCAGGGCACCGAAGTCGGGCTGGTCGACGCCGAGTTGACGCTGAACGGCCTGCGAGGTGAGGCCGATCTTGCGGCCCACCAGCTGGCGCCCCGCGGTGACGGCGCGCTCGGTGTTCACCCGCTGCACCGCGTACGCGGCCTCGATGTCACCGGGGGCGAACAGGTCCCGGACGGGTGGGCAGGGACGGCCGGTCCGGGAGGCGGTCGCCAGCAGGTCGGCGGCCTGCCGGACCGCGATCTGCCGACTGGCGGTCGGGGAGACTCCGGCGACCTCGGTCACGGCAGCCTCCCCGTCGGGCGGACGGACGACGACATACGGAACCTCCAGGGGATCGGGGGCCGTCGGGTGTGCGCCCAGGTATAGGCGACTCCGGATCGGGGTGACAAAATCCGTTCCATGTCGCGGAACAACGCCAGCGGAAACATGCTCGACAAGGCGGCCGGAATCCTGGACGTCTTTCACCCCTCGGGGGAGGAGTTCCGACTGACGGAACTCGCCGCACGGGCGGGACTGTCGAAGACCACGGCCTTCCGTCTCGCCGGAGACCTCGTCAGGCTGGGCTTCCTGGAGCGGGTGGGTGAGCACTACCGGCTCGGCGGGCGGCTGTTCGAGCTCGGCTCGCTCGTCCCCCGGCGGCTGGATCTGCGCGAGGCGGCGCTGCCGTTCCTCCAGGACCTCTTCGAGGGCACCCGCCGGACCGTGCACCTCGGCGTCCGGGACGGCGCGGACGTCGTCTACCTGGAGCGCATCCACGGCCACGCCCCGTTCCCGCTGCCGTCGCGCATCGGCGGGCGGCTCCCGCTCACCTGCACCGCGATCGGCAAGGCCCTGCTGGCGTTCTCCGAACCCGAGGTCACCGAGGAACTCCTCGCGGCGCCGCTGCCCAGGCTCACCCGGCACTCGGTCGACGATCCCGTGCGCCTGCGCACCGAGTTGGAGCAGACCCAGGTGTCCGGACTGGCGTACGAGGAGCAGGAGGCGGCGCCGGGCGTGAGCTGCATCGCGGCCCCGGTCTTCGCGGGCGCCACCGCCGTGGCAGCCCTCTCCGTCGCCGTCCCCCGCGAACAGTTCCGCCCGGCGCACCTGGCCCCCGCCGTACGCACCGCGGCCCTCGGCCTGTCCCGTGTCCTGCGCGGGGGCGTCCGTCCGACGTGACACCGCCGCCCCTGAGCGACCACACACTGGGCGAGGGCGAGGGCGAGGGCGAGGGCGGTACGGCCGGGTACGGCGCACGAGGCGTCCGGCCGGGGGAGCGCCGTCGCGGTGTCCCACTCGCGCGCCGCCACCCGCGGGTCGGCGCGGGAGCCGCCCGTCGTCAGGCCGTGCGGCGGTCCGCGCCCCGGGTCCCCGCCTCGCCGTCCGGGGTGCCGCCGCGCTCCGCGCCGGGCGCGGCCCCGCGCAGGCGGTCCATCAGCCCGTCGAACAGGGTGAGTTCGTCCTCGGTGAAGTCGTGGAACAGCTCACGGACGTTCACCCGCTGATACCGGGCCGCCTCGTCCAGCTTCGCGCGGCCGTCGTCCGTGATGCTGGCGAAGGCGACCCTGCGGTCCTTCGGACACGGGACGCGGGCGACGAACCCGGCCGCCTCCAGACGGTCGACCAGCTTGGTGATGCCCCCGCTGGTGAGGGTCGTCTGCACCGCGAGTTCCCCCATGGTGAGCCGTCCCCCCTCGGAACGGGCCAGCCGCAGCAGCACCTCGAACCACGGGTGCGGCAGCGCGCACTGGTCCTGGAGCCGCCGGGCCATCCACCGCTCGGACCGATTGCTGGCCTCGATGAGCCGTCCGAAGGTCGTCAGCAGGGGGTCGTGGATGGGGGACGAGTGGTCGGACCTGCGTGAAGGCATGCGGTGACTGTACCTCCGGGCGATCGGACCAGAACAACCTGACATGGAAATATCTTCATCCCTATTAGTTGACCAGGAAGATACCCCACTCCTAGGTTGGGCGGACAGCGAGCCGCGCGAAGGAGCGGAACCATGCGTATGGCGATCATCGGCAGTGGCAACGTGGGCCGTGCACTGGGACGGGCGGCGGTCCGGGCGGGACACGAGGTGACACTCAGCGCCTCCCGACCGGAACACGCCGCGGAGGCCGCGTCGGAGACGGGGGCCGACGCGGCCGAGGACAACAGAGCGGCGGTGGCGGCCGCGGACGTGATCGTCCTGGCCGTGCCGGGCAACGCGGCCGTCGAGGTCGCGGACGAGATCGCGTCGGCGGTCGCGGGGAAAACCGTGATCGACGCGACCAACCCCCTCAACGGCACGTTCACCGACCTGATCGTCAAGGAGTCCTCGGCCGCCCAGGAGATCCAGCGCCATCTGCCCGGCGCCGCCGTCGTCAAGGCGTTCAACACCGTCTTCGCGGCGCGCCACGGCGACCCGGAGGAGGACGGCGTCCCGCTCGACGCGCTCTACGCGGGAGACGACACCGCCGCCAAGGAGACCGTCGCCGCACTCGCCGAGTCCCTGGGCTACCGTCCCGTCGACGCCGGCGGCCTCCGGATGGCCCGGGCCCTGGAGGAGATGGCCTTCCTCAACATCACGCTCAACGCCCGCGGCAAACTGCCCTGGCGGAGCGGATGGAAACTGCTGGGACCGATCGGCTGAGGGGAACGGCGTGCCGTACGACCCCGATCGGCCGACGCCCCACGACTGCAACACGGTGCTGGGCAAGACCGTGACCCTCCTGGAGTCCTTCACGGCCGAGGACCGTTCCGTCTCGTTCACGGAGCTCCGCGCCCGCACCGGATTCCCGAAAGCCACCCTGCACCGCATGCTCACGGACCTGGTCGGCGTCCATCTGATCGACAGAACACCGCAGGGCGGATATCGCCTCGGCCGGCAGCTCTTCCAACTCGGAATGCGCGTCTCCACGGAACGCAGACTTCTCGAAGTGGCCATTCCCTTCATGGAAGACCTGTACGAGCGCACGCACGAAACCGTGCACCTGGGGATCGTCGACCACATGGAAGTCGTGTACGTCGCGAAGATCGGCGGACACCGCCAGGCCCTCGCACCCTCACGCGTAGGCGGCCGAATGCCGCTGTACTGCACCGCCATCGGCAAAGCGCTGCTGGCCCACTCGCCGTCCGAGACCCTGGCACGCGTCGTCGGCCGGGGACTCGCCCCCCGCACCCACCGCACCATCACCTCCGCCCTCGTGCTGCGCCGGCAGCTGGAGCAGGTCCGCGCCACCGGAGTGGCCTTCGAGTACGAGGAGTCGGCGGCCGGAATCGCCTGCGTCGCCGCACCGGTCCTCGACACGCACGAGGGACCCGTCGCGGCGATCAGCGTCGTCGGGTCCCTGCCCGCCTTCCGCCCCGAACGCCACGCGAGAGCCGTCCGCGACGCCGCGACGGGAACGGCCGCCGCGCTGCGCCCCTGCGGCCAAGGTCCGTCCGGCTGCGGAGAATTCGGTTCTGCTGGACGGAACCGGCCGATGGAATCCGATTACCGCGGCACACATACTGACGGTCGTCCGAGCGGTTGAGGAATTGATCCCCTCCTCCGCCTCATCGGGTTATGGGTCGGCCGCGCAACGGAATTCACGTGGGCGCCACGAGAGCCGACACGTCACACGGACGAGAGGGAGGCACCGTGCCCCCGTGCGCAGCGGTCCCGGCGGATTCCACGGCCGCGCAGGTCACCTGGATCCGGAATTTCGTGGACGGAGAATTCTGGCCCCCGGTTCCCGGCGGCGGTTTCGACAAGACGGACCCGGCCACGGGGGAGGTGTTCGCCCATGTGCACGAGGCGGACGCCGCACTGGTCGACCGGGCGGTCCAGGCCGCCCGGCGCGCCCTGGACACCGGCTGGGCCGACAGCCCCGTCCGCGAACGGGTGGCCCTCCTGCGGCGCGTGGCCGACGGCATCGAGCGCCGCTTCGAGGAGTTCGTCGCCGCCGAGGTGCGCGACACCGGCAAACCGGTCACCCAGGCACGCCAACTCGACGTCACCCGCGCGATCCTGAACTTCCGCACCTTCGCGGACGTCATCGCCGCCGCCGGACAGGAGTCGTACCTCACCGAACCGGCCGGCGGCCGGCGTGCCCTCAACTACACCGTGCACCGGCCCCTGGGTGTCGTCGCCGCCATCGTGCCGTGGAACCTCCCGCTGCTCCTGCTCACCTGGAAGGTCGCCCCCGCGCTCGGCTGCGGCAACGCGGTCGTCGTCAAGCCGAGCGAGGAGACCCCCTCCACGGCCTCGCTGCTGGCCGAGGTCATGAACGAGGCCGGTGCCCCGCGCGGCGTCTACAACGTGGTGCACGGCTTCGGGTCCGGATCGGCGGGCCAGCACCTCACCGAACACCCGGGCATCGACGGTGTCACCTTCACCGGCTCGTCCGCCACGGGCGCCCGGGTCATGCGGACCGTCGCCCCGCGCGTCCGCCCGGTCTCCTTCGAACTCGGCGGCAAGAACGCGGCCGTGGTCTTCGACGACGTCGACACCGAGGAGGTCCTCGACGGACTGACCCGCTCCGTGTTCGCGAACACCGGCCAGGTGTGCCTGTGCACCGAGCGCGTCTACGTCCAGCGCGGTGTCTTCGACGAGATCGCCGAGGGCCTGACCCGCCGGGCGCGGGCGCTGCGCCTCGGCGACCCCTGGTCGGAGACGACCACCACGGGACCGCTGATCTCCCAGCGGCACCGGCGCAAGGTCGTCGACTGCTTCGCCCTCGCCGAGGAGGCGGGCGCCGAAGTGCTCACCGGCGGCGGCACCCCCGAGATGGGGCCGCTGTCCCGGGGCTCCTGGATCGAACCGACCCTCTGGACCGGACTGACCAACAAGGACCGGGCCGTCCGGGAGGAGATCTTCGGCCCGGTGGCCGCGCTGATCCCGTTCGACACGGCGGAGGAGGCTATCGCCCTCGCCAACGACACCGAGTACGGTCTCGCCGCCTCCGTCTGGACGAACGACCTCCGGCGCGGACACGACGTCGCCCAGCGCATGCGCGTGGGCATCTCGTGGGTCAACACCTGGTTCACCCGCGAACTGCGCTCCCCCTTCGGCGGTTCGGGCCTGTCGGGCATCGGCCGCGAAGGCGGACTCCACTCGCTGCACTTCTACACCCAGCCCGTGAACGTGTGCGTCCAGCTGTGACCCGGCCCGCCGCGCTCCGCCGCCGACCGCCCCCACCCGCACGACCCACCGAGGAGCCGACCGGGATGACCCTCGCCGACACCGACGTCGACGCGCTCGCCGAGCGCCTCGACGAGGCCGAGCGCCGACGGCGTGACACCGTCAGCATCGCGGCCGCGACCAAACTGTCCGTCGCCGACGCCTACCGCGTCCAGCACACCCTGATCCGCCGCAGGACCGCACGCGGCGAAACCCTCGTCGGCGTGAAACTCGGCTTCACCAGCCGCGCCAAGATGGCCCAGATGGGAGTCTCGGACGTCATCGTCGGACACCTCACCGACACCATGCGCCACGCCGACGGCGACGCCGTCGACCTCACCGCGTTCATCCATCCGCGGATCGAACCGGAGATCGCGTTCCGGCTCGCGGCCGACGTCGACCCCGGCGACCCCGGTACGGACATCGAGTCCCTGGTGGACGCGATGGCACCCGCGCTGGAGATCATCGACTCCCGCTACCAGGCATTCCGCTTCACCTACACGGACGTCATCGCCGACAACACGTCCGCCGCGGCCTTCGTCCTCGGCGCCTGGCAGCCGTACGAGAACCCCGGTGGCCGCGCCGTCCGCCTCGACACCCCCTCCGCCGTCGCCACCGGATCGACCTCGGCCGTCCTCGGCGACCCCCGACGCGCGCTGCACGAACTGGTGACCATGAGCCGGCGCCACGACATCCGGCTCACGGCGGGCAGCGTGATCCTCGCCGGCGCCGCCACGGAGGCGCTGCGCTTCGAGGCGGGCGTCACCCGGTGCGACATCGCCGGCCTGGGACACCTGACGGTACGGGGTGTGGCATGAGCACCGCCCGCGTCATCGCGGCGCTCGCCACCCCCAGGGGCCGCTTCCCGCACGTCAGGACCGCCGGCGACTTCGTCCATGTGTCCGGCACCAGCGCCCGCCGCCCCGACAACACCATCGAGGGCGCCACCGTCGACGAGTTCGGCACCACCACCCTTGACATCCGCGTCCAGACCAGGGCCGTCATCAGGAACGTCGAGGCCGCACTCGCCGCGGTCGGCGCGGAACTCGGTGACCTGGTCCAGGTCACCACCTACCTCGTGTCCATGAACGACTTCGGTGGATACAACGAGGTCTACGCGGAACTGCTCGACGAGACAGGCCCCACCCGCACCACCGTCGCGGTCCACCAACTCCCGCACCCGCACCTGCTGCTGGAGATCCAGGCCGTGGCCCACCGACCCGGACTCTCCCGGCCCCCTGACACCCAGGCCCGCTGACCTTCCCCCGGCCGGGCACCCACCCGACACCCTCACCACGGCACGACCGAGAGGCATCGCCATGACAGCAGGCAGGATCGTCGCGGGCTACCTCGCCCCGCACCCGCCCCACCAGGTCTACGGGGAGAACCCACCACAGAACGAACCGCGTTCCAACGGCGGCTGGGAGCAACTGCGCTGGGCCTACGAGCGGGCCCGCGCCACCCTCGAACAGCACCGCCCCGACGTCCTCCTGGTGCACTCGCCGCACTGGGAGACCCAGGTCGGCCACCACTTCCTCGGCGTGCCCCGGCTCAAGGGCAAGTCGGTCGACCCCATCTTCCCCCATTTGTTCCGCTACCACTTCGACCTCGACGTGGACGTGGAACTGGCGCGCGCCTGCCACGAGGAGGCGCGCGCCATCGGCCTCACCGCCAAGCTCATGACCAACCCGCACTTCCGGGTGGACTACGGCACCATCACCACCCTGCACATGATCCGGCCCCAGTGGGACATCCCCGTGGTCGGCCTCAGCGCCAACAACTCCCCGTACTACCTCAAGACCGAAGAGGGCCTGGAGGAGATGGACCTCCTCGGCAGGGCCACCGCCAAGGCCATCGAACGCACCGGCCGCCGAGCCGTCGTCCTCGCCTCCAACACGCTCTCCCACTTCCACTTCAGCGCGGAGCCGGAGTCGCCGGAGGACATGACCCGGGAGCACCCCAAGAGCAACGACGGCTACCGCTGGGACATGCGGATGATCGACCTCCTGCGCCGCGGCGAGACCGCCGAAGCCGTCGCCCTGCTCCCCGAGTTCATCGACCAGGCCGCGGCCGAGGTCAAGTCCGGCGGCTTCACCTGGATGATGGCCGCCCTCGGCTACCCGGAGATCCCCGCACAGCTGCACGGCTACGGGACCGTCATCGGCACCGGGAACGCGATCATGGAATGGGACATGGAGGCGTCCTCCGTCACCCTCGCGGGAGCTGGTCTGTCATGAGCGCAGAGATCAAGTCCGCCTACCTCGTCCCCGGCAGCCCGCTGCCGCTGCTCCGGCCCGACGCCGCGGCCCTGCGCCCCGTCGTGGAAGGGCTGGACAGGGCCCGCCGCTCGCTGGAGAAGGCGGCCCCCGACACGCTGATCGTGTACTCCACGAGCTGGATGGCCGTGGTGGACCAGATGTGGCTGACCCGGTCCCGGATGCAGGGCCGGTTCGTCGACCACACCTGGCACGAGTTCGGGCACATCGACTGGACACTGGAGGTCGACGTGCCCGTGGCGGAGAGCGCGATCGCCGCCACCGGCGACTTCGGAGTCCGCTCCCGCGGCTGCGACTACGACCAGTTCCCCATCGACGCCGGCACGATCGTGCTGTCCAAGGCGCTCAACGCCGACGCGGCCCGCCCGTTGGTGGTCACCACCAACAACCTGTACCACTCGTGGGAGACCACCAAGCGGCTCGGGGCCGCCGCCGTCGAGGCCGCCGCCCGGCACGGCCGTTCGGTCTCCGTCGTCGGCATCGGTGGACTGTCCGGCTCCCTCCACCGCGAGGGCGTCGACTTCGACCACGACAGCATCGCCTCGCCGGAGGACGACGCCGCCAACCGGTGCCTGGCCGACCTCGTCACCGAGGCGGACGCCGAACGGGTCGAGGCGTACATTCCCGAGTACGCCGCGGTGGCCCGCGCGGACATGGGGATGAAGCATCTCGCCTTCGTCCTCGGCGCGTTGGGCGGGAAGTACAGCGGTGCCGACGTCCTCGGCTACGGACCGCTGTGCGGCTCTGGCGGCGCGGTCGTCGAGTTCACGCCCTGACGGCGGGGCTACGAGCGGGGGCCGCCGGTTTCGGAAGGGGAGGGGTGCTTCCGAAACCGGCGGCCCCTCCCCGCTCGCGGGCACGGGCGCGCGGGTCACACCTCGTGCGCGACACCCTCCGAGATGTGACAGTGCGCCACCTTCCACCCGTCGCCGAGACGGACAAGCACGAACGTCAACCGCACGTCCAGGAAGCCGTCTTCGAGCATGTCCACCCGGCCCGTCCCCGTGAGCCAGGCGACGTCCCGATGCGTCCAGCCCTCCAGCCTCAGGTCCGACACCTCGCGCGGCGGATACTCGGCCAGATGCCCGAGGAGGTCGGCCAGGGTGAGCCCCGGGTCCGGTCCCGACGCGACCGTGTGGACGGCCGAACCGGCGGGGGTGTACGACGCCTGCTCGACGTAGGGGACGTCACGGGCGTGCGCCCGCGTGATCCACTGCCGCGCACAGGCGATGACGTCTTCGGATGCCTTGTCCATGGGCACCGATGCTAGGCCGGGGCCGCCACGCCGCCCGGTGGGCGTTCGTGCTGCTTCGGCCCCTCCGGCTGTGCGGACCGCCCATCCCCGATGCCGCGGACGGCCTCTACCTTCCTCCACCAGGGAACCAACGGAGGAGGGAAGAGAACATGTCACGCAACGGACATGACGATTACGCCCTGGCCAGAGTGCCGGCCTCGGCACGGCGGTCCTGGTTCGGTCTCGCGGTGCAGCGCTTCGGGCAGCTGTCCGCGCTCATCCAGTTCCTGGTCGGCGCGACGCTCGGGTTCGGCATGGACTTCTGGCACGCGTTCTGGGCCCTGACCCTGGGCTCCGTGATCCTCGAACTCGTCGCGATCGGTGTCGGAGTGATCGGCGTACGCGAAGGGCTGTCGACCACCGTACTGGTCCGCTGGACCGGCTTCGGCCGGGGCGGCAGCGCCCTGCTGGGACTGCTCATGGGGGTCGCGATCACGGTCGCCTTCGGCATCCAGACGGCCGTCTCGGCCGACGGGCTGGTCGCGCTCTTCGGCGGTCCGCCCTCCTGGGTCTGGTCCCTCGTCTTCGGCCTGGGCGTGACCGCGATCGTGGTCGTGGGCATCCGCTCCATGGCCTGGACCGCCTATGTGACGGTGCCGTTGTTCCTGGCGCTGGTCGCGTCGTCCGTCTGGAGCGCCCTGTCGGGCCACGCGTGGGGCGACCTCGTCCCCGGGACACCGGCCGGACCGCCGCTGTCCCTCGTGCAGGGGACCACGCTCGTCGCGGGGAGCTTCATCGTCGGCGCGGTCATCACCCCCGACATGACACGCTTCAACCGCACGCCGGGCGACGTGGTCAAGCAGACCCTGGTCGGAGTGACCCTCGGCGAGTACGTGATCGGTCTCGCGGGCGTGCTGCTGGCCCACGCGTCACGCTCCGCCGACGTGATCGCCATCGTCGTCTCCACCGTCGGATGGGTGGGCGCGATCGTCGTCGTCGCGGCCACCCTGAAGATCAACGACTGGAACCTGTACAGCGCGAGCCTCGGCACGGTCGGGTTCCTCGAATCGCTCACCGGACGGCGGCTGCACCGCGGAGCCGTGACCGTCGTCCTGGGCCTGGCCGGGAGCGTGCTCGCCGCCGCCGGGGTCCTGGACCGGTTCGCGACGGTCCTGGACGTGCTGGGCTATGTGTTCCCGCCCGTCGCCGGCGTGATGCTGGCCGAGTACTTCGTCGTACGGCGCTGGCGTCCCGAGCTGGACGAGAGCCGCGCGTCGGGACGGCTGCCCGCCACCGCCCCGCAATGGGTGCCGGCCACGCTCGTCGTGTGGGCGGCGTCGGCGACGGTCGGCGCCACCGTGCCGCTCGGCCTCCCCAGCCTCAACGCCCTCCTGTGCGGCTTCCTGCTCTACACGGCCGCGGGCCGGGCCGGACTCGTCCGGCCCTTCGGCAGCGCGCGCGAGACCACGACCGCCGAGCCGAAGGTCGTGCTCGATGCATGACCTCGTACTGAAGGGCGGCACGGTCTACGACGGGCTCGGCTCGCCCGGCACACCCGCGGACCTCGCCGTCGCCGCCGGCCGGGTCACGGCCGTGGGACACGACGTCGGCGCCGCCCGCCGCGTCGTCGACGTCACGGGACTGGCCGTCGCCCCGGGGTTCGTGGACGCGCACACCCACTCCGACCTGATGCCGCTGGCCGCCGACGTCCGGCCCGGCAAACTGCTCCAGGGCGTCACGACCGAGATCGTCGGCAACTGCGGCATCTCCTTCGCCCCCGCCGACGAGGAGGGCGCCCGCACGCTCGGCGGCCTCTACGGCGACCTCGCCTGCGGCACCGCCCCGGCCGCCCGCACCTTCGCGCGGTACCTGGACGAGGTCCAGGACGCCGGGCCCGTGACCAACATCGCCGCACTCGTCGGACACGGCACCCTGCGGATCGCCGCCAACGGCATGCGGGAGACCCTTCGCGACGGCGCCCTCGACCGCATGCGCACCCTGCTGGACGAGGCCCTCACCGCGGGTGCGTTCGGTCTGTCGTCCGGCCTCGTCTACGCCCCCGGCAGCTACGCGGACACCGCCGAACTCGCCGCGCTCGCCGAGGTGTTGCGGCCCCGGAACAGGATCTACGCGACGCACCTGCGCGACGAGGGGGACGGACTGCTCGCCGCGCTGGACGAGGCCGTCGAGGTCGCCGAACGCGCCCGCGTCCCGCTCCAGGTCTCCCACTGCAAGGTCACGGGACGGCGCAACCACGGCTCCGCGCCCGCGCTGCTCGACCGGCTGAGGGCGGCCCGCGCCAGGGGCGTCGACGTACGCGGCGACGCCTACCCCTACACCGCCGGGGCGACGGTCCTGGTCGCGCTGCTGCCCCCGGAAGCCGTGGCGGGCGGGAGCGAGGCGCTGGTACGACGCCTCACCGAGCCCGGGGCGCGGGAGTCGCTGAGGTCCCTGGCCGCGACGGGCCGGGGACTGTGGAACGCGGTCGCCGCGGCCGACGTCCGGGTGGCCCGGCACCGTGACCCCGCCGTCGCCGGCCGCACCCTCGCCGAACTCGCGCACGACGGCGACCCCTGGGACACCCTGTGCCGTACGGTCGCCGCCGACCCGGCCGCCACCGCCGTCCTCACCGCCATGGACCCGGACGACGTACGCACCGTCCTCGCCGATCCGCTCATCGGCATCGGCTCGGACAGCACCCCCACCGCCGGACCCGGCCATCCCCGCGACCACGGGTGCTTCCCCGAGTTCCTGGGCCACCACGTCCGCGAACTCGGCGTCGTGGACCTGCCGACGGCCGTACGGAAGTGCACGTCCGCCAACGCCGAGCGCTTCGGCCTCACCGGCCGGGGCCGCCTGGAGCCGGGAGCCGTCGCCGACGTGTGCGTCTTCGACCCCGTGCGGATCGCGCACCCCGGCGGCTACGCCGACCCGCGCCGGCCACCGGTCGGCATCGAGCACGTCCTGCTCGCCGGCACACCCGTCGTCGAACGGGGCGTGTTCACCGGCGTACGGGCGGGCCGGGTGCTGCGGGCGCGCTGACCGCCCACTCCGCCTCGGGGGTGTCCGTACGGCTCACTCCGCCTCGGGGGTGTCCATACGGCCGGCGCGCGTCGCCAGGTGCGCGGCGAGCCGGTCGTTGGGGTCGGCCAGGTCGACACCGAGCGCCGACCGGATCCGGGCGAGCCGGTTGAGCACGGTGTTGCGGTGCACACCGAGCGCCGCGGCGGTCGTGGCCAGCGACGACTCATGGTCCAGATAACAGGCGAGGGTCCGGCCGAGCTCACCGGTGGGGTCGATCTGCCGCAGCGGGGCGAGCACCTCGTCGGCCAGCTCCTGGGTCGGCGCGTACGCGTACCACGCGTCGAGCAGCCTTCGCAGCCCGCCCGGATCGGTGACCTCCACCGCGCCGCCGACCGCCCGCGCCCGCGCGATCATGCACGCCCGGCGCGACTCCTCCAGCGACGCGCCGATCCCGGCGGCGCCCGAGTGGGGGAGACCGACTCCCGCGCACAGCATCCCCGTGCGCCCGCGCGACCCCGCGTCGAGGAGCGCCGCCCGCACGGCACGGGTCAGCCGCCCGATCGCGGCGGCGTCGGGCGGGGCGTCGTCGGTCACCCAGAACATCCACCCCTCGGGACGGTCCACGAGGGACACGTCCAGACCGGCCCGGCCAAGCGCGGCCTCCAGCAGCCCGACGGCGCCCATCGGCCGGCCCTCCGAGGCACGGGCGGTGAACGCCAGGTGGACCGCGGTGTGCCAGCCCGACAGCCGCCAGCCCAGCATGGCGGCCCGCTCCACGGTGTCCCGCGCCGGCACAGGCGCGGTCTCCAGGATCTCGGTCAGCAGGAGCGTACGGTCGCGCCCCTCCTGGGCCCACGCCAGCGAACGGCCCGCGAGATGGGAGGTGAACGCCAGCCCGGCGATCGCCAGACAGTCGCGCGCCGACTCGGGCGTGGTGGGACCGTCCGGATCGACCACGGCGGCGAACCACAGGTCGGCCCGGCGGCCCGGCGGCAGCACCACCGGGTGCAGCAGCACCTCCTGGTCGTCGGAGCCACCGAGGCTGCGGGACCCCGGATGGTCCGTGCCCAGCCGTACGCGCGCCGCCGCCAGCAGCCCCTGCCAGTCGACGCCCGTGTCACCCTCCACGGGACGGGCCTCGCCGTCCAGCAGCGCGACGGGCGTCCGCAGCACCTTGCCGAGCGTCCGCACGATGTCCGCCGCACCGGAGCGGGCGCCGACCTCCCGGACCACCGAGCTGATCAGGCGACCACGGGTGATCTCCGGCGCGCGGACCTCGCTCTCCAGCGCGGCGACCGCGGCGGCCGGGTCGGGCCGGTCGACGACGATCAGCGGAACGGCGTGCCTGTCGGCCAGTCGCCGGGTCGACAGAGCGATCCCGGCACTCCTCGGGCGGCGGGCGACCAGCCCGGCGACCCGCGCCCCGGCGGCGAACCGGACGGCCAGGTCGGCGTCCGGTTCCTCCAGCCGCAGCCCGTCCCCGGCGAACACCACCAGGCTCCCCGGCGCCGCGTCCCGCACACTGCGGGCCCCGGCACCGGTCACCACCGCGTGGACGACGTTCGACAGCCCGGACGCACCGGCCAGGACCGTGTGCTCCCCCAGCACGTCGGAGGCGAGCAGCCTGCGCAGTCTCATCGTCATCGCGCCGTTCCTTCGTTCGGGGCGTGCACGGTCCTCCCGCCGGTGCGGACGGGAGCGCCGCCGGTCAGGACAGGAGCGGACCGACCGCCTTCGCCTGGACCCGGACACTGTCGCCCGGCATGTAGCTCATGGGAACCTCCGTGAGCGCGGTGATCCGCACCCGCGCCGGATCGGCCCCGGCGCGCACCGCCTGCTCCACGGCCAGCTCCCGCGCCTCCTCCAGACTCGCCTCCCGGCCGCGCTCCGCATAGGAGAAGGTACGGTCGACGGAGCCGGACGCCTCGGCGATCGCCGCGCCGATGGCGTTGGCGACGTCGGCGTGCTCGTGCCGGTGCACCGCGCTGATCCCGTCGAGCCGTTCGGGCAGCAGATGCGCACCGCCGCCCACGGCGATCAGCGGCTGCGCACCGCCGGACACCTTGATCCGGTCGGCCAGCGCGGAGAACCGCTCGTCGATCACCTTCAGCACCCGCCGTACGAGAGCGCCGTCGACGGCGGACAGACGCCTCCGGTCGCCGACGGCGCCCCGTCCCGCCGCGGTGCTCACATCACTCAGCGTCAGCGTCGTCCCGCCGAACGCCAGCGCCTCGGAGGTGATCCGGTACCCGACGCTGTCCGGACCGATCCTCAGGTCGTCGTCCTCGGAGACGACCGTGCCCCCGCCGAGGCCGATCGCGATGAGGTCGGGCATCCGGTAGTTGGTGCGCACCCCGCCGATGTCCACGGCCATGGCGGACTCCCGGGGGAAGCCGTCGACGAGCAGCCCGACGTCCGTCGAGGTGCCGCCCACGTCCATGACCACCGCGTCGGACAGTCCGGACAGATAGGCGGCGCCGCGCATGGAGTTCGTCGGGCCCGAGCCGATGGTCAGCACCGGCCGGCGGATCGCCTCCTCGACCGTCAGCAGCGTGCCGTCGTTCTGGGTGAGGTACACGTCCGGCGTGATCCGGTGCCGCGCGAGGGCCGTCACCAGGCTCTCGGCCACCTGCCGGCCCACACCGACGAGCGCGCTGTTGAGGATCGCGGAGTTCTCGCGCTCCAGCAGTCCGATCCCGCCCACGTCACGGCTCTCGGTCACCGGTACGTCGCCCAGCACCTCGCGGACCAGGTCCGCCGCGTGCCGTTCGTGGGCCGGGTTGACGGGCGAACCCATCGCCGTGACGGCGACGGCGTCCACCCGGCCCCCGCACCGCTCGGCGAAGTCCCGCACCGCGCCCTCGTCCAGCGGCTGGCCCTCGACGCCCGTGTACTCGTGCCCGCCCCGCACGATCGCCACCGGCCCGCGGACCACGTCGACCAGGTCGGCCGGCCAGCCCGCGAGCGGGGGCACCGACAGCGTCGCCGGGGCACCGACCCGCAGCACCCCGACGCGGCCGAGTCCGGAACGCCGGATGACGGCGTTGAGGGGATGCGTGGTCCCCAGCATCACCTGGCCGACGGCGGAGGCGTCCACGCCGGACAGCACCGCGGCCAGGGCCGTACCCACACCGTCGAACACGGCCGGTGTCGTGGGCGCCTTGTGGCGGGCGCGCACCACACCGGAGGCGTCCACCACGACCGCGTCCGTGTTGGTGCCGCCGACGTCGATGCCGAGCCGCAGGTCACGCTTGGCGGTCACCGGGCGCCTCCGAAGGGGACGTAGTCGAGGTCGTAGCCGAACGAGCGGGGTCCCGCGAGCTCGATCCCGTCGGGCTCGTGCCAGCGCGGATGGGCGGGACAGGCGAGGACGTGCAGCCGCTGGCCGTAGGCGAGGGTCTCCGTCGTCAGCGGTGTCCCCGTCTCCACGTCCAGCAGCGTGATCAGATCCGGCACCGTGACGATCGGCAGCCCGTCCTCGGTCGCGACGAGGTTCTCGTTCTGGAAGTCGATGCGCAGGACACGGTCCGTGCCGTCCAGGTCCTCGAACGTGATCGTGCCGCGGGCCCAGCCGTCCACCGTGCGCCGGTCGAGGTCCACGATCTTGCCCGTGAAGACGAGCCGGCCACCGGTGAAGTCCAGCAACTCCCCGTACCCCGCGCCCTCCTGGACCGCCCGGACCCGTCGGCCGATCTCGGCGCAGTACGTCAGCGAGCCGTCGATGGCGAACTCGGCCGCCTGCCGCGCCGTCACCGGATAGAGGGTGCCCACGGCGATCATGCCCATCTCCGTGGTCGCCGCCCGGGCGAGCCGTTCGGCCATCACGTTGTTCTCGGCCTCCACGATCACCGTGTTGCCCGCCGGGTCCACCAGGACGATCGGCGAGGCCGGGATGCCGGCGAGGTTGAAGTGGGTGAGCTCGCCCCTGGGGAAGGCCCGGCGCATCGTGTCCGCGTCGACGAGGGGCAGCCCCAGCTCGGCGGCCGCGGCGATGGGCAGCAGTGTGCTCCCGCCGCCCACCTCGACCGGCATCACCCCGACACCCTTGCGGCCGACGTGCCGCTCCAGGGCGCGCAGCGCGGTCAGGGCTTCGCCGCCGTTGAAGAACTTCTCGGCGAACGCGGTGGGCGCGCCGATCACGGCGAGGGGCAGCAGCAGCCCTTCCGGGTCGAGGTCGGCGGCGCGCACCAGGGGCACCGGGCCGTAGCGGCGCAGCGCCTCCTCGGCCATGAGCCGCGGCACGAACGGCTCGCCGCCACCGCCGGTCGCCAGCACACCGGCGCCCAGTGTCACATCGGGAATGTCCTCAAGAGTGATCTCTTCCATGCCACCTCCTAGTCACAGACAGAGAATCAACTCGTCCCCTCCGCTTCACTGGGCGAGCGGCACAGACAACGCGGCCCGCTTAGGCTATGCGCCCAGCAGGGCGGCACGGCCTTGGCGCGGCGTGGTGCTCACTCCGTACGCCGACACCCTGCGAAGCGGACTCGCGGTGACCGCCGAGCCGCCCGCCTCGGTCCTCGGACGGGAGTCCTCGGACCCGCGCCGCCTGCGAGGGCCCACCCGCACGTGGGCCCTCTGTCCTCGTCGGGGTCAGGCCGAGGCCGCGGTGAGCAGAGCGAGTTCCCGCGCGTCGAGTTCCAGGGTGACCCCGGCCAGCAGCGGCGGCACCTGGCGGGCGTTGTCCGCACTCGCGATCGGTGCCACCACCGTCGGCTGCGCGGAGAGCCAGGCGAGCGCCACCGAGGCGACCTCTGCACCGCGGGCGGCGGCGACCTCGTCGAGGGCGGCCAGGACCCGTCGGCCGCGTGGGTCGGCCAGATGGCTCACCGCGCGGGGGGCCCGGACGCTGCGCACGGACCGGCCCGGCCGGTAGGCGCCGGTGAGGAAGCCCCCGGCGAGCGAGGCGTAAGGCGCCGCCGACAGACCGTACTCGGCGACCACCCCGGCCAACCGGCCCTCGTAGTGGTCGCGTTCGACGAGGTTGTAGAGCGGCTGCACGATCTCGTAGCGCGCGAGCCCCTCGTGTTCGGAGAACTCCAGGGCGGCGGCGAGCCGTTCGGGGGAGATGTTCGAGGCCCCGATCGCGCGGACCTTGCCCTCCCTCACCAGTCCGTCCAGCGCCCCGATGATCTCCTCGACCGGGACGCGGGGGTCGTCGGCGTGGGTGTAGTAGAGGTCGATGCGCTCGGCGCCGAGGCGGCGCAGCGATTCCTCGGCCGCCCGGCGGATCGTCGCGGGCCGCAGCCCCGGGAACCGGTCGCCCAGGCCGACCTTGGTGGCCACGACGAAGTCGTCCCGGCGACCGCGGCTGTCCAGCCACCTGCCGATGATCGGCTCCGAGTGGCCGTCCGCGTAGATGTTGGAGCTGTCCACGAAGTTGCCGCCCGCGGCGGCGTAGGCGTCGAGGACGGCGAAGGACTCGGCCTCGTCGGCCGTCCAGCCGAGGACGGCGCCGCCGAGGGCGAGGGTATGGACGTCGAGGTCGGATCTGCCGATGCGTGCCACTGGGGTGATCTTTCCGGTGTCCTGCGGGCGGGCGTGGACGCGACCTGGTGTCCACGCCCGTGGACACGATATGTCCTCGCGCGAGGACATGTAAAGGCCCCAGGTGGACCTCAGGTCAGGGGATCCGGACCGTCACGGACTTGCCGGGCTTGAGGCTGATCTGCTTGCGGAAGGAGCCGGCGCGCAGTTCGGTCGTCGTCCCGCCGACGCTGCGGATGGTCACCGAGGTCGCCCTGCCGTCGCGCCACGCCAGATCGACGACGAAGCCGCCGCGGGCGCCGACACCGCTGACCGAGCCCTTGTCCGCCCACGCCTCGGGGAGCGCGGGCAGCAGCTCGATCACGCCGGGTCGCGAGTAGAGCAGCATCTCCAGCGCCGCGGTGGCGCCACCCAGGTTCGCGTCGATCTGGAAGATCGTGTAGCTGCCCTGGCTGTACATGTCGAACCAGTTGGCCGAGGTACCGTTGCCGTTGGAGATGGACGGCCGCAGGACGGTCAGATAGAGGTCGTACGCCTTGTCCGCGTCCTTCAGGCGCGACCAGCACAGCGACCGCCAGGCGCAGCCCCAGCCGAAGGTGTCCATGCCGCGGGCGGTCAGCAACGCGCGCACGCCGTCGAGCAGTTCCTTAGGGCTGGTGTCCGCGGCGATCCGGTCACCGGGGAAGAAGCCGATCAGCGGGGACAGATGCCGGTGGGTCGTCTCACCGAGGTTGTCCGGGCTCATCCACTCCTCCAGCCAGCCGGACTTGGGGCTGACCCGGGGGAGGTAGAGCTTGGCCTGCATCGCGGCCAGGTCCGCGGCCATCTCCTGGTCGCGCTCCAGCACCTTGGAGGCGGTCCTGAACTCCTCGAACAGCTCCCACGCCAGCTCCTGCGCGTAGGTGATGCCCTTGTTGTCGGGGCCGTGCTCCGGCGACCAGGCGGTGTCGTCGATCAGCACCTCGCGCGAGGTCCCGTCCGCGTCGGTGACCGTGCTGGTGATCAGGCGCGCCTGCCAGAACTCGGCGGCGCCCTTGAGGACCGGGTAGATCAGCTCCAGGTACTCACGGTCCTGGCTGAACTCGTAGTGCCGCCACAGCGAGTTGCAGAGCCAGGCGTTGCCGGAGGGGTGCCAGGCCCAGCCGCTGCCGCCGTGGATGTTCGTGGAGAACGCGACCGCCCAGCCGGCGATCTTGCCGGAGCTGTTGCGGAACCGGTTGCGGTCGTTGTTGAACAACCGCTTGGTGACGTCGGTCCAGACCGGCAGTTGGGAGACGCAGTACTTGGCCAGGGCGTAGGAGTTCTCGCCCAGGTTGGCCGGGTCGGCCAGCCAGTAGTTCATCTGGATGTTGATGTCGGTGTGGTAATCCGCGTACCAGTCCGGGTTGTTGTTGTGCACCCAGATGCCCTGGAGGTTCATCGGCAGCCAGTCGCGGGAGCCGGTGATGGTGAGGTAGCGGCCGTACTGGACGTAGGCGGCCTCCAGTTCCGGGTCCGGAGTGGACTTGTCGGTGTAGCGCACGGCGATGCGCGACCACGAGTCCAGCGACCGCTGGAGGTCCGACGACTCGCCCAGGTCGATCGAGAACCGGTTGTACAGCCGCTGGTAGTCGGCCACGTGCGTGTTCAGCAGCGTGGTGCCGGACACCTTCGCCGCGGTGGTCACCTTGGTGCGGGCCAGGGCGAGGGGGTCGGTGCCCGCCCGGAAGTCCTTCGCGGCGTCGGGGGAGTAGTCGGTGCCGGCGCAGACCACGACCAGCAGTTCGCGGCAGTTGGTGAAGGACAGCTTGTCGTCGGCGACCCTGACCTGGCCGCCGGTGCCGACCGCGGTCACGGCGGCGGCGTACCGCAGGCCGTTGCCCAGCTTCCCGGTGAAGGACAGCTGCCCGTTGCCGCCCGAGGTGGTCTCGTCGTGCGTGCCGGCCAGCGAGATCGTGCCGGTGTGCGGACCACCGGTGAGCCGGACGACGACCACGTCGTCGGGGTGGCTCGCGTAGACCTCACGGCGGTAGCGGGCCCCGCGGTACCGGTAGGTCGCGGACACCACGCCGTTGCTCAGGTCGAGTTGGCGGCGGTAGTCGCTCACCGCGTCGCCGGAGTGGCCGGGCAGCGCGATCCGGAGCTTGGCCAGCAGCCCGAAGCTGCCGAAGTCGTCCTTGCCGTAGGGAAGTTGGCCGTCGTCGGTCAGGGTGTCGTTGCGGCCGCCGGACCAGAACGAACCGTCGGTGAGGTAGAGGAAGTCGTCCGCGGGGTCGGAGCCGACCAGCGCGCCGAGCCGGCCGTTGCCGACGGGCAGCGCCTCCTGGATGATCCGGGTTTCGTCGGCGGGCGTGCGGTACCAGATCGTGGTGGCCTTGCCCTCCGGGACGAGGTCCACGTTCGACGGGCGGGACGGCGCGGCGTGCGCGGTGAACGCGGGAAGGCCGCCGGCGAGAGCGAGGCCGCCACCGGTGGCACCGGTGAGTCGGAAGAAGTCGCGACGAGAGGGCACGGTAGAAGTTCCCTTTCAAGGGGCGGCAGCGTGGGGAGGGCCCTCGAAAAATAGGTCAGATGTTTCGAGCATGTCAACGGATCGGACGCGCAATCATCCGATCTATTCGACCCAAGATCGGTCATGAATGCTCACTCTTGCCTCATAACGGAACTCATTCCATACACTTCCCCAGGAGCGGCCTCACTGGATCGGATGTATCCGACAGCCGGCCCCGCGGCGGCTGTCGGTGATCCGTCGGCGATGTGTCGGCGCCCGCTGGAACGGTGGGGACCGGGCCGATCCCCTCGGGAGCGGCCGTGACCGTTCCGGCCGTCCGGCAGCAAGGGAGACCGCCACCATGTCGTCCGCGTCCACCACCCCGCCCTGGGACGTCCACCGGCTGCCGCGCGCCGAGGGCAGCGTCTTCCTGGTCACCGGCGGCAACACGGGCATCGGCTACTTCGTCGCGGAGCAGCTGTCCGCCACCGGCGCCACCGTCGTCCTGGGCAGCCGGGACCCCGCGAAAGCCGAAACCGCCATGTCCTCGATCCGCTCGCGCGTGCCCGACGCGCGGGTACGCGCCGTACCACTGGACCTCGCCGACCTGTCGTCACTCGGTACGGCGGTGGACGCGCTGGCGGTGAACCGGCTCGACGCGGTGGTCCACAACGCCGGCGTCGCCCTCAACGCCCCGCCGCGGCGCGAGACCGGGGACGGCCATGAGCTGATGTTCGGCACGAACCACCTCGGGCACTTCGCACTGACGGGCCTGCTGATGCCGCTGCTGTCGGCCGCACCGGCGGCCCGTGTGGTCACCGTCGGCAGCTTCGCGGCGAAGACGGAACGGCTGGACCTCGACGACCTCCAGTCCCTGCGGGAGTACCGGGCCAAGCGCAGCTACGGACGGTCCAAGCTGGCGCAGATGTACTTCGGCCTCGAACTCGACCGCCGTCTGCGGGACTCCGGCAGTTCGGTCGCGAGCGTGGTGGTCCATCCCGGCGGCGCGCTGGACTCCCTCACCCCGCCGAGGCCACCCGTCCACGTACACGGTCTCGGCGCCCGGCTGCGCGCGGCACCCGCGGCCCTCCTCGTCCAGGGCAAGGACGCGGGGGCGTGGCCCGCGGTCCGGGCGGTACTCGACCCGTTCGTATACGGAGGCGGGCTCTGGGGCCCGCGTCACTTCGGCCTGCGCGGTACGCCCCACCAGGAGGCCCTGTGGCCGCACCTCACCGACAGCACCACCGCGACCCGACTGTGGGACGCCGGCCGCGACTTGACGGGCATCGACCCGGTCGCCGTGACCGGAGAGGCATAACGGGCGGACCGGCGACCTCGGTGGGCGGACGGGACTCCGTCCCTGTCCTACGGTCCCGGCGTCGGCGCGGCGGCCAGCGCCTGCTGGATCTCGGCCGCGGGGAAGGGGGTGTGCTTGCTCCGGGTGAGCAGCCGCCGGTGGAACTCGTCGAGGACGACGGCGTGCGGGGCGTGCCGGTCGATCACCGCGCGGAGGTCGGGCGAAATCCCCTGGGGGCGGTGCCCGTCGACCCAGGCCCGCAGAAAGTCCCCGGGCCCGGTGCCGTCGCGCAGGGCGTCGGGCAGGTGATGGCGCAGCAGGTGGGCCGGCGCGTACGAGCGGTCGTAGGCGAGGTGGCCGGTCAGGAAGTCGGCCTCCTCGGCGGAGAGTTCGAAGTCGCGGCTCAGCGCGAGCCCGAAGTCCGCGAAGTGGACCCGTCGGCCGTCGGTCAGCAGATTGGCGAAGTGCGCGTCGAAATGGACCAGTCCGCGGCTGCTCATGAACCGCGTCCCCCGGACCAGTTCGTCCTCGACCCACCGGTAGGCCGACGTACCGCCCGGCCCCGGTGGCCGGGCGTCGTCGCGATGCTCACGGAGCCAGTCGGCGAGCGTCCGCGGCACATGTTCCAGGAACAGGACCAGGCTGTGCGACGACCGGCCCACGGCCTCCAGCCGACGGCGTACGGCCGGTGATCCGTCCCAGTGCGCGACCGCCCCCTCCACACCACCGAGTTCGTCCATGAAGCCGACCGGGGGACCGTCGGGCACCACCCGCCAGTGATGGAGCAACGGGAATCCCGCGTAGGCGTCCTCGAGCACCCAGCCGGTGGTCATGATGTGCGCGGCCAGCTCGCGCCAGGCCCCGAAGCCCGCCGATCCCAACCCGTACTGGTAGAAGAGCGGAAGCCCGAACAGGTTGGCGGTCGAGCGCACATGCCCCGGCTCCAACTCGACGTCGGTCAGCGGGACCCGTTTGACGAACACCGGGACGCCCGCGACCTCCATCCGCGCCGACCTGCCGCCGACACCGGAACCCGTTTGGGGCGCCGCGGCCACGGCCGCCCCGAGTTGCCGGTCGCCGAGGAGGGACAACCGCGTCCCCACGGCCGCGTGGGCGGCCACTCGCCCGGCACGGTCCGACTCGGTCGCTTCCATCAACGGCTCCAACCCGACGTCCGATCCCACCTGTTGATCATGCCAGGAGCACGGCGACGGGGGCGCGTTCGCCGGACGGCCTCTCCGTGGCTCGGTCGCACGTCGGGCCTGCGTGCGGCGGGCCGGGACCGCGGCCTGCGCGCCGCTGTGGCATCCGATCCTCTTCGGCACGCGGCCGACGCGGGTCTTCGACCAGGACACCTCCCACCGGCCGTCTACACGACAGGGCCGCTCGCCGCCGGGGGCGTTCCGACCCTGCCCGCTGCCGTACGAGCCGGACGGGCGCGTCGTACGAGGGACGCGGCGGCCCCTTCCCACTCCGGGTGGACGAAGTCGAACCCGGCGGCGCGCAGTAGTCCGGGCACCACCCTTCGGCTCTTGAGCAGCAACTCCGTGTCCGAGCGCAGCGCGAACGCCCCCGCCTCGGCCATCCAGCGCGTCGCGGGCAGCCCCACCGGGACGCCCCAGGCCCGGCGCAGCGCCCGCATGAAGTCGCGCTGGGGAAGGGGCCCGGGCGCGGCGAGGTTCACCGGCCCCTCGACATCGTCCCGGGCCATCAGGAACTCCACCGCGCGCACGAAGTCCTCGTCGTGGATCCAGGAGACGTACTGCGCCCCACCGCCCACCGCACCGCCAAGGCCGAACCGGGCCAGCCGCGACAGGACGTCGAACACGCCGCCCCGGTCCGGACTCATCACCATCGCCGAGCGCAGTGCCACCTTGCGCGTCGCGGGTGTCGGCGCCTCGGCCTGCGCCCGCTCCCAGTTCTTCGCGATCTCGACGCTGTACGCCCAGTAGTCCGGCACCCCGGCCTCCGAGCCGCCGATCACGCCCGTCGCCTCGTCGTGCGCCGGGTCGAAGCGGTGGGCGTAGATCGTCGCCGTACTCATCTGCAGCCAGACACGCGGTGGTCGCGCGGCGGCGGCGATCGCCTCGCCGACCACCCGGGTCGAGTCCACCCGGGAGTCCATCATGGCCCGCAGGTTCTCGGGCGTGTACCGGCAGGAGACGCTGCGCCCGGCCAGGTTGATCACGACGTCGCAACCGTCGATCGCCGACACCCACGGGCCGGGTGTGACCCCGTCCCAGCCGATGTCGTACGGCCGCACGGGACGCCGGGTCAGCACGGTGACCTCGTGCCCGGCCGCCGTCAACGCCCGCTGGAGAACCGTGCCCACCTGTCCGGTGCCACCGGGCAGCACTACCTTCATCGAACCCCCTCGACTCGGTTCGACAGCAGCGTAGCCCTACTTTTTGAACGTGTTCAACTACCGCCTCGGGTCTCCGCGCGTCCTCGGGTCTTTTCGTGACGACGGCACGGGGGGCGTCCATGAACCCGCCATGGACGCCCCCCACGGGGCACGATGTCACGCCCCGTCAGCCCGATCGCACCCGCCTACGTCTGATGGGCGAGGCTCCGGTGGATCGGTCGTGCCGAACCCGTCAGCGGAGCACCCGTCCCACCCCGCCGACTCGCGACGATCTCCGCCGCGATCGACAGGGCCGTCTCCTCGGGCGTACGGCCTCCGAGGTCGAGGCCGATGGGAGACCTGAGCCGCGCCAACTCGCTCTCGCTCAGCCCGGCTTCGCGCAGCCGGCGGTCGCGGTCGACGTGGGTGCGACGCGAGCCCATCGCGCCCACGAAGGCCGCGGGAACACGCAACGCGACCTCCAGCAGGGGGACGTCGAACTTGGCGTCGTGGGTGAGCACGCACAGCACGGTGCGCGCGTCCGTCGTCGTGCGCCGCAGATAGCGGTGGGGCCAGTCCGCGACGACGTCGTCCGCCTCCGGGAAGCGCGCCCGGGTGGCGAAGACGGGCCGCGCGTCGCACACGGTGACGTGGTAGCCGAGGAACTTGCCCGCACGGACCAGCGCCGCCGCGAAGTCGACCGCACCGAAGACGATCATTCGCGGCGGCGGCACACTCGACTCGACGAGCAGTGTGAGGCCACCGGGGCAGTGCGAGCCGTCCTCCGACAGCTCGACCGTCCCGGTACGGCCCGCGTCCAGCGCGGCCAGCGCCTCGGCCACGGCCGTCCCGTCCAGGTCCGGATGCCCGCCGAGCCCGCCCTCGTGGGAGCCGTCGGCACGGACCAGCAGCGCGGTGCCGAGGAGCCCGGCCGGGCCCCGTACGACCCGCGCGAGGGCCACCGGTTCGCCCGCCGCCGCGGTCTCCAGGGCCGTGCGCAGCAGTCGGCTCACGGGCGTGTCCGCGGCCACCGGCGTGATCATCACGTCGAGTACCCCGCCGCAGGTCAACCCCACGGCGAAGGCGTCCTCGTCGCTGTAGCCGAAGCGCTCCAGCGCACTCTCCCCGGTCTCCAGCGCCTGCGTGCACAACTCGTAGACCGCGCCCTCGACACAGCCACCGGAGACCGAGCCGATGACGGTGCCGTCCTCGTCGACCGCGAGAGTGGCGCCGGGACCGCGCGGTGCGCTGCCGCCGACGGCCACGACCGTGGCGACCGCGACGTCCCGGCCCTCCTCCAGCCAGCCGCTCAACTCCGGGGCGAGATCAAGCATTCCGGCCCGCAGCCAGGATGCGGTCGGGGCGGATGGGCAGACTGCGATGGCGTTGCCCGGTCGCGTGCCAGACCGCGTTGGCGATGGCCGCCGCCGCGCCGACGATGCCGATCTCGCCGATCCCCTTGATACCGACCGGGTCGTCCGGGTCGGGATCGTCCACCCAGTGCGCCTCGATGCGCGGCACGTCGGCGTGCGCGGCCACGTGGTAGCCCGCCAGGTCGGCCCCGACGTGACCGCCGGACGCCTGGTCGCGCACGCCCTCCTCGTGCAGGGCCATGGAGATGCCCCAGATCATGCCGCCGGTGAACTGGCCGCGTGCGGTGAGCGGGTTGACGATACGGCCCGCCGCGAAGACGCCGAGCATCCGCCGCACCCGCACCTCACCGGTGGTGACGTCCACGGCGACCTCGGCGAACTGCGCCCCGAAGGAGTGGCGTTCCTTCGGCGTGAGGGCGCGGAGGGCGGCGGTCGTGTCGGAACGCGCGCTGATGCCCTCGGGCGGGACGACCATGCCGGGGACGAGCCGCTCGCGCAGCTCCTCCGCCGCTGCGGTCACGGCCCAGGCCCACGAGCGGGTGCCCATCGAACCGCCCGCGATCATCGCAGGCCCGAACTCGCTGTCGCCCAGCCGCACATGGACCCGGTTCGGCGGGACGTCCAGGGCGTCCGCCGCGATCAGGGTCAGGGCGGTCCGCGCACCGGTGCCGATGTCCGCCGCGGCGATCCGCACGGTGAAGCGGCCGTCCGCCTCGGCGGTGATCGTGGCGGTCGAGGGGCCGGCGCCCGCGCCGAAGGACGCGGCTGCGGTGCCGGTGCCCAGCAGCCACCGTCCGTCACGGCGCAGCCCGGGGCGCGGGTCGCGCTCTGCCCACCCGAACCTGCGGGCACCCTCGTCGAAGCAGGCGCGCAGATTGCGGCTCGCGAACGGGAGTCCGGACACCGGGCCCTTCTCCGGTTCGTTGCGCAGGCGCAGTTCGATCGGGTCGACGCCGCACTTCTCGGCGAGTTCGTCGAGCGCCGCCTCCAGCGCGAAGGAGCCCGGTGCCTCGCCCGGCGCCCGCATCCACGTCGGGCTCGGGACGTCCAGCCGTACGACCAGGTTCTCCGTGTGGTGGGCGTCGGCGTCGTACATGACACGGGCCACGCCCGCGCTGGGCTCCACGAACTCGAACACGGTGGAGGTGCGGCTCAGGCTGCGGTGGTCCAGGGCGCGCAGCCGTCCGTCGGGGTCGGCACCGAGCCTGACCCGCTGGACGGTGGGGCTGCGATGGCCGCCCAGGGTGAACATCTGACGCCGGGACAGCACCACGCGCACCGGCCGCTGGAGGACCGTCGCGGCCATGATGGCGGCCACCTGGTGGGCGCGCACGCCCTTGCTGCCGAAGCCGCCGCCGACGTGTTCCGAACGCACCCGCACCGACGCCGGATCGAGCGAGAAGAGTCTCGCGAGTTCACCGACGACCCAGGTGGCGCCCTGGTTGGAGTCCACCAGTTCCAGCCGTCCGTCGTCCCAGCGGGCCGTCGCCGCGTGGGGCTCCATCGGGTTGTGGTGCTCCTCGGGAGTGGTGTACTCGGCGTCCAGGACGACGGCGGACGCGGCGAGTTCGGCGTCGAGGTCGCCCTTGTCCGTCACCGCGGGCATATGGCCGTCCAGCGCATAGGCGCCCGGGTGGTCGGCGGTCAACTCGGTGTCGTGCGGCTGCTGTTCGTAGCGGACCACCAGTGCCTCGGCGGCCTCACGCGCCTGTTCGGGCGTCTCGGCGACGACCAGCGCCACCGGCCAGCCCATGTGCGGCACCCGGTCGTTCTGGAACACGGCGCAGGTCGGATCGGGTCGCGTGCCCAGCATGCCGACGAAGTCGGTGTCGACCCGCGGGGCGTTGTGATGGTCCAGGACGGCGAGGACGCCCGGCATCGCGAGGACGGGAGCGGTCTCGATCTCCCGGATGCGGCCACGGGTGACGGTGGACAACGCCAGCCAGCCGTGGGCGAGTTCGGTGAAGGGGATCTCACCCGCGTAGCGGGCGGCGCCGGTGACCTTGTCCCGGCCCTCCACGCGGACGTGGCCGGTGCCCACGGCACGGACGGCCGCGGTGGTGGTCGTGGTCATCGCGCGGCCTCCTCGGCGAGTTCGCTCAGCACGGCCACCACGAGGTTGCGCATCAGGGTGACCTTGTATCCGTTGTGCGGCAGCGGTCGGGCCGCCGCCAGTTCGGCGTCCGCCGCCCGGGCGAACGTCTCGGCGTCCGCGGGCGCCCCGGCCAGGACGCGTTCGGCTGCGAGGGCCCGCCAGGGGCGGGAGGCGACCGCTCCGAACGCCAGCCGTACGTCGTGCACCACACCGTCGCGGACGTCTAGCGCGGCGGCGATCGAGCCCACGGCGAAGGCGTACGAGGCGCGCTCGCGGACCTTGCGGTAGCGGGAGCGGGCGGCGACCGGGGCCGGCGGCAGGGTGACGCCGGTGATCAGCGCGCCCGGCGGCAGGGCCGTCTCCCGGTGCGGGGTGTCACCGACGGGCTCGTAGAACCGGCCGATCGGCAACTCGCCCGGTCCTTCGGCGGTTTCGTAGTGCACCACGGCGTCGAGGGCGGTCAGGGCGACGCCCATGTCCGAGGGGTGCACGGCCACGCAGTGCTCGGACGCGCCCAGGATGGCGTGATTGTGGTGCTCGCCCTCGACGGCCGGGCAACCGCTGCCGGGGGCCCGCTTGTTGCACGGCTTGGTGACATCGGCGAAGTAGCCGCAGCGGGTGCGCTGGAGGAGGTTGCCGCCGACCGTGGCCATGTTGCGCAACTGGCCGGAGGCACCGGCGAGCACCGCCTGCGTCAGCACCGGGTAGCGGCGGCGGACCTCGGGGTGGGCCGCGAGGTCGCTGTTGGTGACGGTCGCACCGATGCGCAGACCGCCGTCGGCCACCGACTCGACGCGGTCCAGCGGCAGTTCGCGTACGTCGACGAGCCGGGCGGGCCGCTCGACACCGGTCTTCATCAGGTCGACCAGATTGGTGCCGCCCGCCAGGAAGCGCGCGTCCGGGTCGGCGTCGAGCAGGGCCACCGCGCCCGCCACGTCCGAGGCCCTCTGGTAGTCGAACTCCCTCATGCCGCGGCCTCCTTCGGGCCCGGCTCGGCGCCGGTCCGGGGCGCGGGAGCCGTATCGGCGGCCGCACGGGCGACGGCCTCGACGATCGAGTTGTACGCACCGCAGCGGCACAGGTTGCCGCTCATCCGTTCCCGGATCTCCTCGGGGGTCAGCGACGGAGGTCCCGCCTCGGGACGTATGTCGCCGGTGACGGCACTCGGCCACCCGGCCGCCTGCTCCCCGAGCACGCCGATCGCCGAACAGATCTGGCCCGGTGTGCAGTATCCGCACTGGTAGCCGTCCAGTTCGAGGAAGGCCCGCTGCACCGGGTGCAGTCGGTCGTCGTCGGCCACACCCTCGATCGTGGTGATCTCGCGTCCCTCGGCCGCGACCGCGAGTTGCAGGCAGGCCACGGTGCGGCGACCGTCGACCAGGACCGTGCAGGCACCGCACTGGCCCTGGTCACAGCCCTTCTTGGTGCCGGTCAGATCGAGACGCTCGCGCAGCGCGTCGAGCAGGGTGGTGCGGTGGTCGACGGGCAGCGTGTACTTCTCGCCGTTGATGTGCAGGGTGATGACGCTGGACGTCGATAAGGCCATGAGCAACTTCTTTCGCGTTTCCGGAACGGTGGGGGGCGGGTCCGGCGGTCGGTCGGACCGGCTTTCGGGGAAGTGCGTCGTACGGGACGATGGTTCGCCGCGGCGAAGTGGGCATGCTGACAAGGCCGATGAACTGCGGCAGGCGTCTGCCGCCGTCTGCTCAGCGGTCACGGCCACCGCTATGGTGGACCTATCCGGACAGCTGTCCGCCAACAGGGAACCTAACGGACTGCTGTCCGCTTAGCAAGGACGGGTTCGGCCATGAGCCTGTGAGGAGAGACCGGTGCAGCAGAAGAGAGTTGTGCCCCAGCGGTCGGACGCGCAGCGCAACCGTGAGCGCATCCTGGCGGTCGCACTGGAAGAACTCACGCGGTGTCCGGACGCCGCGCTCAGCGCGATCGCCAAGAAGGCGTGCGTCGGACAGGGCACGTTCTACCGGAACTTCCCCAACCGTGAGTCGCTCGTCCTGGAGATCTACCGTCACGAGATGCGGCAAGTCGCCGACAGCGCGGCCCAGTTGCTCGACGAGCTGCCCGCCGAACGGGCCCTGCGCGCCTGGATGGACCGGCTCGCCGAGTTCGCCATGACGAAGGCCGGGCTCGCCGACGCGATCCGGTTCGCCACGAGCGGCCCCGGCGGCCCGGCGAAGCCGTCCCCCACCCCGCTCGCCGAGGCGGCCGACCTCCTGCTCCGCGCCAACGAGGAGGCGGGCACCATTCGTCCCGGGGTGACCGCGGACGACTTCATCCTCGCGATCGCCGGCCTGTGGCTGATCGACCCCACGGACGACTGGCGCCCGCGCGCCACCCGACTCCTGGACCTGGTCATGGCCGGCCTGCGCGCCGGATCCCCGGGCTCCTAGCGGCCGGGCTCCAGGGCTCCCGAGCTCCAGGGGCCCCTCAATGTACTTGCGGGTCCATTTCTGCTCTGGCAGCGTCCATGGGATGGTCGTCATCGGTGGCTGGAGGGCTCATGCTGACGAAGAAGGGGGCCGCGACCCGTCGGCGGATCATCGAGGCGGCCGTCGCCGAGATCCGTGACCGCGGTGTCGGGGACCTCACCCTCGACGGCGTCTGCCGCCGCAGCGGCACAGGCAAGAGCCAGCTGTTCCACTACTTCCCCGAGGGCAAGGAACAACTGCTGCTCGCCGTGGCCCAGCGCGAGGCGGACCTCGTGATCGAGGAGCAGCAGTCCTGCGTGGGGGAGCTGACGTCGTGGTCGGCCTGGCGGGAGTGGCGTGACGAAGTCGTCCAGCGCTACCGCCGGCATGGCGTGAGCTGCCCGCTGGGCGCGATGATCACCGAGACCGACCGTCCTACTCCGGCGGCGCAGGAGGTCACCCGGCGCATGATCGACCAGTGGCAGCACCACATCGAGGCGGGCATCAAGGAGATGCAGGCGCTCGGCCACATCCGCTCCGACGTGGACGCGGGCACCGCCGCGGCCGGAGTGATCGCGGCGATCCACGGCGGCGTGGTGATCTTCATGGCCACGGGGTCACCGCGCCACATAGAAGCGGCGTTCGACATGTGCGTCGACCACCTACGCACCGGCACCGCCCTGGCCGCCTGACCCGTCGCTCAGCCGCGCAGGGCCGCCGCCCGGAGTGTACTTGAGGGTACATTTTTGATCTGGCAGCGTTCGCCGCGACCGTTCATCCACATGCTGATCGCGGGGCGTTCAAGTGAGTTTCAAGATAGGCAAGTTCGGTATCTGGCAGCCCGGATTCCTGACAACTCCGGCGTGCGCGGCGGAAATCGAGCGTCTGGGTTTCACCGCGCTCTGGCTGAGCGGGCAGACGGCCGATCTCGCCGGGATCGATGAGCTGCTCGAATCGACCACGTCGCTCACCGTCGGTACCAGCGTGCTGAACATCTGGCACGGCAGCGCCGAAACCGCCGCCGCGTCGTTCCACCGGATCAACGACCGTTTCCCCGGACGCTTTCTGCTCGGTATCGGAGCCGGTCATCCCGAGCAGAACCAGGAATTCCAGACGCCGATGCAGGCGATCACGGGTTATCTGGACAAGCTCGACGCCGCGGGAGTTCCCGTCGAATCCCGGGCCGTCGCGGCCCTAGGCCCGAAGATGCTCGCCATGGCGGCCGAACGGGCCGGTGGTGTACTGCCGTACAGCGTCACACCGGAATACACCGAGCGGGCCCGCCCCGTCCTCGGCGCCGCCCGGTTCATCGCACCCGAGCACAAGGTGGTGGTGGACACCGATCCCGCGCGGGCGCGGGAGACCAACCGCGACTACATGGAATCGATGCTCGGCCTGCGTCACTACAGGAACAGCCTGCGTCGGCTCGGGTTCACGGAGGACGACGTGACGGGACGCGGAAGCGACCGGCTCATCGACGCGCTCGTGGCACATGGCGACGTGAAGACCATCGCCGCTGAACTCGACGCGCACTTCGTGGCCGGTGCCGACCATGTCGCCCTTCAGGTGATGACCAGGAACCGGGTGGTGCCGCCCGGCTTCCCGCCGAACGTCACGGTCGAGGTGTACGACGACAAGATGCTCGCCCTCTACGGGACGCTCGCCGAGCAGCTTCTCTGACGCACCCCTGCGGCCTCGGGCCGGGACCGTGTGGGCGCGGACGGCGTACCGCCCGCGCCCGACGCGCCTACGACGCCTGGACGAGGTCGCCCGGGTCGCTCGCCGTGACGCCCGCCCCCGCGGCGGCGGCACGCCGGCGGGCGAGCACACCGGAGTACCAGTAGCCCATGACCAACAGGGCGACGAGGACGAGGGTTTCGGCGGTCCCCCAGACCCACGTGGACGCGCTGACCTCCTTGGGCGCGAGCTTGGGCAGTTCCTCCGGGAGGACCGCGGAGCGCTTGGCCACGTCGGCCTGGAACGCCTGGTTGCGCGCCGAGCCGTGCAGGAACGGCGCGACGAACAACAGCGCCGCCCCGAGCAGCGTCTCGACGGTGACGACCATGGGGAACTCCCGGACGAGGATCGTGCGCAGCGGTCGTACGTCACCCGCCGCACGCAGGGCGTCGATCCTCGGGTGCAGCCAGAACTGGTTGAAGCCGCCCAGGAGCAGCAGCACGCCGAAGATGAGGATCTTCACGCCGAGCACGCGCCCGTACATCGTCGTGAGCAACTGGGAGGGACCGTCGACGTGCTCCCAGTACAGGAACAGGCCCGAAAGGGCGATGGCGGCGACGCAGCTCATCGCGCCGACGGAGAAGCGGCGTATGGACGGTGACCAGAAGGCTCCCCGGTCGTCCGGGCCGACCGCGCCCGGCAGGGCGAGCAGCGCCAGGCCCGCCAGTCCGCCGAGCCAGACCGCGCCGCCGAGCAGGTGCAGCATCCACATCAGCGTCTCGAAGACGGTGCGGCCCCAGTCGTCCGGCACCTCGTCCGGGAACTTCGTGGTCCCCAGGGCGACCGCGCCCGCGCCCAGCCCCACGGCCAGCAGCCATCTCCGCGCCGGACCCGCCGCGGTGCGGCGCGCACACAGCGGAACGAGCACCACGGCGCCGGCGAGGACGAGGGTGACCTCGAGCCCGGAGAGACGGCCGGCGTTGCTGCCGTCGTACAGCGTGTTCCACGCCGCGCCGTAGTCGTAGCCGACGCCGTCCTCCGACGCGCCGTGGGCGAGGTCGGTGAGCACGGCGGGTACGGCCAGGAGCCCGAGGACCACGGCCGCGCGGGACAGCCGGGTCGTCACCGCGGCCAGCGTGTCCGCTCCGATCCGACGGGCGGGCGGGCCCGCGGACACGAGCGCCAGTGCCGTCAGGCCGACGAATCCCATCAAGGTCGCCCAGGCCGCCCACGCGACCGCGCTGTCCTCGAACGGGCCGAGGGGAGTCGAGGGCGGCGCCACGGCGAGTGGTGAGGCGTCCGGAAACGGGCTGAGCGGGGGCATGGCCGACCGTCCTAGGTAAGTGAGAGATCAAACAGCCCGGTTAGGTTAGGCACACCTAACTTGATGGATCAACGATTGTTGTTTCAAGGATTCTTCAAATCGCCGAGGTCACGACGGCGCCGCGACGGGGCCGCGACGGGGCCTGAGGCCGAGCGGCGGTGTCGTCGCGGAGCGGATGCATAGGATTGCCGGCATGGCGCTGCGACCGGTTCAGGTGAACATCAAGGCCCTCGACGCCTCGGCGGTCGGCCGGTTCTGGGCGGAGGCGCTCGGCTGGAGTGCGTACAGCCCCGGCGTGACCACCTACGTCGGACCCGCCGGCGGCCTCGTCTGGCCGGACCCGGTCGCCCTCGGCGTCGACGTCGTTCCCGTCCCGGAACCCAAGACGCCGACGAAGAACCGTGTGCACCTCGACCTCGCCACCACGTCCGCGGCCCATCGGACGGAGTTGGTCGCGCGCCTCGAGTCTCTCGGCGCGACGCCCGCCGACGTGGGCCAGGGCGACGTGCCGTGGACGGTCCTCGCCGACCCGGAGGGCAACGAGTTCTGCGTGCTGGAGCCCCGGGAGGTCTACCGGGACACCGGGCCGATCGCCGCGGTGGTGGTCGACTGCGTGGATCCGCGGGCCATGGCCCGGTTCTGGGGCGAGGCGATCGACTGGACCCTGCACGAGGTGGCCGACGATCACGCGGTGCTGCGCTCCGCCAAGGGCGCCGGCCCGTATCTGGAGTTCCTCCGCAAACCCGAAGCGAAGACCGTACCGGACCGCGTCCACCTCGACCTGCTGCCGTACCCCGGCGACGACAAGGCGACGGAGGTGACCCGACTACGCGCTCTCGGCGCCACCGACCTCGACATCGGCCAGGGCGCCACCCCGTGGACCTGCCTGACGGACCCGGACGACCACGAGTTCTGCGTCCTGTCCCATCCCTGACGCGGGCGTCGATTTGTGCTGCGGAGCGGCGGGCCAGGTCGAGTGCCGTCCTGGCCCGCCGTTGCCTCAGGAAGCCGTTGGTGGGTGCTCGTGGCTGTCGTAGGGGCGGGTGATGATTTCCATGCCGTGGCCGGACGGATCCATGAAGTACAGGCCGCGTCCGCCGTGGTGGTGGTTGATCTCTCCGGGCTGCTTCAGACGGGGATCGGCGTAGTACGTGATCCCGGCCTCCCTGATGCGCGCGAACGCCGCGTCGAACTCCTCGTCGGAGATGAGGAACGCGTAGTGCTGCATGACGATCGACTCCGCCGGGATGGTGGCGAAGTCCAGGGTGACCCCGTTGGCCGTGGACACGGGAATGAACGGGCCCCACTCGGTCCCGACCTCAAGTCCCAGGATGTGCGCCAGGAACTGGGCCGACTCCCGGTTGTCCCGGGCGTGGACGATGGTGTGATTCAACTCGACTGACATGTGTGGAATGCCTCCGCAAGGCAATCTCACGGGCACCTCCATGCCTCACCCGGCCGGTGACCGACACGCGATGCCGTACACATGATCCTAAGCACCACCGCGCACGCCGTCATCACCCTGTGCGGGGCGAGCGGGAGCGCGCTTCAACTGCGGGGCGTCACAGGCGTGTTGGTGCGATCGGCGACTCCGCTTCGGGAAGTTTCGATGTCGGTACCGGCGGGTGGGATCACCCGTCGCCGGCCTCCCGCGCCACCCGCTCCAGTCGGTTCCGGTAGTCGTCCCACCAAGCCCGATCACCTGGCGCCAGGCTGTCCTTGCCCTGCGAATGTCCGACGGACCCGTCGATGAGCTCCCGCACGATGTCGGCGTGGCCGGCGTGGCGCTGGGTGTCGGAGATCACCCGTACGACGATGTGGTGCAGGGTCACCTCGCGGCGTTCCTCCGGCCACCACGGCACGTGACCGATCGCGTCGAGCGGCAGCGCGGCCATCGTGGCGTCGGAGTGCTCCCACGCCCGCCGGTAGAGCCCGACGATCTCCTCGCGCGACTCGTCCGCGGTCGCCCACATGTCCGCGTTGGGTTCCGCGTCCTCCGTGTACCACCAGGCCGGCGGCGCCTCGTCGAAGAACGGTCGCCCGAACGTGTCGCCGAGGTACCCCAGCTCCACCCCGGCGACATGCTTGACCAGCCCCAACAGGTTCGTGCCCGTGGCGGTCAGCGGACGGCGCACGTCGTATTCCGAGAGCCCGTCGAGCTTCCACACCAGGGCGTCCCGCGCGTCTTGCAGATACCGCAGAAGATCCGCTTTCGGCTTCGCTTCGATCATGCCGAAAAGTCTCCCACCCACCACTGACAACGGGGCTCCTCGCATCAAGGAAGGGTCGTCTTGGCGGCGATCCTGGCCCGCAACGCGTCACGGACGGCTGGCCATTCATCCGCGAGCAGGCTGTAGTACAAGGAGTCGCGGCGGGTGCCGTCCTGGCGTCGCATATGGCTGCGCAGCGTTCCTTCATGGACGAGCCCTAGACGGATCAGGGCGTGCTGGGAGCGCACGTTCAGATTGTCGGTGCGCAGGGCGAGCCTGGTGATGTGCAGGTCGTCGAAAGCGTGACCGAACAGCAGCAGTTTGGATTCGGCGTTGTACGGTCCTCCCCAGCAGGACCGGTCGAACCAGGTCGCCCCGACTTCGGCGCGGCTTTCGTCGAGATCGATGTCGTACAGGCTGGTCGAACCGATCACGGCGTCGTCGCGATGACGCCGCACGGCGAAGCACAGCCGACCGGGGTCCGCGATCATCCGGCTCAGCATCGTGCGCATCTGCGTCATGGACTCGGGGCGGGGCCGTGGCATCCATCGCCATACTTCGGGATCGGACGCGGCGGGGAAGAGCGCTTCGGCGTGGTCGGTCGATAACGGGACGAGACGGATCTCGCCGCCGACGAGAGCGTTGGTGGTCACGGCGACACACTAGAACCAGCGGATCGGACCACCGATGAGTTTTCGGGCCCGGCAGGGTCCATCTCTTCGCTAGTGGAAACTGGGTACGAGTTCTGTGAGGGGATCATGAGCACCCACGCACTACCCCCCGTCGTCGACACCGGAACCTGGGAGCGTCGGCTTGAGGCGTTGCGGGTTCGGGAGAAGGCCGCCACCCGTGAGCTCGACGCCATCGCGGCCGAGCGTCGGCGCCTGCCGATGGTCGAGATGCCCGACTACACCCTTGAGGGCGAGGACGGTCCCGTCCGGCTGGTGGACGTCTTCGAGGGCAAGCGGCAGTTGATCGTCTACAACCACATGTGGTTCGCCGGCAAGGAATGGCAGTGCCCGGGGTGTACGGGGTTCACCTCGCAGTACACCCGGCTGGGCTTCCTGGACAACTATGACGCGCGCTTCGTCATCGTTACCCAGGGCCCGATCAAGGAGGCGCTCGCCTACAAGGAGCGGGTCGGCAACCGGATGCCCTGGTACTCGACCGCCAACAGCTCGTTCGGCGCCGACGTCGGCGCACCGCCCGACGGAGGATTCGCGGTCAATGTGTTCCTCCGCGACGGCGACACCGTCTACCGCACCTGGCACACCACCGGCCGGGGCACCGAGCAGTTGAGCCACACCTTCGCCCTGATCGACCTCCTGCCGTACGGACGCCAGGAGGAGTGGCAGGACTCGCCCGAGGGCTGGCCGCAGTCGCCCACCTACAGCAGGTGGGCGACATCCGAAGACATCGCCGCCCTGTACGGCCCCGGCCCCGGCTCCGGTTCCGGGGGCGACTGAGCGACGTCAGCGGAGTACGTGCTCGGCGAACGTCCACCTGTTGGCGGCCAGGGCGTCGTCCGGCACCGGAAGGGGGCCGCGCCCGAGGCGACGGGAGTGGTCGAACGGCGTGTCCGTCCATGTGCGCCAGCCGTGCCCCGCGAGCGCCGTCGCCGAGTCGGGTCTCGGGTCCGGGTCGAAGAGGGCCGGCAGGTCGACGCCGATCCGCCGCCGTGCCGCCGTGTACACGGGTGAGTCGCGGACGGCGGCGGATTCGAGGGTGACCTTCGCCTCGTAGGCGAGGGCACTGCCCGGCACGCTGTGCGCGGCGACGGTGTTGATCAGCAGGCGCTCCGCCGCCGACGGGAGGTAGAGGAGCAGACCCTCGGCCAGCCAGGTGGTCGGGCGGGACGGGTCGAATCCCGCGGCGGTCAGGGCCGGGATCCACTCGTGGCGGAGGTCGGCCACGACAGGGATCCGGCGCGCCCCGGCAGCGGTACCAGCAGTGGCCCTGCCGACGCCGGCGGTGCGGGCAGCGTCGCTGCCCGCCGCAGACCCCGGATACGGCGTCGTCCGCAGCACGTGTTCCTTGAACGCCAGCACCGCTTCCTGGTCGACCTCGAAGACCGCGCAGCCACGCGGCCAGGCCAGTCGGTACGCGCGCGTGTCCAGGCCGGCACCCAGGACGACCACCTGACGGGTCCCCGCCTCGGCCCGGCTCAGCAGGTAGTCGTCGAAGACACGTGTCCGCAGCCCGAAGTACCGGCCCAGCCGCCCCCACAGCGGGTCGGCCTCGCCCGCGGGCACCTCGTCCGGATGCAGCGGCCAGTCCGCGCAGGCCGGTGCCGCACGGACGAAGTGTTCCGCGTACACGTCCCTGGCCAGGGCGTCCGGGCGCGCGGCCTCGATGGCCCGCGCGGCGGCGACCATGAGCGCGGTCAGCCCCACCCCACCGCCCACCCCCGCGGTCACCGAAGCGGTCCCGGTCGTGGAGCCGGTCACCGAGCCGGTCATGGAGCCCTGTCTCCTTTCATTACGGCTGCCTTCACAGCCACTGGGCCGTTGTCCTCAGCCGTCCGCCGGTCCGGTTCCTCGGCGGACCTCGTCCATACGGCGGCCTCGTCGTGGCCGGTGACGCGCGCGCCGTAGACACGGCTCATGAAGCGCAGTGTCTGGTCGAGCGGCGTGTGGAGCGCCGCGGTGCAGTCCTGGAGGACGGTGACGTGGAAGCCCTTCTGGAACGCGGTACGCGCCGTGGTGTCCACGCAGACGTCGGCGAACAGGCCCGCCAGGGCGAGGTGTTCGACACCGCGTTCCCGGAGGTGACGCTCGAAGCCCTCGGCGAGGAACGCGTCGAAGCAGGCCCGCTTCGTGAACACCTGCTCGCCGGGCGCGGGACCGAGCCCGGCGGGGAACTCCGCGCCCCACGTGCCCTCCAGACACTTGGGCGGCCTGCCCCGCGCCGCGTCCCGGCGCCGCCAACTCGCCCGCTGGTGGACCGGGTCCCCGACAAAACGCACGAACACCACCTCGGTGTCGCGCTCACGGGCCAGCGCGACGGCACGCGCGGTGTTCGCCACCACCCCCGCCAACTCGGCCGGGTCGCCCGGGTAGCGCGCGATAGCCAGCGGGCCGGCACAGAAGTCGTTCTGGACGTCGACGACGACCAGCGCCGTGCTCCCGTACGAGGTCACGGCCGCCCCGAGGTGGGTACGGCCACCGGCGCGCGGACGACGGAGTGGGGCACCGGGCTTTCCGGCTGTTCCAGGTCCGCCCTGTCCATGGGCGACTCCAGGTCCGCCGGGACCACGGGCTGTTCCAGGTCCGCCGGGACCACGGGCTGCTCCAGGGCCACTGGGTCCACGCACTGCTCCAGGGCCACCGGGCCCACCGTCGGCTCCAAGGCGTCGAGCAGGGCCTTCACGACCTCGGAGGTGGAGTGGCGCCCGCCCAGGTCCGGAGTACGGACACCTGCCTCACGGATGCGTGCCAGGGCGGCCTCGGCCGCGGCGATTGCCCCGCCACAGCCCGCGTGCCGCTCGGCGACCGCCGCGGCGGCCCGCACGGTGGCCACGGGATTGACCAGGTCACGGCCTTCCAGGTCGTCGGCCGAACCGTGCACCGTCTGGTACTCGACGAGTCCGCGCACGTCCGGGTGCAGATGGACGTTGAGGGTGCAGTGGTCCTCCTGCCGGCCGGCCCCGAACCGGTCGAGCAGGACGACGTGCATGATGTCCGCCCACTCGTTGCCCGCCACCAGGACCGTGCGGTCGGCCGGGCCGTGGGTGATGAGGTTCCGGTTCACCGTGTCCGGCTGGAAGACCTGGACCTCGACACCGTGGCGGGCGGCGAACTCGGTGGCCCACACGTCGAGCGCGCCGTCGAGCAGGTGGAACTTGTACGCCATGACGATGCGGGCCGGTCCCTCGCCCGGCCACTCCCGCCGGGCCCTGCGCAGCGCGTAGTGGAGGACCTCCTCGGTGATGTCCTGACGGAACTCGGTGACCCTGCGGACCTGGCCGGGGGCGTGCTCGTTGTCGCCGGTGTAGAAGCCCTGGGCCTGGTCCCGGACCAGCAGCACCCTCGCTCCTGCGGCGTCCAGGGTGTCCACCTTGACGGCCTGGAGCCGCTGGCGTACCAGGTACAGCGTCTGCGCGTTGATCGCCGTCCGGAAGATCACTCGGGTGCCGGCGGCGGCGCGGGCGCGCACGAACGACTCGTAGTGGTCGGCGTCCCCGTGCGTGAGCCGGCGGATCTCCTCGATGCCGCCGCCCTCGTCCCGCAGGGAGACGTAGGAGTGGTACGTGCGCGGAGAGCGGTCCACCCTGATGTGCCGGTCGTGCAACTGGGCGAACCTGCCCAGGACTTGTTCGAAGACGGCCGCGACCTCGGGGCCCGTGCCGCGCCCCACGGCGAGGCCGACGGTGTGCTCCGGGGCGGGTACGGCGGTGGGGCCGGGGCTCGTTGTGCTCGCGGGGTGCGATGTGCTGCTCATGGACGTCCCGTCGCCGTGTCAGACAGCCGTGCCCGTGACGAGGTGGTCGCCCGCGATGCCGACCTTGTCGGGGGCGTAGTACTCCATGATCCCCTCGGCCCAGGTCCGCACCGGGACACGGTCGTTGTCCGTGGGTCCGAAGGCGTCGAAGAGCGCGTCGATGTTGGCGGGGTGGAAGCCGATCGCCGTCATCAGCGCGGTGAAGGCGGGGCGTTCGATGAGCCCGTCACCGTCGGGGTCGCCCAGCACGGCGAGGGCCTCGGCGAAGTCGGCGATCGTCGAGGCGAAGCGCTCCGGGGACAGCACGCAGGCGGTGTACTCGTCGAGGCTGATGACCCCGTCGCCGTTGGCGTCCAGTTCGGTGACCAGCGTGGTCCAGTACCGCTCGAAGGCGGTCCGCATCGTGTCCTTGGCCGCCCGGTCGGACTGCGGTGCCGCGGCGACCACCCGGTCGCTCATCAGCGTGAAGTCGCCGGCGTCGAGGACGCCGTTCCCGTTCGCGTCCAGCAGGGAGAAGATGAGTTCGACCCGCTGGATGGCTTCTGCGCGCATGAGACTTCGTGCCCTTCTCGCGGTCGATTCCCGGAGCGGGGCACCGAATTCGCCTGCCGCTCCGTGGGCCGGACGGTGCCCGGCCCGGAAGGTGACTGCCCGTGCGGCCTGCGCACATGCGACGAAGCGGCACGATTACCCAGAAGGGTGGAAGTGCTTGGATATCGCTGCGAGTTCGGAACCGGGCGTGCTGCGACCCGTGCGGGGACCTGTGGGGGCGGGCCGGTCCGGGACGGTGGGTCGGCAGGTGTGAATTGGTTCTAACTGAGGCGTTGAATAAGGGGAGTTGACGATTTCTGGTGAGCCCGCCGACTCGCTTATGATCTTGGTCATGTCTGTACAGAGCTCTGAGAACGCCCCCTCCCGCAAACAGCGACTCCAGGAGAAGCAACGTCGTCAACTGACGGTGGTCGACACCGTGGACAAGGCCGAGGTCAAGGTCCGCAAGGCCGAATCCGAACTGGCCGTCGCCGTGGCCGAGGCGGTGCGGGTGTTCGGTGGCGAGCCCTCCGCCTCGGAGGAGCTCGACATGCCCATCGAGGCGATTCGTCGCTTTGTCGCCATGGCGGCGAACGAGGAGGCCGCAGCGGCGGCCGAGGCCGCCGACGACATGGCCGACGCCGTCGCCGCCTCCTGAGCCGGACGCCGGCCCCGGCCGGCCCTCGCCCGGGCTCCGGATCACGCCGAGCCCGGGTGACTGGTACTGGCTTTCCCAGGCACCGATCCCCAGGGAAAGGAAGGACGCCGACTTCCGCCGCTGGTGGTCGGACCACCGGGTGCGGGCCCAACGACAGGGCCGCAAGGAGTTCGTCCACGCGATCGCCGGTGAACTGAGCCTGGACTTCCAGGTGTTCGACGTACGGGGTGCGGTGGATCAGAGCCTGCTCGTCTACACGGCGGAACCGCACTCGCCGAGCGCGCAGGCCCTCACCTTCCTGGCGGGCTGGGCCGCCGCCGACACCTCCGCTCGGTCGACGCAGAACTCTGGAGCGGAGTAGAGGATCGTGCAAGGGGTGGCGAGGATAGTTCTAAATTAATGGCAGGTCAGGGCGGTTGAATGGGGTCATCGGTTCTTCCGCGGGGCAGGAAAATGCCTTCTCTTCGCGGTTCCCACGACACCCTGAGGACCACACCATGAGCACCGTCCTGATCACCGGCACCTCCTCCGGATACGGGCGGGAAACCGCCCTCCACTTCCACGCCCAGGGCTGGAACGTCATCGCCACGATGCGCACCCCGCGCCCGGAACTCCTCCCCGAGTCGGACCGGCTGCGTATCGTCCGGCTCGATGTGACCGACCCGGAGAGCATCACCGCCGCGTTCGAGGCCGCGGGCCCCGTCGACGCCCTGGTCAACAACGCCGGTGTCCCCTCGATGGGCGTGGTCGAGGGCACGCCGATGACCCGCGTACGGGAGGTGTTCGAGACCAACACCTTCGGCGTGATGGCGACGACCCGGGCGGTACTGCCCCAGTTCCGCGAGCGCGGTTCGGGCGTGGTGGTCAACGTGACCTCCAGCGTGGTGCTGGGCCACATGCCGCTCTCGGCCGTCTACAAGGCGAGCAAGATGGCCGTCGAGGGGTTCACCGCGTCCCTCGCCCTCGAACTCGCCCCGTTCGGCGTGCGGGCGAAGACGGTCGAGCCGGGCGCCTGCCTGACCACGAACTTCGCCGCCAACGCGACGAACGGCGCCCCGCTGCACGAGCAGGTCCCGGCGCCCTACGCGGAGTGGACGAAGAAGATCATGGGCGATGTCACGGGCCGGGACCTGTTCACCACGGAGAGTGATGTCGCCGAGACGGTGTGGCGGGCCGTGCACGACACCACCGGCCAGCTCCGGTTCCCGGCCGGCCCCGACGCACTCTGGCTCGCCCAGGCGAAGTGACCGGCCCGGATCGGCGCACACCGGGGTCGAGGTCCGGCACGACCCCGGGCGGGTGTCCCACCCGGGGGCGGTCAGCTCGTGCGCAGGCGCGTCAGCGTCGCGTCCAGGTCGGTTCCCCGTGGCCGGTTGTACGGCAGCCTGGCCAGCACCGCGGCCATGCCGCACGTGCCGGTGACGGCGGAGAGGACCAGGCCGCCGGCGATGCCGGCGGACATCAGCCGGAAGGCCGGGTGCGCGAACTCGCCCAGCGCCAGCCCGAGCAGGACGACCGAACCGGCGGTGAGCCGGACCTGCCGCTCCATGCCCCACCTCGCCGTCGCCCCCGCGTCGCCTTCGGGACGAGCCAGTGCATGGCCCTGCGCCGCCCAGGCGTTGGTGCCGCCGACGAGGGTGGCGGCCGGTATGCCCTGTGCGGCGAGGGCGCGGCAGGCGGTCCCGGACCGGGCACCCGAGGCGCAGACGACGAGTACGGGGCCCCGCTCCGCGGCGTCGCGGATGTCGGGCAGGGCGCGTTCGAGGTGGTCGAGCGGGATGTTGAGGGCACCGGGGACGTGCCCGCCGGCGTACTCGCCTGGCGTGCGGACGTCGATGACGGTCAGCTCGTCGAGCCGGGCGCGGGCCTGCTGGGGATCGAGGGCGGTGGGAGCGGTCATGGCAGGTGTCGTCCTTGTCTGTCGATGGCCCCCGGCAAGGGGCGTACGATACCCCTAGGGGTATGGATGAGGGATGTGGACGGGAGTGGTGAGCGGTCGTGGAACTTGATCCGGCGGGTGCCGAACTGCGGTCTGTGCTGAACCGGTTGCGCCGGGCCCAGGAGCAGATCTCCGGTGTGATCCGGATGATCGAGGAGGGACGGGACTGCGAGGAGGTCGTCACCCAGCTCGCGGCCGCCTCCCGCGCCCTGGACCGTGCCGGGTTCGCGATCATCGCGACCGGTCTTCAGCAGTGCCTGGCGGGCCTGGAGGACGGTCGCGCGAACGGCGAGGACCGGGAACGGATGCGTGGCCGGCTGGAGAAGCTGTTCCTCTCACTGGCCTGACGTCTTCGCGCCGTTCAGACGAACGCGTCGACGAGCATGAGGACGGCCACCGCGAGCAGGACGTGGGCGAAGAGGCGCTGGAGGGCGTCTCCCCTGATCCTCTTCGCCAGGCGCTTGCCGTCCCAGGCGCCCAGCACCGCGGCGGCGGTGAACGGCCAGACCAGACCCCAGTCCAGGTGCGTACCGGCACCGGCCCGTGCCGCGAGGGCGGCCAGCGAGTTGATCGTGATGACCAGCAGACTGGTGCCGACGGCCCGCCGCATCGGCAGACGCACCACGCTCACCAGGGCCGGAACCGCGAGGAATCCGCCGCCCACGCCCAGGAACCCGGTCACCGCGCCGAGTCCGGCACCGGAGGCGCCGGCCCGGCCGGGGCTCACCCGGCCGTGCGATTCGGCGCGCGAGGGCCGCAGCATGCGTACGGCGGCGGACGCCGCGACGACGGCGAAGGCGACGACCAGCGCGGTCTGGGGCAGATGGCCGGCCGCAGCCCCGGCGACGATCGCGGGCACGATGCCCGCCGCCGCGAAGAGCAGCCCCGTCCGCCACACCACGTTGCCGTCCCCGGCATGTCCGACGAGCGCCGTGACCGACGTCAGGGTGACGATGACCAGGCTCGCGGTGGTCGCCTGCGCCGGAGTGAAGCCCAGCAGATAGATCAGCGCGGGAACGGCCAGGACGCTGCCGCCACCGCCCAGACCCCCCAGGGCCAGGCCGACGACGGCACCCGCGACGAGCGCGAGCAGCAGAGCGGTCATGCCGTCGAGAACCTTTCGGGAAGTCGGAAACGGGTGCGGGAACGGGGGCGGAACAGGGTGCGGTCACGGCGGTTTCAGCCGGTCACCAGGGTCAGTCCGGCCTCGGCGGCGGCGTCGAATCCGTCGTCGACCGCCACCACGTCGCGGCCCGCGGCGTCGAGCAGTGAGGCGGCGATCGCCGCGCGCATACCGCCGGCGCAGTGCACCCACACCGTGCCGTCCGGCACCTCGGACAGGCGCTTGTGCAGTTCGTGGACCGGAATGTGCGCCGAGCCCTCGATGTGTCCGCCCGCCCGCTCGGAGTCGCGTCGGACGTCCAGGACGACGATGCCCTCCGTGCCGTGTTCGGCCAGGCCGGCGAAGGTCGTACGGGGGAAGGAGGAGAGGGGGAGGCCGTCGGCCGCCCATTCCTCCGGCGCGCCCGTCGCGGCGGCCGCGGGCCGGTCGACGCCGACCCTGACGAGTTCCCGCTGGGCGTCGGCCAGTTGCTCGGGCGACTCGGCGAGCAGCGTGACCGGCTTGCCCCACGGGATCATCCAGGCCAGATACGTGGCGATCTTGCCGTCGGCCTCGAAGTTGAACGACCCGGCGACATGTCCCTCGGCGAACGCCACGCGACCGCGCAGGTCCACCACCCACTCGCCGGCCGCCAGCCGCGCCGCGATCTCCTCGGCGTCCGCCGCGGCCGGGGGAGTGAGGTCGACCGGGACGGGCCCGCCGGAGTTGGCCGGTCCCATGTGCGCGTAGTACGCGGGCACGTCGTCGAGGCCGGCCAGCAGCCGGGCGACGAAGGTGTCCACGTCCGTGGTGAACGCCGCGTTGGCCGACTTCTCCCCGCCGATCGTCGTGGCGTCCCCCTCGGCCTGCGCGGAGGAGCAGAAGCTGCCGAAACCGTGCGTGGGCAACACCGCGGTCTCGTCCGGCAGTTGGGCCGCCAGCCGGTGTACGGAGGTGTGCTGGGCGCGGGCCAGCCGCTCGGTCAGCCGGGGCTCGACCAGGTCCGGACGCCCCACCGTGCCGATCAGCAGCGACCCGCCGGTGAACGCGGCCACCGGCCGTCCCGCGTCCTGGAGCACGTAGGAGGTGTGGTGCGGCGTATGACCCGGGGTCGCGACGGCCCGCAGTTCGATATCGGCGTCGACGGTCACGGTGTCCCCGTCGGCGACCGCGGTGCGCGCGAACGACACGCGCGCACCGGCCGGGACCAGGTAGGCGGCGCCGGCCGTCCGGGCCAGCTCCAGGCCGCCGGTGACGTAGTCGTTGTGGATGTGGGTCTCGACCACGTGTGTGATCCGCACCCCGCGCCGGGCGGCCACGGCCAGCACCTGGTCGATGTCGCGCGGCGGGTCCACCGCCACGGCCGCCCGCCGCCCACCGGCCAGGTAGGAGCGGTTGCCGAGACCTTTGAGCTCGATGGTGTCGATGAAGAACATGGGACGCCCCTTCTCGAAATTACCCCCCGGGGTATGTTCGTCAGCGTAGCACGGGTACCCCCGGGGGTATTTGACCGACCGGAGGGGAGCGGGGGGAGCACATACGGAGCCCGATGATCGGAGATCGGTAAGGTGCGCGGATGCCCCCACTGAACCTGCGCCACGCGGCCCGCGCCGTCGTGCTGGACGAGGACGACCGTGTGCTGCTGTGCCGATTCGCCTTGCCCGACCCGGTCCCGAGAGTCGTCTGGGCCACCCCGGGCGGCGGTCTCGAAGGGGACGAGACGCCGCTGGCCGCGTTGCGTCGCGAGCTCCACGAGGAGGTGGGCCTGGTCCTCGACGAGGATCCGCCCCACGTGTGGCATCAGGAGGTCGTCGCCCCCGGGCACAGTCCGGGGCACGACGGCGTGGTCAACGACTACTTCCTCGTCCGCACCCCGTCGTTCACCCCTCGTGGCGCGCTGTCGGCCGACCAACTGGCCGCCGAGCACATCAGCGCGGTCAGATGGTGGCCGTGGTGGGAGATCGCCGCGTACCGCGGCTCGGACCTGTTCTCACCCCGGGACCTCGCCACCCCGCTGGAACGGCTGATCACCGGTGGCGCTCCCGCCGAGCCGGTGCTGCTCGGCCTGTGACATGGCCCGCAACGGCCGGTGACATGGCCTGCACGGTCTACAGGTCGAGTACGACGTCCTGCTGGGGCCGTGCGCAGCAGATCAGGGCACTGGCGTCGGCGGGCGGTTCGACCGGCTCCGGGGAGTAGCTGACGCCGCCGGAGAGCAGTCCCGTCTCGCAGGTGTGGCACACCCCCGTCCGGCACGACCAGCGGGCCGGCACGTCGCATGCCTCGGCGAGTTCCAGGAGCGTGCCGTACTCGTCCTTCCACGGCACGGTCAGCCCGTCGCGGGCGAAGGTGACGGCGGGCCCGGTCCCGGGCGGGCCCGCCGGCGGATGCGGCGGACTCGCCGCCGCCGCGGCGATCCCCGGCGTGATCGCCGGCCCCGCGCCGAAGATCTCGGTGTGGACGGCCCGCGGGGACACCCCGAGGGCCACGAGGGCCTCGGTCACACCGGTCATGAACGCCGCGGGCCCGCACAGATACGCCTGCGCGTCGGCGGGCAGACCCGCCCCCGACAGCGTCTCGGCACCGAGCCGCCCAGGCCGGGTGTAGTCGACACCCGGCCGGTCCTCCGGACGCGGCCGGCTGTAACAGACCAGCGTGTGACTGTGCGGCAGCGCGGCCAGCAACTCCCGGCTCTCCCGGGCGAAGGCGTGGTCCGCGCCGTCACGGGCCCCGTGCAGCCACCAGACCTCCCGGCCGGGGGACACGTCGGTCAGGGCGTGCAGCATCGCCATGACCGGGGTGGCGCCCACACCGGCGGAGGCCAGCACGACGGGCTGCTGCCCGGCGCCGAGCACGAAGGTGCCGCGTGGAGCGGCCGCCATCAACCGGTCACCGACGCGGACGCGGGTGTGCAGCCGGGTGCTCGCCGCACCGTGCGGCTCCTGCTTGACGCTGATCCGGTACCGCTCCCCGCCCGGCCGCCCCGACAACGAGTAGCTGCGCACCAGTGCGGGCCCGTCGCCGTTCCCGTCGAGCCGTACGGTCAGATACTGGCCGGGCGCCGCGGCGGGCAGCGGCGCCCCGTCGGCCGACGTCAGCCACAGTGACACGACGCCCCGGCTCTCCCGCGTGATCTGCGCGACGGACAGCGGCCGGAACCCCGGCCAGGCCGGCGGAGGAACCGCCGCCGCGGCGGTCAGACCCGCGTTCCCCGCCGTCCCCGCCTCACCGTCCTCGGGCTGGGCGAGCAGCGCGCGGAAGGACTCCTGCCAGCCCGGACTCAGCGCCTCGATCCGCAGCGCCTGCCGCAGCCGCTCCCGTGCGTGACCGGGCAGGTAGAGCAGGCCGTCGACCTCGGCGACGGTCATCCCGCCCGGACCCGACGCGACCTTCACGATCTCCTGCCCCGCCTCGACCTCCCCCTCGGTGATCACCCGGAGGTAGAAGCCCGGCCGCCGGTGCGCCACGAGCAGCGCGGGCATCCGGGGCTCGTCCATGCGCATGCCGACGCGGTAGCAGGTCACCCGGGGCTGCGACACCTCGAAGACCGCGTCCCCGATCCGGTAGCGGTCGCCGACGCAGACCTCGTCGTCGGCCAGTCCCTCCACCGTGAAGTTCTCGCCGAACTGCCCGTGGACGAAGTCGTCGCGGCCGAGCTCCTTCTCCCAGTACCGGTAGGAGTCGACCTGGTAGACCAGAACGGCCCGCATCTCGCCGCCGTGGCCCGCGAGGTCGCCCTGGCCGTCGCCGTCGATGTTCAGCCGTCTGACCAGGCGCGGTCCGCTGACCGGCGACTTCCAGACACCGGTGTACACGGTGCGGCCCCGCCACGACACATCCTTGGGCAGTCCGACATTCACGGAGACGAGCCTGGCCACGTCTCTCACCTCGCCCTCGACGACTGTGCCCTCCCCAACCTAGGTCCGCCCTCCCCGTCCGGCGACCCGCCGGCCGTCAGGCCGCGGCCCGTTCGTCCACCGGTCGGCGGCGCAGGCCCGGGTGCCGGAGGGCCGGGGGCACGAACGCCTGGTCGAGCGTGCCGACGTCGGTGCCGGGCGGGACGATCTCGTCGATCCGGTCGAGGAGGTCGTCGTCGAGCACCACGTCGACACCGGCGAGGAGGTCGTCGAGGTGGCTCATGGTGCGCGGCCCGAGGAGCGCGCTGGTCACACCGGGATGGGCGATCGTGAACGCCATGGCGAGGTGGGTCAGCGGCAGGCCCGCCTCCCCGGCGAGCGAGATGAATCGCTCGACGACGTCGTGACGGCGCTCGTCGTTGAGGTGCCGGGAGAACCGGGCGCGGCGGAGTTCGTTCGGCCGGTCCTTGCGGACGCGCCCCGTGAGCAGCCCCTGCCCGAGCGGGCCCCACACCAGCGTGGCCATCCCGAAGCGCTGTACGACCGGCAGCACCTCGCGTTCGATGCCGCGGTTGAGCAGCGAGTACGGCGGCTGCTCGGTGTGGAACCGCTCCAGACCGCGCCGCTCGGCGACCCACTGGGCCTCGACGATGTCGGACACCGGCATGGCGGACGTCCCGATCGCCCGGACCTTTCCGCTGCGGATCAGGTCGGAGAGCGCGGAGAGCGTTTCCTCGACGTCCGTGGAGGGGTCCGGCCGGTGGATCTGGTAGAGGTCGATGTGGTCGGTCCGCAGGCGGCGCAGGGAGTTCTCGACCGCGGTCATGATCCAGCGCCGTGACGCGCCCTGCTGATTGGGGTCGTCGCCCATCGGGCGGCCCACCTTGGTCGCGAGGACGACGTCGTCCCGCCGCCCCTTGAGCGCCCTGCTGACGATCTCCTCCGAGTCGCCGTAGGAGTCGGCGGTGTCGACGAGGTTGATTCCCGCGTCCAGCGCCTTGTGGATGATGCGGGCCGAGTCGTCGGGGTCGGGGTTGCCGACGGACGTGGCGAACATCAAGGCGCCGAGCGCATAGGGGCTGACCTTGATGCCGGTCCGGCCGAGCGTGCGGTACTGCATGCGAACCATGCCTTCCTTCACGGAGACTTCTGGAGCGAACGGGGACTTCCGGATCGAATCGAGGAGCGCGGTGCGCGGTGCGCAGTGATCCGCCGAGCCGTCCCCGTCGGCCTCCAGCGTGGGGCGCCGCGGACCTCGGCGGGAGAGACGTCCTCATCCGGGGACGGGCAGTCCCTGGCTGTATCCGGCGTTCCGGGACATGGTGGGGGCGTGGACAGAACCGAACTGGCCGACTTCCTGCGTCGCTGCCGTACCCGGCTCGGCCCCGCCGACGTGGGACTCGCGCAGGGCGCGCGGCGCCGTACCCCGGGACTGCGCCGCGAGGAGGTGGCGCAGTTGGCCGGGATGTCCACCGACCACTACACCCGCCTGGAACAGGCCAGGGGTTCACGCCCGTCCCGCCAGATGCTCGGCGCCGTCGCCCGCGCGCTGCGGCTGACCGTCGACGAGCGGGACCACCTCTTCCACCTGGCCGGCGAGGAGCCCCCGCGCCATCACCCGGCCACGGAACACGTCCGCCCCGGCCTGCTCCTCGTCCTCGACCGGCTGACCGACACCCCCGCCCAGGTGGTGAGCGACCGGGGTGACATCCTCGCGCAGAACGCGATGGCCAAGGCGCTCCACGGCGACGCGTCCGCCCGTCCCGAGGCGGAACACAACATCACCTGGCGCTACTTCACGGACCCGTCCGCGCGGGAACTCTTCCCGCCCGAGGAGCGGGACCGGGCCGCCCGAGTGGCGGTGGCGGATCTGCGCGCCACACTCGGGCGCCGCCCTGACGACGCCCGGCTGGCCGAACTGGTCCGCCGACTCCGCGCCCGCAGCGAGGAGTTCTCGGCACTGTGGGACGCCCACGACGTCGCCGTGCGCCGCGGTGACGTCAAGCGCTTCGCGCATCCGGTCGTCGGACTGCTGGAGCTGGACTGCGAGGTGCTGCTGAGCCCGGAGCACGACCAGCGACTGATCGTCTACACCGCCCGCCCGGGCAGCGAGTCCTACGAGCGGCTCCAACTGCTGCGCGTGGTCGGCCTCCAGGACCTGGCCCACGGCTGACTCCGCGCGACGGAGGGGAGTTCAGCGGTGGCGGGGCCGCGTTCAGGGGATCAGGAAGTCGGCCTTTCCCTCCTTGGCCGCGTCGACGAACTCGGCGATCGCCGAGGAGGGGTAGACGAGGGCCGGGCCGTCGGGGTCCGCCGAGTGCCTGATCGCCACGTTGCCGCGGTCGAGCTGCTTCACTTCGACACAGTGTCCGTTGCTGCTTCCGCCCCACGGCTTGTACCATCCGTCGGCCCCCAGTTCCTTGGCGGCGTTCAAGGCGTACATCAACGTTCTCTCTCCTCGATCAGGGGTGCAGACAGGGGCGGTTCGGGGGCGGACGACGCGTGTGCGGTCCTCGGCCCTCAGGAGCCCCGTAACGGCGGGCGCCGCGCAGTCGGGAACGGGGAGGACGGAGCTCTCTCGGCCCGCCGCGGGTGCTGCGGCCGTCTGCCCAGGACCATCCGAAGAGCGGTCGGGGCAGACCGTGGTGCGCTCACGTCTCACGCCTCCTCGGGCGCCCGGTCGCCGAGCAGTCTGTCATGAGAATCCCCACAGGCACAGGCCACCCGGGGGCATCCGTAGGGTCCGTTTCACATACGAAACCCCCACACCCGCCGAGCAGTTGGGCCGTTGCACCGCCGACCGCCGACCGCCGACCGCCGACCGCCGACCGCCGACCGCCGACCGCCGACCGCCGACCGCCGACCCCGGCGGACGGCCCTACGCGCTCTTGGCGCGGCTGCGGTACGCGCGGGCCGCCATGCGGGTGCTGCACGCGGTGCTGCAGTACAGGCCCGACGAGTTCCGGGTCTTGTCGAAGAAGCCGGTGTAGCACGACGGCTCCTTGCACATCTTCAGCCGGGCCCAGCCACCCCGCGCGGCCAGGTCGGCCGCGGCGGCGAAGAGCGAGCCGAAGCCGCCGAGCACCCCGTCCTGGGCCGGAACCAGCCGGCATCCCTCGGCGCTGAGGTGGGGCGCGAGAGGGTAGCGCCGGGCGATCTGCCGGAGGTACTCCTCGGCCTCGGGCAGCGCCGTCTCGCCGTCCTCGCACCCGGAATGCGCCCGGAAGACCGTCACCAGGGCGTCCCGCAGTTCGCGGGCGGCCAGCGCGTCCGCGCCGGTCACCGTGGAGCCGGCGTCGACGAGACCGTTGAGGCTCAGCCACGCGGACAGGTCCTCCGGCCCCGTCAGACGGTCCGCCCTGCCTCCGAGGGGCCCGGTGTTGACGAATCCGAGGAGCAGGTCGGAACTCGTACACACGGAAGGCGGGCACTTCTCCGCCGTGGCCTGCGTCATGGTCACACCTCTCTCCCGGACGGTCATCCTACGGCATCCACCGCTGTACGTCATGGGCGTATCCAACTAGACAATGACTGATCAGCCTCAGCGTTGTCATGCGTCACTGGCTAACGTGTTACGGTCCATTCTGTCGCGATGCCGAGGCCCGCACGGACCGCTCCATGGGCACGCGTTTTCATCTGGAGGTAGTCATGTCGTCACTTCTTGTCATCCTCACCGGGGCGACGAAATGGACCCAGAAGGACGGCTCGCAGCGTCCCACCGGCTTCTGGAGCGAGGAGTTCGTGGAGCCGCACAAGGCGTTCACCGCGGCCGGCGTGGAGCTGACCGTGGTCACCCCCGGCGGGCGTCCGGCCGTGGTGGACGAGCTCAGCCTGAGCGCGCAGGCCAACGGCGGGGACGAGGAGAAGGCCGCCGAGCTGCGGTCGTACCTGGAGAAGGAGCGGGAACTGCTCGCCTCGCCGCAGCGGCTCGAGGACGTCGACCCCGCCGATTTCGACGGCGTGTTCATCCCCGGCGGCCACGGCCCGATGCAGGACCTGGCGGTCAACGAGGACGTGGCCCGCGTGCTCCAGGCCCTGCTGCCGGACTCGTCCAAGGTCGTGGCCTCGCTCTGTCACGGTCAGGCCGCCTTCCTGGCCGCCGGTGACACCGAGGGCCAGTGGCTGTTCAAGGGTCGCCGCATGACCTCGTTCACCGACGAGGAGGAGACGCAGACCGGCCTGGCGGCCAACGCGCCCTGGCTGCTCGGCACGCGCCTCGAGCAGGCCGGGGCGATCTTCGAGCCGGGTGCCGCCTGGTCCTCGCACGTGGTCGTCGACGGCAACCTCGTGCGAAGGGCTCACCGACGAGGAACTGCGGCAGCGGTCGATGCCGCCGTCCACGCTTTCGCTGCTCGGTCTGGTGCGGCACATGGCGGAGGTGGAGCGTGCCTGGTTCCGCCGGGTGTTCGAGGACGTCGACGCTCCCATGGTCTGGTCCGAGAAGATCGACTTCCAGGCGGCCTACGACGCGAGCGCGTCGACCAGGGACGAGGCGTTCGCCGCCTGGGAGGCCGAGGTGGCGAACTCGCGCCGTATCGAGCGGGAGGCCGAGTCCCTGGACCGGGCCGGGTACCAGCCGCGGTGGGAGGAGGAGGTGTCGCTCCGGATGGTGATGGTGCACGTACTCCTGGAGTACGGCCGCCACAACGGGCACGCGGACTTTCTGCGTGAGGGCGTCGACGGAACCGTGGGCGCCTGAGGCCGCAGTCGCCGCGCGGCAACTGTTCGAGCATGTGCTCGTCCTCCGGGGACGGACCCGACACGAAACGTGCCAGGACCGCACCCTCCGGTTCCCCGCGCGCACGCCACCCCGACCCGGTCCGGTCCGGTGGTCAGGCCGTGGTCGGCTCGGACGGGACCAGACAGGCCAGGGCCTGTGCGACGGTGCGGCGGACCCGAGGGTCGCGGGCGATGTCGCGCTGGTCGATGCTGCGCAGCCCCAGCATGGGCGTGGGCCCGGGCACCACGACGGCGCCGGTGGCGCGCAGCACGGCGTTGAGGTGGTGTTCGGCGCCGTGCGAGTGGTACCCGACCAGGAGACCGGTGGCGGGCTTGGCCGTCAGCGGAGCGTGGTCGCGGGGGCGGGAGAGCCAGTCGAGGGTGTTCTTCAGTACGGCCGAGATGGCGGCGTTGTTGACGGGGCTGAGGACGAACAGGCTGTCCGCGGCGCCCACTTGGGCACGCAGCGCGGCGATCTGCGGCAGCGGGTGGTCGGTGTCCAGGTCCTCGTTGAAGAGGGGGAGGGCGTCCAGACCGGTGGCGAGGACGACCTCGTGACCGGGACCGGCCTCGGTGAGGGCGGTCCGGGCGATCTGGGTGGTCACCGACCCGGTGCGCAGACTGCCGGAGAGGACCAGGGTGCGGTGGGCGGTGGCGGGCATGGGCGTGGACATGGTCGTGGTCTCCGTGGTGCGGGTCACTGGGCGGGCTGGGAGAGGGCGTCCAGGGCCCGCAGCGCGCTGTCGGGCAGTTCGATGCCGGCGGCGGCGATGTTCTGGGCGAGGTGCGCACGGGTCGAGGTGCCGGGGATGAGCAGGATGGTGGGGGAGCGGTGCAGCAGCCAGGCCAGGGCGAGCTGCCGGGCCGTGACCCCCAGCTGTCCGGCGATCTCCTCCAGGGCCTGGACCTGAAGGGGGCGGAACCCGCCCAGGGGCCAGAACGGCACGTAGGCGATGCCCTGTTGCGCGCACCAGTCCACCAGCGCGTCGTCCTGCCGGTGGGCGATGTTGTAGTGGTTCTGCACGGCCACCACCGGCGCGATCCCCGCGGCGGCCCGGACCTGCTCCGCGCTGACGTTGCTGACGCCCAGGTTCCGGATCAGTCCCTGTTCACGCAGCTCGGCCAGCACGGTGAACGGCTCGACGATGTCGGCGGGGTCGAAGGTGTCGGTCATCCGCAGGTTCACCAGGTCGAGAGCGTCCAGGCCCAGGTGCTCCAGGTTGTCGTGGACCGCCTGGATCAGCTCGGGGCGCGACAGTGCGGCGGGCCAGCCGCGGTCGGGGGTGCGGCGGGCACCGACCTTGGTGGCGATGTGCAGCCCCGCGCGGTAGGGGTGCAGGGCCTCACGGATCAGTTCGTTGACGACGTGGGGGCCGTAGTAGTCGCTGGTGTCCAGGTGCGTGATCCCGGCGTCGGCCACGCCGCGCAGGACGGCCAGGGCCTCGTCACGGTCGCGCGGTGGACCGTACGCCATCGGGCCGGCCAGTTGCAGCGCGCCGTAGCCGACACGCGACAGCGTGAGGGTGTCGGACAGGCGCAGGGTGCCACCGGGAAGGGTGTCGCTCATCGCGGGAAACTCCTTGGCGAAAGGGGTGAGTCGAGGGGCCGACGGTCGCGGTCGCCGTCTGTTCGGCGGACCGTCCGCGGCCTCACGTCCACCCTGCCGTCCCGGCGCCCGGACGCCCACCGAATCCCGGCGGAAGGGATCCGAACCTCCATCCCCAGGGTCAGGAGCCACCTATAGTTCCACCGTGGATCAGACAGACCGGCGCATCGTGCAGTGCCTCCTCCATGACGGGCGCATGTCCTTCCGCCGCATCGCCCAGGTCGTGGGGGTCTCCGAGCAGACCGCGGCCCGCCGCTACCGTGCGCTGGTGGCCGACGGCGCCGTGCGCGTCCGGGCACTGCCCGGACCCGGCCGGGCAGGCGAGCAGAGCTGGTTCGTGCGGGTCCAGTGCCGGCCCGACGCGACCGACGCGCTCGCCGACGCCCTGGCCGCGCGCGAGGACACCTCGTACGTCAGCGTGACCTCCGGCGGGTCCGAGATCGTCTGCCAGACCCGCAGCGACCCCGCCCGCCCCCAGGGCTCCGTCCTGCAACGCCTGCCGCGCACCGCGAAGGTCCTGGGCTTCCACGCCTACCAGGTCCTCCACATGCACCTGGGCACCGACGCCAAGTGGCGCGCCTTCGACGGGACCCTCACCCCTGCCCAACTGGCCGCGACGCAGGCCCCGGACCCCGTCGACACGATGCGGGACCCGGACCCCGCCCGTACGACGGAAGCCCCGGACCCCTCCGACCTCCCACCGGATCACGGGGAAGGACCGGGCGTACTGCGCGACTCCGACGCCCCGCTCCTGGCCGAGCTCGCGCGCGACGGCCGTGCCGGTGTGGTCGAACTGGCCCGCAGCACCGGCTGGACCAAGGCACGCGTCTCGGCGCGGCTGGAGGAACTGCTCGACGAGCGCGCGCTCCACATGGCCGTCGACCTCGCCTACGGCCGCTTCGGATTCCACGCCACGGCCTACCTCTGGCTCACTGTCACCCCCGGCCGGCTGCACCCCACCGGCGAAACGCTCTCGCGCCACCCCGCGACCACCTTCGCCGCCGCCGTCACCGGCTCGGCCAACCTGCTGGTCACCGTCACCTGCCGCACCACCGACGACCTCTACGCCTACGTCACCGGTACGGTCGGCGCGATCCCGGCCATCACCCAGGTCGACGTCGTCCCCGTCCTGAACCGCCTCAAGCAGGCGGGCACCCGGGTCCGCGACGGCCGCCTGACCCCTTCCTGACGCCAACTCCCGGCACGGACAAGGGCGATGCGGCGCGCGCCCCGAGGTCTGCCGTGCTCCGAACCATTGACACCGGCCCGGCGCGACACCACACTCGCGACAAGCCAATGGTGAAGGAAAGTTCACTCAGCGAACAACCGGCTGGATCGTCGACTCCGCAGGCACACCCCCACCACACCTGCCCTCAGGGAGCGAACGCACCGTGACCACCTCTCAGCCCCGGGAATCCCGGGTGTCCCGCCCGTTCGGACCCGCGGGCGTCGTCATCGCCCTGTGCTGGCTCGCCGTCTTCTTCGACGGCATGGACGTCAACATCTACGGCGCGACGATGCCGCACCTCCTCGCCGACAAGAGCCTCGGTTTCTCCCCGTCCCTCGCCGGCACCGTCGGCAGCTGGACCACCTTCGGCATGCTCGTCGGTGCCCTCCTCACCGGCACCCTCACCGACTGGCTGGGCCGCAAGCCGCTGGTCATCGGCAGTGTGGTGTTCTTCTCGCTCGGCTCGGCGCTGTGCGCCCTCGCGCCGAGCGTCACCGTGTTCGGCGCCGGGCGGTTCGTGTCCGGGCTCGGGCTCGGCGGGCTGATGCCGATCGGGCTCGCGATCGTCGCCGAGTTCGCGCCGCCGCGCCGGGCCGCGCTGGCGACCGGCGTGATGATGACCTCGTACCACGCGGGCGGCATGGCGGCGACCGGCATCGGCCTCGCCGTCGCCCCCGACCACGGCTGGCGCTGGGTGTTCTGGGCCGGTGTGCTGCCCGCGGTGGTGGCCGTTCCGCTGGTCCTGAAGTGGCTGCCGGAGTCGCCGGGCGTGCTGTACGCCAGGGGCCGCGCGGACGACGCGTACGCCGTCGCCGACCGGTACGGCCTGGACCGGCCGCGAGCCGCCGAGGCGCCCGAGGCCGGGGCCAAGGGGCGCCTGTCCGCGATCACCGCGCTCTTCGCCCCCGGCACCCGCTGGGCCACGCCCCTGCTGTGGACCGCGTCGTTCGCCGGGCTGCTCCTCGTCTACGGCGTCTCGACGTGGCTGCCCGAACTGATGCGGGCCTCCGGCTACTCGCTCTCCTCCTCGATCACCTTCCTCATGGTGATCAACGCCGGCGGCATCGTCGGCATGCTCGTCGCGGGCCGTACCGCCGACAGGTTCGGCCCGGTGCGGATCTCCGCGATCTGGTTCGTGCTGACCGCCTGCGGCACCTTCCTGCTCAAGGCCCAACTGCCGCTCGGCGCCGCCTACGTCGTCGTCTTCCTCACCGGTGTCTGGCTCTTCAGCGCCCAGACGATGGTCTACGCCGCCACCTCCCGGGTCTACGCGCCGACCGAGCGGGCCACGGGACTGGGCTGGGTGACGGGTGTCGGCCGGGTCGGCGCGGTGGTCGGCCCCTCGCTCGGCGGCGCGGTGGTCGCGGGCGGCAACGCCGGCCTGGGCTTCACCACATTCGCGGTGTCCGCGGTGCTCGGCGCCGTCGCCATCAGTCTCGTACCGCTCGTCCGGGGCGCCCGCCCCGCACACCGCACCGGAACGGCCGCCACGGAAGCCGTCGCGAGGCCCTGAGCCGACGCGGTGTGCGCCGTAGTCCTCGGAGGGCATGGCCAAGAGCCACTTCGTGCGATGTCATGGCTTCAGGTGACGGTGTGTCCCGTGCGGGCCGTCCGGGAACGCAGCGTCCTTCCAACGACATCGTGCAGAAGGAGTGGGGATGCCATGCTCGCCCATCGTTCCAGCGACGGTCCGGGCCGCCCGGTCGTGTTCGTCCACGGCAACTCCTCCTCGTCCCGGACCTGGTTGCCCTTGCTCGACACGTCCTTCGGGACGCGCTACCGGTGCTTCGCGCCGGACCTTCCGGGACACGGCCGGTCGGCCCCGCGGGCAGAGGGCGTCGACGGCTATTCGGTGCCCGGGTACGCCGCCGCGGTGGCCGACTTCATCACCACGAAGGGACTTCAGGACGCCGTTGTGGTCGGCTGGAGCCTCGGGGGCCACGCCGTCATCGAAGCCGCTCCCACCCTCGACACGTCGGTGGCGGGATACGTGATCTTCGGGACGCCGCCGATCGAGGACGCGGCCTCCTTCGCCCGTGCCTATCTTCCCAATCCGGCGATGGGCCACGGCTTCCGGGCCACGCTCACTCCCGCCGAGGCGCGGGAGTACGCCGTCAGTTTCGTGGCCGCGCACTCGGCCGTTCCGCTGGACGACCTGGTGTCGGACATCCTGGCCACCGACCCCGACGCCAGGGGCGGCCTGGGAGCGTCCGTCAGCGAGGGCAGATTCGTCAACGAGGCGGACATCCTGAGCCATCTGACCAGACCCATCGCCATCCTGCACGGCGCCGAGGAGAGCCTCGTCAGCGTCGACTACCTGAAGGGCCTTGCCGCGCCCACCCTGTGGCGCGACTCCGTCCAGTCCGTCGAGGGAGCCGGCCACGCCATCCACCTCGACCGCCCCGAAGCACTGGCCGACCTGCTGGAGGCTTTCATCACCGACCTTCCGCCCCACCCCTGACAGTCGGGGCGCGTGCGCGAGGATGACGGATGACCTTGCCGCACTGCTGCCCTGGAGGAACCTGGTGGACATGAGCCCCGAGCCCAGGCTGATCCTGCTGTGCGGGCTGCCCGGCTCCGGGAAGACGACGCTGGCCAAACGCTTGGCGCGCGAGATCCCGGCGGTGCGGCTGTGCCCGGACGAATGGATGTCGGACCTCGGCATCAACCCGTTCGACGAGCAGGCCCGCGACCGGCTGGAGCGGCGGTTCTGGGCCCATGCCCAGGAACTGCTGCGGCTCGGGCAGGCCGTGATCCTGGAGTTCGGGTTCTGGGGGCGCCCCGAGCGGGACGAGAAGCGAACGGCGGCGCGCGCACTCGGGGTTCCCGTGGAGCTGCACCACCTTGTCGCGTCGATCGACGAACTGTCCCGCCGTCTCGAAACCCGCGGCCGGGAAGGCGAGCCGGGAACCGTCCCGGTCAGCCGAGAACAGCTCCAGGAATACGCCGAGTCCTTCCAGGCGCCCGACGCGGACGAACTGGCACTCTTCGACAACTCACCGACTCAGGGGGAGGACGAGGCGCGCCGCTGAGTCGCCCTCGTGCGCATCATGCGACGCGCATCACCGAGGCGTGGCGGCCGCGCGAGCGGCTGCTTCCGGGCGACGACATCGGGCCGCCCTCGCCAGGATTCCGTCGTCAGCCCGCACGGCATGATCATGGGCATGCGCGGGTTCGGCAGCAGTGGCCCCGGTGCCACCGTCCGCGCGTACTTCGGTTTCACCGCCGTAGCCGTCCCATCGCCGAAGCCGTCCGTCAGGTTCTGCGGGTGCAGAACCCCACCCTCGACCGAGAAGGCCCGAACCGTGATCTCCATCGGAGTTGTCGCACCACCGGATCTGCCACCCGCCGACTTCATCCACTACGCCCAGGACGCGGAGCGGCTCGGCTTCGACCAGCTGTGGGTGGTCGAGGACTGCTTCTTCCGCGGCGGCATCGCCCAGGCCGCGGTCGCGCTCGCGCAGACCCGCTCCCTCACCGTCGGATGCGGAATCCTGCCCGCGGGCGCCCGCAACCCCGCCTTCGCCGCGCTCGACATCGGCACGCTCGCCGCCATGTTCCCCGGCCGGCTCGTCGTCGGAGCGGGCCACGGCATGCCGAACTGGATGCGCCAGACGGGAAGTTGGCCGGAGAGCCCGGTCACCCTGCTCACCGAGTACATCACCGCCCTGAAGGATCTGCTGGCCGGCCGCAAGGTGACCACCGACGGCCGGTACGTCCGGTTGAGCGACGTCCAGCTCGAATCGCCGCCCGTGTCCGCGCCGCCGGTCCTCGCCGGTGTGCGCGGGCCCGTCTCCCTGCGGCGCACCGGCGCGGTGGCTGACGGCGTCATCCTCGCCGAGCCGGTTACCCCCGAATACCTCGGCGCGGTACGCCGAATCACCGATCCCGCCCGTGTCGTCGCCTACAACATCGGCGCGATCGACGAGTCCCCCGCCCTGGCACGGCAGCGGGCACGACAGGGCCTGCGCATGATCGGGGACCCCGAGTGGGCGCCGCACATCGCGCCGCTGCCCTTCGCCGAGGAGTTCGCGGAGCTGCGGCAGGAGGCCGCGTCCCGCGAGGCGTTCGCCGACGCGCTGCCGGACGCCTGGGTCGACCAGCTCGCCGTGGTCGGCACGGCGCGCACCGCGGCGGAGCGGGCCCACAGCCTCGCCGCCGCGGGCGCCACCGACCTCGTCCTCATCCCGGCCGGCGACGAGCCCCGGGCGTGCCTTCCCTCACTCGCCCGCATCCTCCCGGAAATCGCCCACCTCCGGAACGAGGACCCGGACACCCCCTAGGACGGCATCCGTTCCTCGCGGACACCGTCCTGGGCGCCTTCATGTCGCGCCGGGCGCCCAGGACGGGCCAGCGCCGTTCCCGAACCGCTGACGGTGGCTGCCCGCCTCAGCGCAAGGCACTCAGCACAAGGCCGCCTCAGCACAAGGCGCCGGCCTCCCGCACATCGCCGAGCGCTTGCCACGCGACGGCGGCGCCGAAGCCGCACCGGCCGACCTGAAGCGGATCACGGACGCGATCCTCACCGGCCGGATCACGGTAACGCTGTGACCGGCTGAACTCACTTCACATTGACGCCCGCCCAGGCGGCGTTCACGGCCTCCCGCTCGGTGCTGTCCGGGCCGTACAGGTCCTCGGTCGCGCGGAGGCTCGCCTCGCGTGCCGCGTGGTAGTCGGTGTTCGAGGTCATGTACGTGGTCAGCGCCCGGTACCAGATCTTCGCGGCCTTGTCCCGCCCGATGCCGGTGAGGGTCGAGCCGTCGGCGGTCGGGCTGTCGTAGTCGACGCCGTTGATCGTCTTCTTGCCGCTGCCCTCGGACAGCAGGTAGAAGAAGTGGTTGGCTATTCCGGACGAGAAGTGCACGTCCAGGTCGCCGACACCGTCGTACCAGGCGTCCGCGGACTCGCCGTCCTTGCTCGGCTCGTCCATGTAGCGGATGGGCTTGCCCGGTTCGAGGGTGTCGATCTTCTCGCCCAGGAGGTAGTCACCGACGTCCTCCGGGTTGCCGGCGCCGAATTCGACCGCGGAGGCGAAGATGTCGGACGTGGCCTCGTTCAGACCGCCGGACTCGCCGCTGTAGACGAGTTGCGCGGTCGCGGAGGTGACGCCGTGGGTCATCTCGTGCGCGGAGATGTCGATCTCGGTCATCGGGCCGATGCCGCCGCCGCTGAACCCGTCCCCGTAGGTCATGCAGAAGCAGGCGTCGTCCCAGAAGGCGTTGGCGTAGCCGCGACTGTAGTGGACCCGCGAGTAGGAGCCGACGCCGTCGTTCCTGATGCCGTTGCGGCCGTGCTCCGCCTTGTAGTAGTCCCAGGTCAGAGCCACGCCGTAGTGGACGTCGACCGCGGCCGTCTGGTCGTCGTCGACCGTTCCGTCGCCCCAGTGGTCGTCGGGGTCGGTGAACAGGGTGCCGCGCCCGGGAATGGTCGTCCGGTTGAGGTTGTACGTCTTGTGGCCGCCGCGTTCGGCGTCCGTGAGGCTGTAGGTGCCGTCCTGCTCCCGTGTCGTCCCGACGGTGACCTCACCGCTGTACTGGCTCTCCCCGGTCCCGGTGTGGACGCCCTGGTAGCTGTACAGCTCCGCGCCCGTGACGGCGTCGGTGATCACGTGCAGTTCGTTGGGGGTGCCGTCCTTCTGCATCCCGCCGACGACGGTTTCGTAGGCGAGGACGGGTTTGCCGTCGGCGGCCCAGACCACCTTGCGGGGTGACTCGGCCACGGCCTTGGCGGTGTTGTCGGCCTCGGCGCTTTCCAGGGCGGTTCGCCGGGCGGCGGACGCGGTGACGTGCGCCGTGGTGGTGGCGACGGCGATGGGGGTCTCCGTGGCCTTGGTGACGCTCTCGAGGGCGCCGTCCGCCGTCGTGTGGACCACCAAGTCGCCCCCGAGGACGGGGAGTCCGTCGTAGGTCCGGTCGTAGCGGGTGTGCGTGCTGCCGTCGGTGTCCTTCAACACGTCGGAGACGACCAGCTTTTCCTTGCCGCCCAGCCGTAACTGCCGTGCGACCCGGGTGGTGTGGGCCGTGGCGTCGCGCAGCAGCTCCGCCCGGCCGGTGGCCGACAGGGCGAGCGGCACGGCACCCTCACGGAGACCGTCGCCGGGGGAGGCGCCGGCGGGTGCGCCGGTCAACGCGGCGATGGCCAGCGCCAGGGTGGTAACGGCCGCACCGGCGGCGGCCCTTGTGTCATGCGATCGCACGGGTCGAGTCAAGGCGAACTCCTGATTGCCGTGGGGGGAACCGGACGGTGGGGTCCGGCGGGTGTACAGGAAACGCGAACACGAGCTGTCGCCAGCCGACCGGAGTTTAGCGCGTCCATGTCAATCTTGGTCATGTCCCGGGCAGGGCGCCTTGGGCGGCCCGCCGATTCGCCGACTTGCCAGGTGTGGATGCCGACGTGGAGGGTGCCGCCCGGAGGCTAGGTCTCCGGCGTGGGCTCGGGGTGAGAGTCGGGCGTCGGGCTGTGGTGTTCCGTCGATCGTTGCGACCAGCGTGTGGTACCTGCCCAGCAGACCGGTGAACCGGGAGAAGGTTCGTACGGTGCGTCGGCTCTCCGGGGCGAGGGCGTCGGCGGTGGTGGTCCGGTCGTCCAGTCCGATGCCCTCGACATGGCGGGCGAACTCCGCGGTCGGGGCGGTGAGTCGGTCGGCGATGTCCCGGGCCTGTGCGGAGTCCGCGGGTAGTCCGGTTGTCGGTGAGCGCTTCACGGATCTCGTCCAGACCGGCGCCCAGTTCGCGCAGGCTGCGGACGAGTTCCAGCCGGGCGACGGCGTGGACGTCGTAGAGCCGGTATCCGGCGTCGGAGCGACCGCCGGCCGCGATGATCCCGGCGTCGGAGTAGAACCTGATGGCGCCGACGCTCGGACCGGTCCGGTGCGCCACCCGCCCGATGGGATACGGCTCGGTGTCGTCCACGCGGGCCACTATGGAGTCTGAAGAAGGTCGAGAGTCAACTCTGAGCTCGGCGAGGAAGGAAGAAGCGGATGCGTGAGATCACGGTCACGATGTTCATGACCCTGGACGGTGTGGTCCAGGGCCTCGGCCGCCAGGACGAGGACACCCGTGGCGGCTTCGCGTACGGGGGTTGGGGGCCTGCGTACAACGACGACGTGATGGGACACGAACTCGCCCGGGGCATGGCCAGGCCGGGCGACATGCTGTTCGGCCGGCGTACCTGGCAGGACTTCCTGGTGGCCTGGGGAAGCGCGACGGACGGCAACCCGTTCACCACGCACATGAACGCGGCCACCAAGTACGTCGTGTCGAGGACCCTGCGGAGCGCGGACGCCTGGCAGAACTCGATCCTGCTGCGCGGCGACGCCGTCGAGACCGTGACCGAACTGAAGGCCCAGTCAGGGAGGGCCCTGTCCGTCAACGGCAGCGCGTCGCTGGTACGCACCCTGCACGCCGCCGGTCTGATCGACCACTACACGCTGCTGATCCACCCGCTGACCCTCGGCACCGGTACACGGCTGTTCGAAGGCCCCGCCCCCATGACCGAGTTCGAACTCACCGGCAGTGTCACGACCGGTAAGGGCGTGATCATCGCGCACTACTCGCGCCGTTGACGCGTGATCGCGCCGCCGGTGAGGGGGAGTGTCCCCTGATCAGCGCGCGCTGGGCGCGGTTCTGCGGTAGGCCGTGGGTGTCGTACCGATCTCGCGCCTGAAGTGCGTCCGCAGGTTGCTCGCCGTGCCGAACCCCGTCGCGTCGGCGATCTTCTCGACGGACCAGTCCGTCCGTTCGAGGAGCCGCCGCGCGGTGAGTATTCGCTGGAGGGTGACCCAGCGCATGGGAGGCATTCCGGTTTCGGCCTGGAACCGCCGGATGAACGTCCGCCGGGACAGATTGCTGTGGGCGGCCATGTGCCCGACGGTGACGGACCGGGCCATGTTCTCCATCACCCAGGCGCGGGTGGCGGAGAGCGACGCGGCGGGCGGTGCGAGAACGTCCGTGTACTGATGGTGGTCACCGTCTCGCACCGGCGCCGCGACGACACCTTTTCCGGCCTCGTGCGCCGCGGCCGCACCGTAGTCGGTGCCGATGACATGGAGGCAGGCGTCGATGCCGGCACCGGCCCCCGCCGACGTGAGGATGTTTCCGTCCTCCACGAAGACCCTGTTGTCCAGAACGTTGACGGCGGGGAAGAGACGGCGGAGTCGCGAGGTGTATTGCCAATGTGTGGTGGCGTTCCTCCGGTCGAGGATTCCGGCGGCCGCCAGTGCGAAGGCACCCGTGCAGATGGCGACGATGCGTGTGCCGCGGTCGGCGCACCGGCGCAGAGTGTCGAGATGGGAGTCGGGGAGGGGAGTCTCCGGGTCCTGGAATCCCGGGACCACCACGATGTCCGCGGTTGCCGCCGCGGCCAGGGGGTGCGTCGCCACAACTCCCGGCACGGCGTCGTCGGTCGGTACGTGGTGGTCGTCCGGGCGGTGGTCGCCGTCCGGGCGGGTCTCCGCGGTGGCTTGCGCAGTGGCTTCCACGGTTTCGGAGCAGACAAGGACCCGGTAGCCGTCGTGGCTGCCCAGGATGTGGGCGGGGATGCTGAAGTCGAGAGCGATCACGCGGGGCGTCACCAGGATGGCCACGATCAGTCGGCCGGCGTGGTCGGGCAATGCGGCTCCTCCGGTCCTACAGCGGTCTGCACGGCGCAGTAATTGACGCCGTGAGTTTAGCGGTTTCAGCGGCGGGGAGACCCTGGCACGATACGTGCGAGAAGTGGCACCGGAGCCGCTTGTGGGGCCTACCTGGTGGCTTTACGGTGACGGGGAATTCGTCAGCCCATTCACTTTCGGAGGCGATGGACGTGACCGTGCCGGCCAGCAAGGGATCTCACGTGGAGAATTTCGGCGTTCCCTGGGAAAGTTCCTATGGATATGTCCAGGCGATTCGGCATGGAGACACGATCTATATCTCCGGCCAACTGGCGAACAAGGGGAGTGAACTCGTCGCCCCCGCTCCTTTGGACGACAACGGGAAAGTGACGGATTTCTCGAACATGGGCGACCAGATGCGCCAGAGCTACGTCAACGCGCAGGAACTCCTCGGGCGATTCGGGGCCTCTCTCGACGACGTGGTCGAGGAGGTGCTGTACGTCCTGGACATCCCCGCGGCCTTCGAGGTGGCGGGCCCGGTACGCAAGGCCGCCTACGGACGCCAGGATCCGCAGGTGGCCAGCACCATCGTCGGCGTGACCGGCCTGGCCTTCCCGGAACAACTCATCGAGATCAAACTCATCGCCCGCGTCTAGTGCTGTAACCGGAAACGATCGCCGGAGTGGTGTTGATCGTCCTCGCGCCGGACGGGCGTGACGACGCATCTGCCTGGGGCGGCCACCGTCTCATCTCCGTGGCCTGAGTGCCGCGCCGTGACCGTCGACGATCTGACACGAGCGGCCTCGCCGCAGGAACAGCCACCGTCAGGTCCTTTCGGGTTGCGGGCCAGCAGGCAGGCACCCCGGGTCGGCTGTAGCCGTTCATCGCCGACGTGGTCTCCCCAGAGCAGGTAGCCGCCGGGTGCGAGCGCGCGACGGAACTCGGCGAACACCGACGGCAGCCACTGCGGGGGCGTGTGGTGGGTGGAGTACCAGGCCAGGATGCCGCCGAGTTCGTCGTCCCTCATCTCCAGCGCGGTCATCGAGCCCTCGGTGAACCGCAGGTTCGGATAGGCGTGCCGGGCCAGCTCGATCATCTTCGGTGACAGATCGACACCGAAGGCGGACACCCCCAGCCCGGCCAGGTGCGCCGTCACGCGGCCGGGGCCGCATCCCAGGTCCGCGACCGGTCCCAGACCAGCCGTCCGCACGAGTTCGGCGAACCCCGCCAGCATCGCGCGTGACAGCGGATCCATCGCGGCGGGCGGCGGGACGCGTTCGACGTAATCGGCGGCGACCGTGTCGTACGACTCGCGGACGGCGGTCAGAAAGGAGGGCTCAGCCATGCGGGGGACCATAGACCAACGGAGGGTGAGGCGGGGCGCTGGACGTAGTTATGACCTCGCACCCGACCGGTGCCGCCGACGTGCCGAACGTGGCACACGGCTACTTCTCCAGCGCAGGCACCCGCCTCCTCGTCCACGTCCCCCGGAGCGCACGATGAGCGAAACCGCCCGTGAGATCCGCATCAACCGGTTCGGGCCGCCGGAGGTCCTGGAACTCACCGCGAGCACACGGCCCGCCCCGGGGCCCGGACAGGCGCTCGTCGAGGTGCACGCCATCGGGGTCAACTACATGGACGTCTCGACCCGCCAAGGGTTCAACCCGACGCTGACGCTCCCGGCGACGCTCGGTGTCGAGGGCTCGGGGACCGTCAAGGCGCTCGGCGACGACGTCGACGACCTTCACGTCGGGCAGCGCGTGGCCTGGTACTACGTTCCCGGCAGTTACACCGATCTGCTCCTGGCCCCCGCCGACGCCCTGGTGCCGGTACCCGACCACATCGACCACGACACGGCCGCGGGCCTGCTGATGCAGGGACTCACCGCCCAGCACCTGGCCCGGTACGCGCACACCGGCGGCACCGCTCTCGTCCACTCCGCGGCCGGCGGAGTCGGCTCCCTGCTCACCCAACTCCTCGCCGCGTCAGGCATCACCGTGCTCGCACGCGTCTCCGCGCCCGAGAAGGCGGAAACCGCCCGCCGGGCCGGCGCGAGCCATGTCATCGTCGACCGGGCCGGACGCTTCGCCGAGGAGGTCCGCGAACTCACCGAAGGACGCGGGGTCGACATCGTCTACGACGGAACCGGCGCCGAGACCTACCGCGACTCCCTCGCCTGCCTCTCCGCCCACGGCACATACGCCTACTACGGGGGCGCCGACGCTCAACCCGACCCCATCAGGCTCGCGGAACTACCGGGCAGCGTCCTGCTCACCCACCCGATCGTCATGGACCACGTCCCCACGCGCCGGACACTGCTCGACAACGCGGCGCGGCTGTTCACCGCCGTGTCCGACGGTCGGCTCCGCCTCACCCTCGGCGGTGTCCACCCGCTCGACCGGGCGGATCAGGCACACCGCGCCCTGGAATCACGCGGAACCATCGGAAAACTGCTTCTCCGTCCGTGACGCATACGGTTCGTGACGCATACGGTTCGTGACGCACACGGTCCGCGATGCTTTCCGGAGGCAGGGCGACACGTCCGATTCGGTACCACGTCCGGTGGACAAGAACGTTGAGCTCGTCTTCGGCTGATCCGGGAGCACGGAGCGCCCTGCATTGAGGGGGACGGCCCGCAGTTACGGGACAACCTGGCGGTGGGCCGACGGCTGGGATGAGGAGTTCTCGCCCGCCATGTGCTTCCGGGCCGGCCCGGACCCGGCGTGCCCGACGGGTCGGCGCGGTCCCTGTGGTCCTTCCGGCCGCGCTCGCGCGGGAGCGCCCCGCAGCGCGTGGCTGAGGGGCGCCTTATGGGGAGTCAGTCGACCATCTGCCCGTCGCCCGAACCGCCCTTGCAGGTGTTGTTCGCCCAATTGACCGTTCCGCCGCCCTGCTCGCACTCACCGGGGGTGAGGCTGGCGGCGGTGGCGGTGGTGGCGCCTGTGAGGCCGAGTCCGGCGAGGGCTGCCGTGGCGATGACGGCGGCGAAGATTCGTCGAATGCGCATGTGGTTCCCCTTTCACGGATTGCCTCAATTGGGGCACTAGTCAGCTTGACCTTCACCCATGTGGGTGGCACGCCATGTTGCGCCATTCGGGTGATATTGCCGGCGGGCGCGGGGACGGTGGCGCGACCCGCCGGACAGGCCCTGGGAGATCTCCGACGGTGCGGGTTACGTCGGGTCGTGACGGCTCCCGTGGGACGCGCTGTGCGGCGGGCTTTGGCCGATGGTCGCCAGCAGGTGTGTGACCAGGGGATTGTGGTCGTTCTTGCGCCAGGCGACGGCCACCCGTGTGCGGGCCGTGCCGGATTCGATCCTGCGGAAGGCGACGCCTTTCAGGCGGATGCGTCGGATGCTCGCCGGGGCCAAGGAGACGCCCAGCCCGGTTTCCACGAGGGCGCACACCGTTTGCCACTCCACCGCGGATTGGACTATCCGTGGTGCGAACCCCGCTGCGGTGCACAGGCCGACGATCTGGTCGTACAGCGTCGGACCGACCGCGCGGGGCAGCAGCACGAAGGGCGAATCTGCCAACTGCGCGAGCCTTACGGTCCGTTGGGCGGCCAGAGGATGCGCGGACGGCAGAACGGCCACAAACGGCTCGCTGAGCACCGTACTGAAGCCGAGTTCCATCTCGTCGGCGGGGGGTTCGCGCAGCAGACCGATGTCGATGGTCCTGTCGTGCAGGGCGGCGATCTGCGGAGCGGTGGTCATCTCGTGGATGTCCAGGTGCACGCCGGGGAACCGGTGACGGAAGGTGCGCAGCAGGCCCGGCAGGATCGTCAGGGCGAGGGAGGCGGAGAAGCCGATCCGCAGGCGGCCGGCCTGTCCACTGCCGACGGCCCGAGCCGCGGCCAGGCCGTCCGCGAGGTCGGTGAGTGCCCGCCGGGCGGCGGGCAGCAGTTCGCTGCCGGCCGGGGTCAGGGTGACCTGCCCCGGGGCGCGGGTGAACAGCGCGTGACCGACCTTGTCCTCCAGGCGGCGGATCTGCTGGCTCAGCGGCGGCTGGGCGATGCCCAGGCGGGCGGCCGCGTGGCCGAAGTGGAGTTCCTCCGCGAGCACGACGAAGGCGTGCAGCTGAGGCAGGGGGAGTTCGGGACGCTCCATACGCCAAGAGATATCAGACCATGCATGCGGCCGTATTAGACGTATCAATGCTGGTCATTTAGCGTTCGGCGCATGACAGAGCGACGCGCGATCCTCAGCGGCTCGGCCTTCGAGGAGCAGATCGGCTACGCCCGAGCCGTGGTCGACGGCGACCGGGTGCATGTGTCCGGGACGACCGGGTTCGACTACGCCACCATGACGATCTCCGACGACGTGGTGGAGCAGGCCGAGCAGTGCCTCCGCAACATCGGGGCCGCACTGGCCGAGGCGGGGTGCACCTTCGCCGACGTGGTGCGCGTGCGCTACCTGCTGCCCGACCGCGAGGACTTCGAGCCCTGCTGGCCGGTCCTGCGGCGGTACTTCGGCGACGTCCGGCCGGCCGCCACGATGCTCGTGTGCGGTCTCGCCGACCCACGGATGAAGATCGAGACAGAGGTGTACGCGCGGCGGCGCACCCCGCCTCGCGGTGGCGCCGTGAGCGAGCACTCGGAAGTGCCTGTCATGCCGGTCGAGGCACATGAACCCCCGTACTACGCGGCCGTCTTCACCACGGTGCGCACCCACGACCAGAGCGACTACGGCGAGACCGACGCACGCTTGGAGGACCTGGTGAAGGACGTCCCCGGGTATCTGGGGATGGACCACGCGCAGACTCCCGGCGGGCTGGGCATCACCGTCAGCTACTTCCGTGATACCGACGCCCTCACGCAGTGGCGGACCAACGCCGAGCACCGCGCGGCGCAGTTGCGCGGGCGAGCCCAGTGGTACGAGACCTACACACTGCATGTCGCGAAAGTGGAACGGAGCCACGGGTTCACACGAGCGGAGGCGGTCCCGGAGAGCCCGACGGCAGGCTGACCGACCAGAGCCACCTCGGCGAGCCGAAGTGACTTCAGCGAGCCCTCACCTCAGCGAGCCCAAGTCACTTCAGCGAGCCGAAGTCGCCTCAGCCGGCGGAACCCGATCTTCCGGAGGGCGCGAGCCGCCTCGCCTGCCCCGGTACCGTGGCTGCGCATGACCGATTCCGAGATCGAGATCACCGCGGACCTGATCCGCGAGCTGTTGCGGGAGCAGCATCCGGACCTCGCCGGACTGGCCGTCCGCGAGGTGGCGGGCGGCTGGGACAACCAGATGTGGCGTCTCGGGGACGAGTTGGCCGTACGCATGCCGCGCACGGAAGGCGCCCCCGGTCTCCAGCGCAACGAGCGCCGGTGGCTGCCCGTCCTGGCCCCGCGTCTGCCCCTCCCGGTCCCGAACCCCGTACGGGTCGGCGTATCGTCCGCGCTCTTCCCGAAGCCCTGGACCATCATGACGTGGGTTCCCGGCGAGCCACTCGACTGCTCGTCGATCAGCCGCGGCGACCACGCGGCCGACACTTTGGCGGGCTTCCTCGGGGCGCTTCATGTGGAGGCCCCTCCGGAGGCGCCGACCAGTGCGAACCTCGGCGGTCACCCCAAGGAGTGCACGGACGGCTTCGAGGAGTTCCTGCAAGCCGTTGACCCCGGCGACGTCGCCGCCGACGTCCGGGCCGTCTGGGACGACGCCGTAGCGGCCCCGGAGTGGGAGGGTCCGTCGATGTGGCTGCATGGTGACCTCCATCCCGCGAATGTCGTCGTCTCGGACGGGACGCTCTCGGGCGTGGTCGATTTCGGTGCCCTGTTCGCCGGCGATCCGGCGTGGGACCTCGCGGCCGCCTGGGTGATCCTTCCCGCGGGCGCCGCCGCACGGTTCTTCGACGCATACGCGCGTGCGGACGATGCGACGATCCGGCGCGCCCGGGGGCTGGCCGCCATGAAAAGCCTGTTCCTCATGCTCATGGGCCGGAACGGGGATCGGGGCCTTCCGGGCGGCAAGCCGACATGGGGACCCGCCGGCCGGGCAGCACTCGATCGCGTCCTGGCGGACGATCTGCCGTAGACACGGAGCACCGCTCACTCGAACTGCCCGATGACGCCCGGCCGCCGCTCCCCGAGGGGCGGCACACATGCCCGGCGGGTCTTTCCACCTCGTGGAAAGGACTCGTTGCCATCAGGGTCGGGGGAAGGCAACCTTCGCGAAACGTCGATTTAACGCCACCATGATGCTCAGCCCCATGGATGGGAGCGAAGGTATATGACCAGGTTGGCCCGCGAACCAGGATACCGGCGATTGTCGCGCCGACGGCGAATTATCGCGCTCGTCACAGCAGTTTGCGCAGTCGCGTTGTCGAGCGCCTGCTCGGATCTCAGTGATTCCGCCGGCGGGGGCACAAAACCCGTCGCGGCCGCGACGCCGGCACCGTTGCCCAAGGGCATGGTGGAGATCGGCCGGGACTTCGCCCTGAGCCCACCCACAGGGCTGGGCGGTGATTTCCCGTTGAGCAAGCCCGCCCCCAAGGGAAAACACGTCTGTTTCATCGACAACGGAAACCAGTACACGGAACTCTTCCGGCGCGGAGTGGAGCAGGCGACCGCGGCCCTGGGCTGGCGCGTCACCGTGATCCAGGCGGATCAGAACGTGTCGAGCTCCTACGGCTCCGCGGTCAGGTCGAGCGGGCAGGCCGGGTGCGACGGCGTGATCATGCCGAGCGCGCAGTACGCCAACTACCAGTCCCAGATCCCCGGCGCGATCAAGCGCAACATGATCATCCTGGACGCCAACTCCAGCAACACCGTGGGCAAGGGTGTCGTCAAGGTGCTGAGCGCGAACAAGCTCCAGTACTACGAGGGCGCCGCGACGGCCAACGTGGTCCTCAAGCACATCGCCCAGCACCACCCCAAGGGCGACGTGACCATCCAGACCGTGATGGTACCGCAGTTCGCAAACGTGTTCGATCCGATCCTGGATGGCTTCAACCGCCAGATCGCGGTCGGCTGTGGAGCCCGCTGCAAGATCTACACCGTCACCGACGACCTCAGTGTCGCCACGGGCCCGAACCCCTCCGCGCCGTTCGTCGCCGCCCTGCAACGCCACCCGGAGACGGACTACATGATCCAGTCCGGCATCACCGATTCGGGTCTGGTGGCCGCCCTGCAACAGGCCGGCCTCAAGGTGCCCGCGATCGTCGGCACCGCCCCCCTGCAGTCCCAGCTCCGTGACCTGCGGTCCGAGCAGCCCACGACCGTCGCGTGGGTGGCCCAGCCCTTCATCACCTACGGATGGTTCATGGTCGACGGACTGGTCCGCTACTGGGCCGACGACAAACCGTACGACCCCTGGGCCCACCATCCCGACACGAAGTGGGCGCTGTACCCGAACAACGTCGAGGAATTCGTCGACGGAGGCCAGTCGGCGTTCCCGAAGGGCTACCAGCAGCTGTTCAAGTCGATGTGGAAGATCTGACATGAGCATCGAATCGCATCCCACCACGGCGGCATGGCCCGCACTGGCACTGAGCGGCCTGTCGAAGACCTTCGGGGCGACCGCCGCACTGCGCGACGTCGAACTCACCGTCGGCGCCGGAGAGATCCACGCGCTGCTGGGCCACAACGGCTCCGGCAAGTCGACCCTGATCAAGATACTGGCGGGCTTCCACGCCCCCGACACACCTGTCGGCTGTTCCACACCCGACGGCACCTTCCCCATGGGGGACCACGCCGCCGCCCGGGAAGCCGGTCTGCGCTTCGTGCACCAGGATCTCGGCCTGGTGGACACGCTGGACACCGTGGACAACCTGGCCCTCGACGGCGCATACGTGCGGCGCCGTGGCGGCCTCGTCAACTGGCGGGCGTGCCGACGCAGGGCCCAGGACCTGCTCGCCGACCTCGGCTACGAGCTGCCGGTCCGACAGCCCGTCGGACGCCTGACTCCAGGACAGCGCACGGGTGTCGCGATCGCCAGGGCACTCCAGGACGGCGGCGGACCGGTCCGCCTGCTGGTCCTCGACGAACCGACCGCGGCCATGCCGGCCTCGGACGCCGAGCGGCTGTTCGAGGTGCTCGCCGGTCTCCGCGACCGCGGTGTCGGCATCCTGCTGGTCACCCATCACCTCGACGAGGTGTTCGCGATGGCCGACCGCGTCACGGTGCTCCGGGACGGCCGCGTCGTCAGCACCGGACCGACCGACGAGCTGTCCCCCCATTCCCTGGTGGAGATGATGGTCGGCTCCGAGTCGGCGGTGGCCGAAAGCCGCCGGGCCACCTCTCATACGCAGCCGGGCCCGGTCGCCCTCAGCGTGTCCGGGCTGGAGTGCGACGGCGTCGCGAACGTGAGCTTCGACGTACGGCGCGGCGAGATCGTCGGCATCGCCGGGATCGACGGCTCGGGCCGCAGCGAACTGCTGGAAGCCGTCGCGGGCAACCGCCGCCGCACCGGGCGAGTGGCCATCGCGTCGAACGCCGTGGCGGGAAACCGGCCCCACGCCGCACGCCGGGCGGGACTCGGATTCGTGCCGGCGAACCGGCCCAGGCACTCGCTCTTCCCGTCCCACGACGTCGCGTCGAACATCACGGCACCCGGGCTGAGCGGTTACCTCCGGGCAGGTCTGGTCAGCCGGAGCGCCGAACTCACGGCGGCGGACAACTGGGTGGAACGGCTCGGCATCAAGCCGTCCGACCCCCGGGCACTGATCCGTTCCCTCAGCGGCGGCAACCAGCAGAAGGCCGTGATCGCGAGGTGGCTGGCCCGTGAGCCGGAGGTGCTCGTGCTGTCCGAACCCACCCAGGGAGTGGACATCGCCGCCCGGGAGTCGATCTACGACGGCATCCAGCTCGCGGCCCGGACCGGCGCCGTGCTGATCGGCTCCTCCGACTCCGCCGAACTGGCCAGGATCTGCGACCGCGTGTTGGTGATGCACCGGGGCGCGGTGACGGCCGAGCTCAGCGGATCCGAGCTGGTCGAACAGAAGATCGATCGGCTCTGCATCCTCAGCGCCCAGCCCACCGCCCAGGAAGTGAGAGGCGATGACTGACTCCATCACACGAGCCCGTCCCCACACGCAGAAGCCGTGGGACGCCCTGGCCCGGCGAACCGGGCTGGTCCGGTTCAGCGGGATCTACGTCATGGCCGTGGTCGTGCTGTTGTTCTGGCAGGTGCTGCGACCCGGCGTCTGGCTCAGCGTGAACAACATGGAGGTGATCCTCGGCCAGGCGTCGGTGGTCGGTCTCCTCGCGATCGCGGCGGTGCTCCCGATGTCGGCCGGCCTGCTGGACATCTCCTTCGCCAACGTCGCCGGGTTCAGCATGGGACTCACCGCCTCGCTGACCCTGCACACCTCCGTCAACCCCTGGCTGCTCGCCCTGCTGTCCATCGGCCTGTCGGCCCTCTTCGGCCTCGTCTCGGGCCTGCTGGTCGCGGCCTTCGAACTGCCGAGCCTGATCGTCACGTTGGGAATGTCGTCGATCGCGCTCGCCGTGACACAACTCGTGCTCGACGGCGCGACGTTGTATCCGCGTGATCGGCTGCCGGGCAGCTTCCTCGCGCTCGGCGCCGACAGCTGGGGCTTCCTGCCCATCTCGGCCGCCACCCTGCTGGTGGTCGCGCTGGTGGCCTACGTCTGGATCGAACACACCCCCTCGGGACGGCGGTTGCTGGCGGTCGGCGGCAATCCGGCCGCGGCCCGGCTGGCGGGAGTACGCGGCAAGCGCTACCAGGTCGCGGTGCTCACCCTGTCCGCGGCCGTCTCGGGGCTTGCCGGGGTGGTCCTGCTCGCCACCATCGGCACGGCGGACGACGTCAGCTCCGCGGCGTACCTGCTGCCGGTGTTCGCGGCGGCGTTCGTCGGAAGCACCCAGGTCAAGGCCCGGTTCAACGTGGCGGGAACCATCCTCGCCGTCCTCCTCATCCAGACCGGCATCCACGGCATCGAACTCACCGGTCTGAACCAGTGGGTCAACCACGTCTTCAACGGCGCCGTGCTGGTCGTGGCCGTCGTCATCTCGCGAGGAAGCCGCAAATATGCCTTCTGACAACGCATCCACACCACGAGCGGTGTCCGTCCACTCGGCGCCGGGCGGGAAGGCGACCGCGGCAGGACGCCTCCGGCGCACATCGGCCGGTCCCGCGGACGGCCTCAACTCGCCGCGCTCTACACGGCCGTTGCTCACCCGGCTCGTCGAACGCTCGGGCTTCTTCCACTACAGCGGACTGTACGCGCTGGTCATCATGGTGGTGGTGTTCGCCTTCTGGGACGCCCCGTACTTCTGGACGCTGCCCACCCTGAAGACCGTTCTGGTCACCTCCGCGATCGGAGGGACCGTCGCGCTGGGAGCGGTCGTGCCCTTCGCCGGGAACATGCTCGACCTCCAGTTCGCCAACGTGGCCGGGTTCTCGCTCGCACTGATGACCTGGCTGTCCTTGAACGTCCACGCCAACGACGGCCTGCTCGCCCTCGTCACCATCGGCGCCGGCACCCTCTTCGGCCTGGTGTCCGGGCTGATCGTGTCCGGACTGCGGGTGAGCAGCCTCATCGTCACCCTGGGCGTCGGCACCCTGGCGCAGGGCGCCGCCTACTACCTGATACAGGCCAAGACCGTCCAGGCGGATCTCTCACCGTGGTTCACCGAGATCGGCCGGGCACAGGTCGGACCGATACCCGTACCGGTGATCGCCCTGGCGGTCCTGGCCGTACTGCTGCACGTGTGGCTGGAGCACACCGCGTCCGGCCGCACCCTCCGCCTGGTCGGGGACAACGCGGACGCCGCCCGCATGGCCGGGATCAACGTACCGAAGGTGGAGCTCCTGTCCCTCACCTTCTCCTCCTTCGTCGCCGGCACGGCCGGAGTCATCTGGTGCGCCCAGATCGGCTTCGGCAACAGCAGCAACGGTGCCCGGCTCCTGCTGCCCGCGATCTCGGCGATCCTGCTGGGCGCCACACAGTTCCGGCACCGCATCAACGTCCCCGGCACCCTGCTCGCGGTGGTCCTCATCCAGACCGCCGTCCAGGGGATGCAGTTGCGGGCCGGCGGCTCCGCCACCTGGCCGTCGAACCTCTTCGCGGGGACGCTCCTGGTCCTGGCGATCTGCCTCGTGGTGTGGAACGGGCGGCGCCGCGTCCGGCTGGAGCAGCGTGAGGCGGCGCTCCGCGAGGCCGCTGTCGGAGGTGTGTGACATGTCCGTACACATGCCTCGTGTCGGCCTGGCGCTGCCCCATGGCATCGCCGGGGACCGGCGGAAGCTGGTGGCGGCGGCGGAGGACGCCGGCTACCAGTACCTGACCATCGCCGACCACGTCGTGGGAGCCGACACGACCAACCGTCCGGGCTGGAAGGGGCGCTACGACGCCTCCGACCCCTTTCGTGAGGTCTTCGTCCATCTCGGTCACCTCGCGGCCCTGACCACCCTGGAACTCGTACCCAGCGTCCTGGTCCTGCCGCAGCGGCCCACGGCGCTCGTGGCGAAGCAGACCGCGGAACTGGCCCTGCTGAGCCGGGGAGGTGTCCGCCTCGGTGTCGGTGTCGGCTGGAACTCCGTCGAATTCGAAGCCCTCGGAGCCCAGTTCGACACGCGCGCCGCACGGATCGAGGAACAGATCGCGGTCCTGCGATTGCTGTGGTCCACCCCGGTCGTCTCCTTCACCGGACGGTTCCACCACCTGGACCAGGTGGGCATCGCCCCGCTGCCACCGGCCCCGATCCCCGTGTGGCTCGGGGGCGGGCTGGGGACGACCGAGCGGGCGAGGGAGCGGGTGCGGCGGCGCATCGTGACCCTGGGCGACGGCTGGATCACGGCGCCACAACTCACGCCGGAGCAACTGGCGCCCGCAGCGGCCGAGTTGAGGGCGACCGCCGAGCAGGAGGACCGCGATCCCGCGTCGGTCGGCCTTCAGGTGACACTCGTCGTGGGAGCCGAGGACGACGCGGCCGCGGTGCGCGCGCGGCTGGCACTCCTCCTGGAGGCCGCGCCGACACACATCACCGTCGACTGCCGCGGCACGGGTGCTTCGCTCGCCGAATTCATCGATATCAGTTCCGCCACGGCGGAACTGATATCCGGAGAAATATAAGCGGCTGTTCCACCGGGCGGAAAGCCTGGTTCGACAATGCGGCGGCGAGGGGACGACGATCGGTTCGTCCAGGTCGCATGGTCTCGAAGAGGAGGACCAATGACAAAGCCTCAGAACAGGGTGACGATGGTCGCCACGGGCGAACTCATGCTCTGCATGGACGACGATCCCGAGCGCTACTTCACGCCCACGGCGCCCTATCTGAGCGAGGCCGACCTGGTGATCGGTCATCTCGAGTTCATGCACACCCGTAATCCCCAGCCGGCCTGGGACAATCGTTTGCCGGCTCCCGATCCCGACAAACTCCGGGGCCTGACGGCGGGGAACTTCACGGCCGTGTCCCTCGCCGGGAACCCGGCCTACACCTACGGCCCGCCGGGCATCGGCGACACGGTCGCGTGGCTCGACGAGCACGGCATCGCGCACGCGGGCGCGGGCATGAACATCAACGAGGCCGCGGCGCCCGCCGTCATCGAACGCGGTGGCGTGCGGTTCGGGCTCCTGTCCTACGACTGTGTCGGAGTCGACGCCAACGCGGCGACCGAGACGAAGCCCGGCGTGGCGTACGTCGACGTGATCACGCACTACGAGCCGTCCCGGCTGCCCGCCGGACCGCCGCAGATCTACACCTGGCCGGAGCCCTGGAGCCTCAAGGCCATGAGCGAGGAGATCCAGGCACTGCGCGAACACTGCGACGTGCTGCTGGTCGCCCTGCACATCGGCCACGCGCACTTCGGTTCGGTCCGGCACGAGTTCCACCTGCACGACTACGAGAAGGCCGTCGCGCGGGCGGCGATCGACGCCGGCGCCGACGTGATCCTCGGCAATCACGCGCACGTCCTCAAGGGCGTGGAGTTCTACCGCGGCAAGCCGATCTTCTACTGCCTCGGAAACTTCGTCACGGCGTTCCCCTGGGAGTCGCACTACGTCTTCCGGCGCCAGGAACTCACCACCCGTATGCGGTCCCGGCTGCGGGAACGGCCGGGCTCGGCCGCGGACCACATCGACCCGTCGTACCCCAATTACCCGTTCCCGGAAGCGTCCCGGAAGAGCTTGATCATGAAGGCCGAGTTCGACGGCCGCACGCTGGACCGGCTCAGCTTCCTGCCCTGCCTCATCACCCCGGACGGCCGACCCGAGGTCGTCGGCCGCGCCGCGGGCGGCCAGGAGGTCCTGGACTACATGCGGCAGGCCACGGCCGAGGCACAACTCAACGCGGATTTCGACTGGGACGGGGACGAAGTCGTCATCGCGGAGAAATAGCTCCGCTCCCCGCCCAGTCGACAAGAAAGGTGACAGATGTCCCTGAAATTTGGAATATTCGACTCCTTCGACCTTTCCCACGACACCCCCGAGGGCGTGCTCTCGGGCCGTCTGGAATTCGCGGAGGAGGCCGAGCGGGCCGGTTTCGACCACTACCACGTGACCGAACACCACGGCACCCCCCTGTCCGTGTGCCCGTCCCCGAACATCTTCATCGCCGCGCTGAGCCGGACGACCACGGTCATGCGCCTGGGGGCCCTGGTCAACGTGCTGCCCTCCTACGAGCCCTTCCGGCTCGCCGAGGAGATCGCCACGCTCGACCAACTCACCCACGGCAGGCTCGACTTCGGCGTGGGCGCGGGCATCAGCCCGATCGAGCTCGGGATCGTCGGCGTGGAGGGGGACCGCGACCATGTGCGCGCCCTGTACCAGGAGACGCTTACGGCCGTGACCAACGCGCTCGGCACCGGCCGGATGAAGCACACCGGCAAGCTGCTGCGGGACTACGACGCCCAGCTGTCGATCCTCCCCTTCCAGAAGCCCTACCCGCAGTTGTGGTACGCCTCGGGCAACGCGGCCTCGGCCGAATGGGCCGGCTCCAACGGCATCAACTTCGTGGGCCGTTGGGAGAGCGGAGCCATGACCGCCCTCGCCGAGACCTACTGGGACGCCTGGCAGAAGCACCGCGACGAGCCGGGCCGGCTCAACCCGCAGGAGGAGGAGCCGAGGCTCGGGATCTCCGGACCCGTCGTCATCGGTGAGTCCGAGGCCCACGCACTGGACCTGTTCCACCGGGCCCACGACCTCCACGAGCAGCGCATCCTGCACCTGTGGCACGAGAACGACGACCATCGGCTCGACGGAGCCTTCAGCGGCGAGCGCCTGCTGGCCGCAGGCAACGCCGTCGTCGGCACCGTCGACAGCGTCCGCGACCAGCTGGTCGCCCAGGTCGAGACGTCCGGCATCAACTACCTGGAGATGAAGCTGCTGTTCGGCGACATCCCGGTGGGCCACGCGGCGGCGACCGCACGCACGGTCATGACCTCCATCGCTCCCGCGGCCCGCGCCGCCGCACGGGGAAGCGCCCGCCACGCGGGTGCGCGGGCGTCATGACCGAGGGCACCGACGCACGGACGGCGCGGGGCCGCCAGGAGCTCCGATGACCGACGGACCCGAACACCCGACGGTGCTCACACCGACCGAGGCCGGCTGGCTGAGCGGAAGCAGCGACGGCACGGTCGTCTCCTTCCTGGGTGTTCCCTACGCCACCGCCCCGACCGGCACGCGCCGTTTCGGCCCGCCCGACCCCCTGCCCGCCTGGGACGGAGTGCGCGCCGCCGACCGGCCGGGCCCCTCGGCCCCCCAGCCGGGCAGCCTGCGCGCCCGGCTGGTCCTCGGCTCGTCACCGCCCTCCGGTGACGACTGCCTCGTACTGAACGTGTGGACGCCCGATCCCCGCGCGGGGGCCGGGCTCCCCGTTCTGGTGTGGCTCCACGGAGGCGCGTTCACGAACGGCTCCGGCGCGGTGGCGGCCCTCGACGGCGCCCGTCTGGCACACGCCACCGACTCCGTGGTCGTCACGGTCAACTACCGCCTCGGAGCCCGGGGGTTCGCCTACCACCCCCAGCTGGGCGGGAACTGCGGCAACGCGGGCCTGTACGACCAGCAGGCCGCGTTGAGGTGGGTGCGGCGGGAGATCACCTCGTTCGGTGGAGACCCCGCGCGGGTGACCCTGGCCGGCGACTCGGCCGGTTCCATGGCGGCGGCCCTGCACTCCGTCCTGCCGAGCAGCGGGTCGCTCTTCGCCCAGGTCTCACTCCACAGCGGGACGCCTCGACTTCAGTCCCCCGACGCGGCCGCCGCCTTCACCGAGCGGCTTGCGGACCGGCTGCGGGTGGACCTCGACGGACTGAACCACGTGGGCGACGCGGACCTGATCCGGGCCACCGCCGAACTGGACGCGGCACCGCGCTTCGGCCCGGTCGCCGTGGGCGAACTGGCGGCCCCGCTGCCCGAACTCCAGTCGGCCGCACCGCCGGTGCCGCATCTCGTCAACACGACCGCAGACGAGGGCACCTTCCTCCTCGTCGACGAACGGTCCTCGCGCGCCGTCACCCGCGCGGAAGCAGTCTCCCTGCTCGACGCCCTGCCGGGGGGAGGGGGAGGCGAACGGTACGCACGGGCCGAGGGACAGGTGAGCGGTGACCGGAAGGGTGATCCGCACTGGGTGCTGTCGCACGCCCTCACCGATGCCCTGTTCGACCGCCCGGCCGACGACTGGGCCACTGCCGCCGCCGCCCGCGGAGCGCCGGTATGGCGTTCACGCTATGGCCGTCCCGCCAGGAAGTGGGACGGCCGGCTGGGAGCGACGCACACGCTCGACGTGCCGGTGCTGTTCGGCAACCACCGTGCGGGAGAGCTCGCTTCCCTGTTCGACGGTGATGCGTCGATCGACGACGTCTCACGCGACCTCCAGCGTTCGCTGCGGTTGTTCCTCCACACCGGAGTGCCGGACGCCGGCTGGCCCCGGTGGACCGCGGAGGAACGGCACACCGTCAACGCCGCGGAACGCCCGCTCACTTGATCCACCCTGGGAACACGCGTTCCCGACCGCCCGACCGGAGCAGAGAGAACACCCATGCACACACTTGACGGGATCACCGTGGTCTCGCTCGAACAGGCCGTCGCGGGACCGTTCGCGACCCGGCAACTGGCCGATCTCGGCGCCAGGGTCATCAAGGTCGAGCGGCCCGGGACGGGGGACTTCGGCCGCGACTACGACCGGACGGTCCACGGCGAGGCCAGCTACTTCGTGTGGCTCAACCGCGGCAAGGAGAGCGCCGCGCTCGACATCAAGGCGGCCGAGGACCGCGAGCTGCTCGACGCGATGATCGCCGGGGCGGACGTGTTCGTGCACAACCTCGCTCCCGGCGCCGTGGACCGGCTCGGACTCGGCTCGTCCGACCTGCGGGAGCGGCATCCGCGCCTGATCACCTGCACGATCTCCGGATACGGGTCGTCGGGGCCCTACCGGTCGAAGAAGGCCTACGACCTGCTGGTGCAGTGCGAAGCGGGCCTGGTGTCGGTCACCGGCACGGCGGAGACACCCTCGAAGGTGGGCATCTCCATCGCCGACATCGCCACGGGCATGTACGCCTACACCGGCATCCTGACGGCGCTCTACGAGCGCGAGCGCACCGGCCGGGGCAGCGATGTGGAGGTCGCCATGCTGGACGCCCTCGGTGAGTGGATGCAGCAGCCGTTCTACTACTCGGTCTACGGCGACCGTCCGCCGCACCGGACCGGCGCCCGCCACGCGTCGATCGCGCCCTACGGCCCGTACACGGCCGCCGACGGGGCCGCGGTGTTCATGGGACTGCAGAACGACCGCGAGTGGGCCGTCCTGTGCGAGAAGGTGCTCGGCCGACCGGACCTCGTCCACGACCCGCGCTTCGCCCACAACCCGGACCGGGTGGCCCATGTCGACGAGCTGACCCCCGTCATCGAGGACGCCTTCGGGAGTCTGACCGCGGACGCGCTCGTCGCGCTGCTCGACGAGGCGGGCATCGCGAACGCCCGGATGCGCACGCCCGCGGAGTTCGGCGAGCACCCCCAGCTGGAGGCCCGCGACCGCTGGCGGTCCGTCGACACCCCCGGTGGGACGATCAGGGCACTGCTGCCACCGGTGACGATCACCGGACGGGAAGCGGTGATGGGACCGGTGCCGGCTCTCGGCGCGCACAACGCCCCGCTGCGTGCGGAGTTCGGCCGTGCCGGGCAGGCAGTGGGACAGTCGACGGAAGAGGACAACGAGCTGTGAGCGAGACCATGGAGTTCTCGGAGATCCTGACCCCCGCGCCCGCCAGGGCCCTTGCCGGGCTGCTGGGCATCGAGGAGCCCGGCGAGAGCGGGGGACTGCCGCCGCTGTGGCACTGGGTCTATCTGCTGGACCGGCCTGCGCAGGCCGAACTCGGACGGGACGGGCACCGCGCGACGACCGGTGTGCCGCACCCGCCGGAGCCCGGCCGGCGGCGCATGTGGGCCGGCGGTCGCATCCGCACGCTCGGCAGGCTCTGCTTCGGCGAACCGACCGTCCGACGCTCCTACGTCCGCAAGTCGGTCGACAAGCAGGGCAGTTCGGGACGTCTGACCTTTGTGACGGTGGGCCACGAGATCAGCCAGGACGGCCGGATCGTCGTCGACGAGGAGCAGGACATCCTGTACCGGGACGCCACGACGAGCGCCCTGGAGCAGGCGCCGGCCGCCGCCGAGGCCGAACTCCAGCCTCATGAACGGCGCGTGGAGGTGGGTCCCGTCCTGCTGTTCCGTTTCTCGGCCCTGACCTACAACGGGCACCGCATCCACTACGACCGTGACTACGCCCGGGACGTGGAGGGCTACCCCGGTCTTGTCGTCCACGGACCCCTGCAGGCGCTCCTCATGGCCGAGGCGGCACGAGCGCTGCGCCCGGAGGCGGACGGCACGGCGGCGGTGTTCGACTACCGCCTGGTGTCGCCCCTGTTCGACCACCAGGGCCTGGTGGTCGGAGCGTCGCCGGACACCGGTGACGCGCAGGACGCTTCCCTCGTCAGGACGACCGTCCGCGACGCGGCAGGACGCACGACGGCCGTCGGAACGTTCCGCGTCAGTCCCGATCGGTGATGGACCGGGAGATGAGTTCGGCGTACTTCCGCAGGACCGGCGCCAGCTTCGGCAGGTCGGCCTGTGTCGTGGGGACCAGCGCCGTGAGCGCCATGGGTGTGTGATCGATGCCGGTGGAAACGGGAACGGACAGGGAGGACTGGCCCATCGTGCTCTCCGAGTGCGAGACGGCGAATCCCGCCTGACGGGCCGCCTCCAGTTGGGCCAGCACCAGTTTGGGCACGACCTGGGTGTACTGCGTCCGTCGTTCCAGACGCGTGCGCAACGCGTCGGTGAGAGCCGTCCGGTCCACCGTGGACATCAGCAACTTGCCGGCACTGGTGGCGAAGAGCGGTATCTCGTCACCGGGCTGGGCGAGGTAGATGCTGCGCAGCCGGCCGCGGATGGTGTCGAGACAGATCAACTGGTCACCGACCATGGCACTGATCGCCACCGCCGCGCCGGTACAGGAGGCGAGCTCCCGGGCATGGGGGAGCGCCGCCCCTCTGAGGTCGCGCTCCCAGGACGAGGCCGCCCCGAGCCGCCAGATCTTGTCACCGAGCCGGTAGAGCCCGCCGTCCATGCGTTCCACACCGCCCCAGGCGACCAGTTCGCCGAGCAGCCGGTGCGTCGTGGAGACGGGCAGTCCGGCTTGACGGGCGATCTCGCTGAGGGTGACGGGGGAGGTCTGCCGCCCGAGCAGGTCCAGCAGACTGAAAACCCGGCCCACATGGCTTGCGGGAGCGGTGTGAATAGGCTGTTTCATAACATACTCCGGCGACAATGGCGGATCTACGTTATATCGCACGTATCCAATAAAAAGAATACCTTGGGACGTATCGTTTCTTCTTGAACGGTGCGTTTCTCGGTGTCCCCTTTCAGTGTCCCGCTCGGGCGTCCGGCGCGGCCTGAAGGATCCTGCGCGCCGACATCAGCCGCGGATGGTCGATCATCTGTCCGTCGACGCGCACGGCGCTGCCGCCGGACGCGCTCATGGCCGCCACGACCCGCTCGGCCCACCGAATCTCCTCCGCGCTCGGGGTGAAGGCCGCGTTCACGGATTCGGCCTGTCGCGGGTGGACACACAGCTTGCCGCCGAATCCCAGCCGCCGGGCGCGCACCGCGTCGGCCGTCGTCCGGCGGGCGTCGTCCAGGTCGGTGGTCACCCCGTCGACAGGTGCGGCGATCCCGGCCGCACGGGAGGCGATGACGAGCCTGGAGCGGGCGTAGAGCATCTCCTCGCCGTCACCCAGGGCGGCGACGTCCAGGCCGAAGTCGACGCTGCCGAAAGCGAGCCGGGCCGTGGCCGGGTGGGCCGCGATCAGGGAGGCGTTCTCGACGCCGGCAGCGGTCTCGACGAGCGCGACGACCGGGACGTCCGTACGCAGGTGCCGCACCGTGCGGCTGACGTCGTCCGGATCGTCGACCTTGGGCACCACGAGGCCCAGCACCGCGCTGCCGGCGCCGAAGGCGGCGACGTCGGCCGCATGGAACTCGGTGTCCGCCGCGTTGACACGGACGTAGGCCGGGTGGGCGGCGGTGTACCGCGCGACCTCCGCGCGGGCCCGGTCCTTGTCCGCCGGGGCGACGGCGTCCTCCAGGTCGAGGACCACCACGTCCGCCGCGCTGGCCGCGGCCTTGGCGAACAAGGGCGGACGATCGCCCGGCACGAACAGCCAGGACCTCGCCTGGGGGACCTTCACTGCGTATCTCCTCGTCGTCTGTCACTCACTTGCACGCGGGCCGCCGCATTCCCTGAATCACCCTCTTTCGGGGCGGCCATACGGCAGAACACGGATATGCGGGCTTTCCGCCCTAAGCGGGCTGGTAGATCGACTTCAGTTCCTCGTACGAGGCCAGGCCCTGCGGGCCCAGCTCCCGGCCGAGTCCACTGGCCTTCACACCGCCGAAGGGCGCGCCCGGGTCGACCCGGTAACCATTGACTCCGAGCGTGCCGGACCGGATACGGCGCGCGACGGACATGCCACGCTCCGGGTCGGAGGTCCAGACCGTGCCGCCGAGCCCGTACTCACTGTCGTTGGCGAGACGGATCGCGTCGTCCACGTCCCGGTAGGGGATGACCGTCAGCACCGGGCCGAAGATCTCCTCACGCGCCAGGGTGCTGGTGTTGTCCAGGCCGGTGAAGATCGTCGGCTCCAGGAACCAGCCCGCCTTCGCCCACGCGGGACGGCGCCCACCGGTCACCACCTTGCCGCCCTCCTCGTGCCCCACGGTGATGTACCGCTCGACCCGCTCCCGGTGCTGCGCGCTGACCAGCGGCCCGAGCTGGGTGGTCGGGTCGAGCGCGTCACCGATCACCAGGGAACCGACCAGGTCCGCGAGATACTCCACGATTTCGTCGTGGCGGTGGGACGGGACCAGGACACGTGTGCCCAGGTAGCAGGTCTGGCCGGAGTTGGCGATCGTCGCGGCGGGGAGGGCCGACGCCAGTGCCGGGTCGCTCAGGTCGATGTCGTCGAGCATGACCGCGGCGGACTTGCCTCCCAGCTCCAGCGTCACGGGACGCAGCAGCTTGCCGCACACCTCCGCGATGGCGCGGCCCGCCGCGGTGGACCCGGTGAAGGCGACCTTGTCCACTCCCGGATGGCCGACCAGATAGGCGCTGACGTCCCGGTCCGCGGGCAGCACCGAGAGCACCCCAGGCGGCAGGCCCGCCTCCGACGCCGCCACGGCGATCAGGTTCGCGTCGAGCACCGTTTCGGGGGAGGGCTTGAGCACCACGGTGCAGCCGGCGGCGAGAGCCGGGGCGTACTTGAACACCGACAGGGCCTGGGGGGCGTTCCACGGCGCGATCGCCACCACCACGCCCACGGGCTCGCGGCGCACCGTCGTCATGCCCGAGCGCAGGCCGGGCCGGGTGCTCTCGACGGCCGTCGCCTCGGCCAGGTCCGCGTAGTAGCGCAGCACCATGGGCGGCAGGCTGCCTTCACCGATCGACGAGACGGCGATCGGCATGCCGTTCTGCATGCTCACGCACCGCGCGATCTCCTGGGCGCGGCGCTCCATGGCCTCCGCGAAGCGCCTGAGTGCGGCACCCCGCCGCTCGGGCTCCCAGGAGGACCAGCCGTGCGGATCGTCGAACGCCCTTCGGGCCGCCGCCACGGCGGCATCGGCGTCGGTTCGATCGGCGCTGGGGGCGACACCGATGAGTTCGCCCGTGGTCGCCGACATCACCTTGAAGGAATGCGTCGAGGACGGTGGGCGCCAGGCGCCGTCGATGAAAAGCGATGAGTACTCGATCATGACCGCTGACCCCTGCCGGTAGGTGTCTGCCCGCACGTTCGGCTCAGGAGGTGTTTCTCCACGGCGCGCGGACGCCGCCGGGATCGTCCCGCCGCCCGAGTCGGCCTGTCCACAGGACGATTCCGTGGAATGGAAAACGAACGAACAGTTCTGCATTCCCACACCATGGAAGACGAACGTCGACAACTGTGCTATCGGAGGGCGAAGCTGACGTCAACGAGCCACCGATTTCGAGGTGTTAAGCCATGACGACACAGGCAGCGGCCCCGGTCGCCGACCATCAGGATCTCCGCCGCGCGTTCTCGCTGTTCCCTTCCGGGGTGACCGCGGTATGCGCACTCGTCGACGGCGCACCCGTCGGCCTCGCGGCGAGTTCCTTCACGTCCGTCTCGCTCGACCCCCCATTGGTGAGTGTGGCATTCGGGAGCAAGTCGCGGACCTGGGCGCGACTTCGCCGGGCGACACACATCGGGATCAGCGTGCTGGCGGAGCAGCACGCCGAGTACTGCCGGGTGCTGGCCGGCCCCGAGGAGGAACGGTTCACCGACGTGGACTGGTCGGCCACCGCCGAGGGCGCCGTGCACATCGGCGGCAGCGCTCTGATGCTGACCTGCTCGATCGCGGACGTCGCCACGGCCGGTGACCATGACGTCGCCTTCCTCGAAGTGCACAACATCCTCGGGCAGGCCCCGGTCGAACCGCTCCTGTTCCACGGAAGCAAGTTCCGTCGTGTCGCCGACCGCCCGCCGGTCGGCGTCTGACACCCGCGAACCGTCCACGGCCCGACGCGGCGTTGACGCGCGCCGGGCCGTGGGGCCGTGGGGCGGGGGAGGCACGCAGGTCACCGCGGCGTACGGCGTCACCGGGCCTCGTGTCCTCATCAGGGCCATTACTGGTCCGTCTCCGCGACCGCCGCTCGCGACTCGGCGATGCGCTTCAGCGCGGTGATGTCCCACCAGAACGGGCGGATGTCGGTGACCTTGCCGTCCTCGATCCAGAAGAACTCCGCGAGGAGCTGGGACACCGGTTGCCCTCACCGTCGAGACCCGTGGGCTCCAGCAGGGCGATGACACGATGGGGGCCGTCGGCGATCATCTCGTGCGGCGTGACCCCGTCGATGCCGAGGGAGCCGAAGATCTTGTTCCGGGCCGCGTCACCCGGTAGTTGCGGTCTCGCACTTCGAAGAGTGCCGGGCGATCCGGCCGCCGAGGAGCGAGCCGATCCGGCGCCCGGCGGCCGTGGACCCGGTGAAGGCGATCTTGTCGACCCGCTCGTCCTTGACCAGCGACTCGGACACCTCTCGCCCGGCGCTCAGGACGTTCAGGACACCCTGAGGGAGCCCGATCGTCTCGGCGATCTCCGCCATGCCGTACGCCTCGCCCGGTGCCTCCGGAGCGGGCTTGAGGACGACGGTACAGCCGGCCGGCAGGGCCGGGGCGAGCTTGTACGTGATGAGGCCGACCGGGTGGTTCCACGCGACGATGGCCCCCACGACACCGACGTGTTCCCGGACGAGCAGACCGAACTCGCCGTACGCCGCGGGCAGTTCCTCCTCGAACGGGAAGTCGGCCGCGAGACCGGCGTAGAACTCGAAGCCGGACGCGCCGAGATCTCCGACCCCGGAGGCGATGGTGTGCAGCACACCGCTCTGCCGCGACCAGAACTCGGCGAGGTCCGTCGAGCGGCGTCGCAGCTCGGCGGCGAACGCGCGCGGGTGACCCGCCCGCTCCTCGTGCGAGAGACGGGGCCAGGGACCCTGATCGAAAGCGGTCCTCGCCGCCGCGATCGCACGGGTGCCCGAGCGGCACTTTCTTCGTGGGACTGTTCATTTCCCTTTGGTCCCATGCGCTTTCGCGATCTGGGGCAATCCGACAGTGGACAGTGGGGCCGCCGAGTGTCGCATTTCCTTTTCGCGTGGTGGAAACGATGCGAAGATCCTCGGGTGGGGCGCTTCGCCGCCGCGTTCTTCCGGGCGGACCGGGGGATTGTCTGTCCGGCTGTCTTCCACCGGGCATGCAGCAACATTGCGCGACGTCGCCGCCCGTAGCCAGACCACTCTGTTGCTTACGACTCAATTTCGTACTACTGGTAGGGACAGGCTGCCGAACGGACGATCACGTGAATCGACGCATAATGAGGGTATGGAGTCTTTGGACCTGGACGGCTCGGTCGGCCGCACTCCGGATCACCGTGCCGAGCTGAACGAGTTCCTGCGCACCCGGCGGGCCCGGCTCAAGCCTCAGAACGTCGGCCTGCCCGTCTCCGGGCGCAAGCGCCGGGTGCCCGGGCTGCGGCGGGAGGAGCTGGCACAGCTGGCGGGTGTCTCGGTCGCGTACTACACGCGTCTTGAGCAGGGCAACGCGCAGGGTGTCTCCGTGGAGGTGCTGGATTCGATCGCCCGTGCCCTGCTGCTGTCCGACGCCGAGCACACCCACCTCACCCGTCTCGCCAAGGCGAAGCCCAGGACGAAGCAGGTGGTGCGCCCCCAGGAGGTGCGCACGCCACTGCGTCACCTCCTGGACATCCTGGACGCGGTTCCGGCCTATGTGGTGGGGCGCCGCGCGGAGATCCTGGCATGGAACCGGCTGGCGGCAGCGCTCTTCGGTGACTGGGAGGAGCTTCCGGTCGCGGAGCGCAACTGGGCGCGGCTGGTGTTCCTGCGGCCCGAATACCGTGATCTGTACGTCGATTGGGAACGGAAGGCGAGAGAGATCGTCTACGCGCTACGGATGGACGCCGGTCGTCATCCCGACGATCCGCGATTGTCCGTGTTGGTGGGCGAGCTGTCCGTGAAGAGTGACGACTTCCGGTGGATGTGGGCCACGCACGACGTCCGGGAGAAGATCCACGGCGTGATGGAATTCCATCACGGCCTTGTGGGCGAGCTGTCGTTGGCCTACGAGTTGTTCAAGGTCGGCAATGACAACGACCAGTCGCTGGTGGTCCATTACCCCGTGCCGGACTCTCCTTCCGTGGAGGCCCTTCGCCTGCTGGCGAGCTGGGGGCCTGGGGCGACCAGGCGCACGCCGGTGGCGTGAGGCGTGAGGCACCGTGGACACCAGGTCAGATGCAGCGCCGGTCTACGGGAGCCCCGGCTCGCCCCGTGACCTGGCCCTCGCCTCGGCCCTGCTCGATCTCAGCGGCAGGCTCGACGCCAGCACCTACGCCGCCTACCTCCCCGTCGCCGGTCGATCCGCACTGGGAGTCGCCATGGCGGTCGACACCCCCTGCGCGTTCACCGTTCCCTCGGAACTGGACGTCAACGATCTGCGGCTGCCGACGGCTCGGGCGTACCGGAACGGCGAGCTGGTCGTGGCCGAAGCCGCGGAGCTGCAGGAGATCTGCCGCCAGGTGCCGACCCTCCGTCTGCACGGCCCCTTCCCGTTGGCCCTGGCATCCGTCCCGCTCATCGCCGCGGGACGGAACTTCGGCTGCCTGAGCGTGCGCTGGTCGCGCACCCAGAACCCGGACGCCACGGTCCCGCCGGAGGAACTGCGCGACATGCGACGGGTCGCCGAGCACCTAGCGGGCGAACTGCTGGCCCTTGCCGAAAGACATCTACCGATGGACGCGCCGCCCATCCCGATGTTCATTCCGCAGGTTCCTGCGGAGCCGCCCGAGGCCGATGTCACCGGCACCTCGGGCCGGCGCGACTGGGGTCTCACCGCCACCACCTTCCTCTTCAAGCTCAAGCGCCTCTCCACGGAACTGGCCACCGCCGTGCACGCCCGGGACGTCCTCACCGCCGCCCAGGATCAGGTCATGACCCCCTTCGGCGCCGACGCGCTGATGCTCTGCCGCGTCCAGGACGGACGCCTGCGCGTCGTCGGGGCCTCCCACTTCTCCCGCGAGGAGATCGGCCAGGTCGACGGCACCCCGCTGTCGCGCACGACCCCGGCGACCTTCGCTGTGACCCACGTGAGGACGCAGCTGACGGGCGAGGTGTTCGCCTCCACGGCCACCCCGCGCACCGTCCCCGCCTCCGACGACCATCCGCGGGCGTACGTCCCCCTCATCGCCAACGGCCGGGCCACCGGCTGCTGCATCCTCCAGTTCCCACCGCGGTGGCGCCGGTTTCCGGCCGACGAGGACATCGCCCTCGCCACCCTCATGCTCGGGCTGATCGGCCAGACCCTGGAACGCATCCGTGTCTCCGAAGCGGAACACGCCTTCGTACGCGCCATGCAGCGCAGCCTGCTTCCGGCGATCCTGCCCCTGCGCCCGGAGGTGGTGGTGACCTCCCGCTATGTGCCGGCCAGCGCGGGCGTCGCGGTGGGCGGGGACTGGTACGACGTCATTCCCCTGCCCGACGGCCGGCTCGGGCTCTGCGTCGGGGACGTCGAGGGACACAGCGTGGAGGCGGCGGGGGTGATGGGACATCTGCGCAGCGCGGTCTTCGCCTACGCCTCCGAGGGCCACGCACCGGCGACCGTCCTGGAGCGTGTGGACGGACTGCTGCACGTCCTCGGCGCCTCCAGGTACGCCAGTTGCTGCTGCCTCTGGCTCGATCCGTCGACCGGTGTCGCCCAGATCGCGACCGCCGGTCATCCACCGCCCCTGCTCAGCCCGGCCCGGGGTGAGGCCGCGACGGTCGATGTGCCGGTCGGTCCGCCACTGGGCCTCGGGAGAGGTCACCGTCACGAGCAGCGGGAGATCACCCTGGCACCGGGCAGTGTCCTCGCCCTGTTCACGGACGGTCTCCTCCAGATCCGGGCACTGGGCCCCGACGGCGCGTTCGCGCGGCTGGCGGACGGCCTCGCCGGTGGCGACCGGGAGAACATGGACGTACTCGCGGACGGTCTGATCGGGGATCGCCGGCTCCACGAGACACTGGACGACGACCTGGCGCTGCGGCTGATGAGATACGACGGCGCCCGGGCAGGGGGCCGACGGGATGTCGCGCGGTTGCCCATCCAGCGCGACGACCTCAAGGCGGTGGCGTCCGCGCGTGGTTGTCTGCGCGAGTTGCTGACGCGCTGGGACGCCGAGGCGATCCTCGACGACCTGCAACTCATCCTGTCCGAGGTGGTCACCAACGCGCTGATCCACGCGCACAGTGACGTCGAGGTCCGCATGCGCCGTCACGCCGGCGGTGTCCGGCTCGAAGTGCAGGACAAGAGCTCCCAGCCACCCGTCCCGACGGTGATCCTCACCGACGAGTCGATGAACGCCGAGGCGGAGTCCGGACGCGGTCTGGTCATCGTCGACGCCTTGGCCACGGCGTGGGGCAGTTCGCCCGTGGGCCGGGGCAAGACCACCTGGATCGAGATGGCACTGCCCGAATAGCCCGAGTGGTTCGCGAGTCGAACTGCGTCATCGGCTGATGCCAAACAGATGTGACGTTGACCGTACCTTCGAAGACGTCATCAAGCAGGGCCAGAACGACGTGTGGACCCGGGGCGTCTGACCCCGAACGCTTCGAGCCCTTCGCCCTGCGGGACGTGACCGTACCGAACCGGGTGTGGATGCCCGCGATGTGCCAGTACTCGGCCGAACCCGAGGGCCCCACGGTCGGTGCTCCGAACGACTGGCACCTCGCGCACTTCGCCGCCCGTGCCGCGGGTGGCACCGGGCTGATTCTCATGGAGGCCACGGCGGTCTCACCCGAGGGCCGGATCACCCCCTACGACCTGGGCCTGTGGAACGACACCCAGGTCGAGGGCTTCCGAAGGATCACCCGTTTCCTGGCCGCCCAGGGCGAGGCGCACGGGTGGCAGCCGATCGGCCCGAGCGCGGTCGCCTTCAGCGAGCGTCACCCCGTGCCCACGGAGATGACGGTCGATCAGATCCGTGAGGTCGTCCGGCAGTTCGCGGACGCGGCCCGCCGGGCCCTCGCCGCCGGATTCGAGATCGCCGAGATCCACGGCGCCCACGGCTACCTGATCAACCAGTTCCTGTCCCCGTACTCCAACCACCGCACGGACGCCTACGGCGGCTCGTACGAGAACCGCGTCCGGTTCGCACTCGACGTCGTGGACGCCGTACGGGAGGTCTGGCCCGAGAACAAGCCGCCGTAGGCGTCCGTCTCGCCCACGATCTGCACGCCCACGGGATCGACCTCCTCGACGTCTCCTCCGGCGGCATCGCCTCCGGGGTGAGCATCCCGGTCGGCCCCGGTTACCAGGTGCCCTTCGCCGCGCGGGTGAAGGCCGAGTCCCCGCTGAAGGTCGCGGCCGTAGGACTGATCACCGAGTCGGGACAGGCCGAGAAGATCATCACCAATGGGGAGGCCGACGCCGTCCTGATGGGCCGCGAACTGCTGCGCAGTCCCTCTTGGGCCCGCCACGCGGCGCGCGAACTGGGCGCCGAGGCCCATGTGCCGGATCAGTACCACCTGTCCGTCTGAACCGGCGTGTGTTGGTCATGAGGTCAGCTCCGAGGCCGATCGGACCGCCAGGCGGACGAGGGACGAGGGAATCGGAGCGTCCCGCAGGGGCTCGCCCGCGCGGGAGGTGACACGGAAGGTGTGGGACTCCCCAGGGAGGAGGGTGACCACGCAGGTGTCGACCGACAGGGTGTGCGGTGGAACGCCGAGGGTCGCGGCGAGGCGGTCGGGGAAGACACAGATGTCGCGGACGACCGTCCGCGCCGTGACCGTCACATCGAGGGCGCCGTCGGCGAAGGCCGTGGTCACCTCGCGGACGGGAGGCGGGGCGTTCAGGGCGCGGTCGGTGCGGTAGGCCCACGTCGTGCGTACGCCGTCCGCGTCCACGACCAGCAGCTCGGCGTGCGGGTCCGTCGGTGAGGCCACCGCCGGGTCCAGCCGCAGAGTGACCAACTCGCCCGCCGGGCAGGACGCTTGGAGCCGGGTGCGGGCCAACTCGCGGCCGTCGAGGCCGATGCGCAGGACGCTGACGTCCGGGGCCCAATCCGCCACGGTGTCGTTGACCAGGGTGAGCGCCAGCCCCTCGTCGCCCGTCGGATCGTGCGTCGGGCCCGGGGCGACGGGCTGCACGGTGGCCAGGCGCGGTGCGAAGGAGTGACGCAGCGCGTGCCAGAGCGGCTTCTCGATGCCGGCGACGTCGACCGCGGACCAACTGATCGCCGGCCAGCAGTCGTTGAGCTGCCAGACGACCGCCCCGCCGCAGCGCTCCCGCGAGCGCAGCCACTCGACCCCGGCGGCGACCGCGCGGGCCTGCACCAGTTGGGTGGCGAAGTGCCAGTCCGCGCCCTCCGCGGGTGTGGGCACATACGGCTGGAGGCCCCGGGTCAGCTTGTGCATGCCGTCGATGGCCCGCAGATGGTGCCGGGTCAGCGGGGAGGCGGGGCCGGGCGTCTCGCCGCCGAGCACCCGCTCCAGGGTGGTCCAGGCGGCGGGCCCGCACCAGCCCATCTCGGCGACGAACGACGGGTCGTGGTCCCGGTAGTGGGCGTAGTCCGCCTCGTTCCAGGCGTCCCAGAGGTGGCTCAGCCCGTGCGTGTCGGCCGCCGGGTCGGTGTCGAGGGTGCCGGACCAGGGCGAGTTGGGCACGTACGGCCGGGTCGGGTCGAGACGGGCGAGCACACCGGGCAGCACGTCGAGGTAGTAGCGCGCGCCCCACCCGCGCTCGCCGATCTGGTCGCCCCACCCCCAGTGGTGCCGGCCCAGTACCGTCTCGTTGCCGCCGCACCACACCACCAGGCTGGGGTGCGGTGCCATACGGGCGACGGCCTGTTCGGCCTCGGCGGTGACCAGCGCGGCGGTGTGCTCGTCCTCGCAGTAGGCGGCGCAGGCGAAGAGGAAGTCGTGCCAGACCAGGACGCCCCGTTCGTCGCAGGCGTCCAGGAACTCCTCGGTGGCGAAGTGGCCGCCGCCCCAGACCCGCAGCAGGTTGGCGTTGCCTGCGACGGCCTGGTCGATACGTTCGACGACGCGCCGCGGGGTGGCGCGACTGGGCAGGGTGTCGTCGGGGATCCAGTTGTACCCCCGGACGCGGACCCTGCGGCCGTTGACCACCAGGGCCCAGCGGGTGCCGAGCGCGTCGGGGGATTCGTCGACGGCGACGGAGCGCAGGCCGATGCGTACCGTGACCTCGTCCAGCGGTGCGCCGTCCAGGTCGAGGCGGGCGCGCAGCCGGTAGCGGGGCTGGGATCCCAGGCCCACCGGCCACCACAGTTCGGGATCGGCGACGGCGAGCGTCACCGCGACCTCCTGCCCGGTGACCTCGCCCGTGGCGTGTCCGGCCGCTCGCCCGTCGGGGCCGGTCAGCTCGACCAGGACGCGGGAGCCGGCGGGTGCGTCGACCCTGACATGTGCGGTGACCTCCGCACCGCGGTGGTCGTCGGCGAGCCGCACGAGCGGGCGGAGGTGGTCGATCCGGCCGGTGTACGTCTCCAGCCCGATGTCGCGCCAGATGCCGGCGGTGACGTAGTGCGGCCCCCAGTCCCAGCCGAAGTTGGCCGCCGCCTTGCGGACGTGCGGGTACGGTTCGTCGTACGGGGAGGGCAGCGGTCCGTGGTCGCGCTCGTGCGCGAGGGCGGCGTCCCAGGCGGAGGCGAATCGCACCTCGACGGTGTTGTCGCCGGGCGTCAGCACCTCGTCGACCGGCCACCGGTAGGTGAGGTGCTGGTCGCGGGCGGCACCGACGTGGTGTCCGTTGACGTACACCTCGGCGACGGTGTCCAGGCCGTCCGCGACCAGGTCGGTGCGGGTGCCGGGGTTCGGCCTCCAGTGGAAGGAGCGGCGGTACGACCACTGGGAGCGGCCCACCCAGTCCTGGGCCAGTTCGCCCAGTCCCACGTCGGGGTCGGCGAGATGACCGGCGGCGAGCAGCGCGGTGTGCACCTCGCCGGGCACCCGGGCGGGCAGCACGGTGTCACGGACCGCGGCCGGTGTGCCGTCGGGACCGTCCAGCCAGCTGAGTTCCCACTCGCCGCCGAGGTCGTGACGGGTTGCCGGTGGTGTCGGGGCGGCGGTGTGGGTGTGGGTGGGGGCAGTGGTGCTGAGTTCGGAACCGAGCGTCATTCCTTGACTGCTCCTGCGGTGAGGGCTTCCTGCATACGGCGGTTGGCGAGCGAGTAGGCGACGTACACCGGCAGAAGGGTCAGCACGGTGCCGGCGGTTAGCACACCGAAGTCGGTCGCGTCGGAGACCAGGCTGGGCAGCGCCACCTGGACGGTGCGGACGTCGGGCGCGGTGCCGGTGATGGTGAGGGAGAAGAGGTATTCGTTCCAGAAGGTGAGCAGTTGGAGGATCGTGACGCTCACGACGCCCGGCATGGCGATCGGCAGGAACACGTTGAACAGCAGCCGCCAGTTGCCGGCGCCGTCCAGCGCGGCCGACTCCACCAGCGCGGGCGGCACGGTCCTCATGAACTGGGTGAGCAGCAGCACCGACAGCGGCAGGGCGCTCGCCGGCAGCAGGAGCATCTGGAACTCGAGCGTGTAGAACAGGCGCATCTTGATGGCGAGGATCACGGTGGGGATCAGCGCCGCGAACGGCGGGATCAGGAAGCCCACCGAGAAGGCCCCGGTGACCAGGCGCGAGAGCCGGTTGTCCAGCCGGGCGAGCGCGAAGGACGCGGGCACCGCGAGGCCGAGCGTCAACAGGATCGAGACGACGGACACCAGCACCGAGTTCCACAGCGCCCGGCCCAGGTCGGCGGTCTGCCAGGCGGTGCGGAAGTTGCTCCAGAGCCAGTGCCCCGGCAGCGCGAAGGGGTGGCTGAAGATCTCGATGTTGGTCTTGAGGGCGCTCACCACGAGGTAGTAGAGCGGGGCGGCGAGCAGCAGCGCGTACAGCCACGACAGCGGGGTGGCGACCGGGCCGCCGCCGCGCCGCCGTGCGCGGCGCACGGTACGGCCACGGGTGCGGGCGGGCGAAGGAGTGGGGGCCGTCATCGGATCTTCTCCCGGGGGCTGCGCAGCAGCGCGCGGATCAGCAGCATCCCGGCGACGCCGATCAGCAGCAGGACGACACCGACGACCTGGCTGTAGCCGAGGTCGCTCTGCGAGAACGCCTTCGCGTACACCAGGTACGACAAGGTGGTGGACGAGGTGCCGGGGCCGCCCTTGGTGAGCAGCAGGATCAGCGCGGCGGAGGTGAACAGGGTCCACAGGAACTGGAGCATCGTCAGCGTGCGGACGTAGTCCTTGACCATGGGGAAGACGATCTGCCACATGATGCGCAGGCGCCCGGCGCCGTCGATCCTGGCCGCCTCGACCACGTCGCCGGGGACGCCGGCCAGCCGGGCGGCGAACAGCACGGCGGTCCAGCCGACGCCGCGCCACAGGTCGATGGCGATCAGGCTGGGCAGCGCGGTGCCGGGGTCGGCGAGCCAGGAGTGCGTGAGCGAGTCCAGGCCCAGCGCGTGCAGCAGGCCGTTGGCGCCGCCGTTCGGCGAGAGCACCCCGTAGAAGATCATGCCGGTGATGGAGATCGAGATCAGCCCCGGCGAGAAGTACAGCACGGACAGCACGCGGTAGCCGCGGGGTCTGGTGCTCAGGTGGTAACCGAGCATGAAGGCCAGCGGGATCATCACCGGGATGACGACGGCGACCTGCACGGCGCTGTTGCGCAGCGCGTCGCGGAAGACCGGGTCGCCGAGGACGTGCCGGACGTTGGCGGTGCCGACGTAGCCGGGGTCGTAGATGAGGCCCTTCCAGCGCAGGGTGGCGATGACGAACATCGCGACCAGCGGCCCCACCGAGAAGACGGCGAACCACACCAGGGACGGGACCGTCAGCCACAGCAGACGGGGGGTGTTCAGGCCGCCGCCGCCGCGGCGCCGTCGGCGGTCGGTGGGTGGTGGCGCGGCCGTGGGCGCGGCGCGGGTGCCGGCCGGGGTACCGGTCGAAGACGTCGGAAACGTCGAAGACGTCGAGAACACCGAGAACGCCGAGAACGTCGAGAACATGGACGGTTTCTTTCGGCCGGGGCGGAAGGGGTCTGGACGAGGAGGCGTCGGGCGGTGTCAGCCCTTGGTGGCGTCGTCGAGGCCCTTGCAGATCTTGTCGGGGGAGGACGTGCCGTAGGCCCCCGTCAGGACCTGGATGACCGGATCGGACGCGGCGCCGATCCACACGTCGGGCACCACGGCGTAGTCCACCGAGGTGTCGAGCTTCAGCGACTGCGACAGCAGCGGGTCGGTGGCGTAGGCGGAGAAGTCGCCGTCGGTGGGCGGCAGGATGCTCGCGTCCTTCACGAAGCGGCCGACGGTGGCGTCCTGGTAGAAGGAGGTGATGAACTTGCGCACGTTGCCGATGCGGTCCTTCGACGCGCCCCGCTTGGTGATCATGAAGCCGACGCCGGTGAAGCCCTGGAAGGCGGTGGGCTTCTTGAACGTCGATCCGGACGGGACGGGCAGACCGGCGAGGGTGGTGTGTGTCTCGATGCCGGTCCTGGAGCCCTTCGCCTCGGTGTACGCCCAGGAGCCGGCGGACATCATGGCGGCCTTGCCGGAGTAGAAGGCGGCGTACATCGCGTCGGCGTTCAGGCCCGCGGAGTCGTCCGCGAAGACCCCGGCGTCGCGCAGCCGTGTGAAGAGCTTGATGCCCCGCATCACCGACGGGGTGGCGCAGTAGCCGCCGCCCTGCATGACCTTCTCCATGGTCGCGGCGTCGGTGTAGGACTCGGCGATCTGGTAGAAGAGCTTCTGGCCGCTCCAGTCGTTGCCGCCCACGGTGAGCGGCTGGACGCCCTTGGCGCGCAACTTGGCGGCGGCGTCGACCAGTTCGTCGGTGGTGGCCGGGATCTTGTCGACGCCGGCCTTCTCGAGCAGGTCGGTGTTGTACCAGACCGGCCAGCTGAACCCGGAGAACGGCAGGCCCTGGAGCCGGCCGCCGGGTTTGCCGCCGACCCGCCACTCGTCGAGCGCGGCGGGCTTGAGCCGGTCGGCCAGGCCCCACTCCTCGACGTAGTCGTCGACCGGGACGGTGACACCGGCGTCCAGCCAGCCGAGCGTCTTGTCGTAGAGGTTGACGATCACCACGTCGGGGGACTTGCCGGCCGCGACGGCGTTCTCCACCTGGTCGTCGATGGTCTCCAGGCCGTCGGTGGCGTTGACCCTGACGCCGGTCTTCCTGGTGAACGCCTTGAACGTGTCGGCCTGCGCCGCCGCGGCGGTGTTGCCGGCCGACCAGCGTGTCACGACGTCGATCGAGTCGCTCGCGCCGGTGTCGCCCGCCTGGTCGCCGCCGGTGCCGCAGCCGCCCAGGCCGAGGGCGAGGGCGCTGACGACGGACACGGCCATGACGCGCAGGGCCCGGGGCCTGGTGCGGTGGTTCATGGAGCTCTTCCCTTGTTCGGAGACGTGCTCGAAGGTTGGAGATGTGCTCGAACGCGACACAGCGTCCATGAGGGGCAACCGGAAGTCAATAAGAAAGATTAGTAATCTATGTAAGTCGATCTCGGACGGACGGCCGCCAACGGCTCTGTGCGCAGCGGTCCGAGACGGGTCGTCAGATGCTGCCGCGGACCACCAGGCGGGCCGGCGGGGCGACGACGGTGGTGGCGGGAGCGCCGGCCAGAGCGCCGGCGAGGGTGTGGCCGGCCAGTTCGCCCAGGTCCTGCACGTCATGGCCGACCGCGCTCAGCGGCGGCACCGCCAACTGGCACAGCGCCGAGTCGTCCCAGGCCACCAAGGACAGATCGGTCGGCACGGCGAGCCCTAGCCGGTCGGCCTCGTGCAGGGCGCCCAGCGCCATCACGTCGTTGTCGAACACCACCGCGGTGGGCCGGTCGTCGAGTCCCGCCAAGACGGACAGCGCCCGTACGCCCGCGGCCTGGGAGTAGTCCCCCTCGAAGGTCGTGGTCCGCACGCCGTACGCCTCGGCCGCGGCCCGGAACGTCCGGCGCCGGATGATCGTGTGCGCCATCTGCGCCGGCCCGGCGACATGTCCGAGGTGGGTGTGTCCGGCGGCGACCAGCTCCGCCACCACCTCCCGCATGGCCACGTCGTCCTGCGTCCACACCGCGGGCAGGCCACCGGCGGTCTCCGGGTCGCCGATGACCACCGTCGGCATGCTCAACTCCTTGACCAGCGCCACCCGTTCGTCTCCGGGAAGCAGGTCGATGAGGATCACGCCCTGCACCTGGCCGTGCCGCGCCCAGGCCCGCATGCGCTCGCCGGCCCGCGCCACCGTGGCGACGACCTGGAGCAGCACCGGCACCCCGAGCGGCGTCAGGGCCCGTTCCATGCCGGCGATGAACTCGTGGAAGAACGGCTCCGCGCCCAGCACCTCGGCGTCCCGCACCAGGGCGAGCCCGACCGGGATGCCGCGCTTCGGCCGGGCCTCGGCGCTGGTCGCGGGCGCGGGCATGGGAGCCTCCCGGTGGTGGGTCTCGTCTAATGTCGTCCGTAACGTGGTCGTGCGACAGCGTACGGCGAACCGGGAGGTGGACGAGGGTGGCCCGTCGGGAGTCTGCGGCTGCGGGACCCGGCAGCCGCGCGCTCGTCGTCGACCTCATCAGGTCGTCGGGACCCATCAGCCGGGTGGAGTTGGTGAAGGCGACCGGGCTGACACAGCCGACGATCTCCAACATCGTGCGGCGGCTGATCGACGACGGCGTCGTGCGCGAGACCGGGGACACGGTCGCGACCGGCGGCAAACCGCGCACCATGCTGGTCATCAACTCCCGCGCGGCGTACGGCGTGGGCATCCACGTCGGAGCCGACGCGCTGACCTGTGTGGTGACCGACACCCGCGGTGGCACGGTGGGCCGCGAACTGGTCGCGGGGCCGGGCGGAGGGCCGGGCGCGGGCGGGGGACCGGGCGCGGGCCCGGACGGGCCCACGCGTGCGGGGGATCCCGGCCCCGACGGTCCCGGTCCCGGCTCCGACGGTCCCGGTCCCGGCTCCGACGGTCCCGGTCCCGGTTCCGACGGTCCCGGTTCCGATGGCGGTGCCCACGACATCGTGGACCGACTCGCCGCGCTCTACCGGGACGTGACGGAGGGCCTGGGCCTGGAGCCGCAGAGCGTCGCCGGGCTGGCCGTGGTCGGTCCGGGCCCGGTGGACGTGGCGCGCGGCGGCTTCCTCGCCCCGCCGGGGCTGCCGCACTGGGCGGGCCGGGACCTCAGCGCCGCCCTGGCCGCCCGGCTGGGCGTTCCCGTGCTGGTCGACAGCGACGCGGCGGCCGCCACGGTCGGCGAGTTCTGGGGACGCCAGGTCTCCCGGGAGCGCACGTTCGGATGCCTGTACATGAACTCGGGCATCGGCTCGGGCCTCGTGCTCGACGGCTCACTGCACCGCGGCGCCAGCTCCAACGCGGGAAAGATCGGACATGTGGCGGTGATCCGCGACGGTGAACCGTGCCCGTGCGGCAATCGCGGCTGCCTGGAGATGTACGCGGCGCCACGCGTGATGGTCGGACGCGCGCGTGCGGTGCCGGGGCTCGCGGAACGCCTGCGGATCCATCCGGCCGACCCGGACGGGAGGGCCTTCGACGTACTGGCGCGGGCCGCGGTCTACGGCGACGAGGCCGCCCGGGCGCTGGTCGACGAGTCGGCGGCGCTGCTCGCCGAAGGCGCGGTGGCGCTGGCCAACCTGTGGGACCTGGACACGTTGGTGCTGGCCGGACCCGGTTTCGCGGTCGCCGGATCGATCTACGTCAGCGAGATCCGGCGGCGGCTCGGCGAGCGGGCGTACACCCGCGACGTGCACGGCGTGCGCGTCCATCTGTCGAGCAATCCGCGGGACGCGGCGGCGATCGGCGGAGCCGCCCTCGTCCTCCAGGGCTCGGTCGCCCCGGGGCACGGTCCTCAACTGGCGGCCCGCGCCTAGCGGTTGCGCGGACGCGTGCACGGCCCGGATCGCGGACCGGTCACCAGGCATCCGTGCCAATTTTCGTCGGATGTATTGATGCCCGCCCTTTCATAGATTACTTATCTAACGATCGTGCGCCGCCTCTCCCTTCGTAGGAGCCCCCCATGAGACGCCTCTTGAAGCACCCCTGGAGTCCGTTGTCCGCCGCGGTCGCCGCCGTCGCACTCGCCGTCCTCGCCCTGCCGGGGGCGGCACCGGCGCACGCGGCTGCCGCTCTCCGCGTCATCCACGTCGCCAAGAACGGCAACGACGCCAACTCCGGTACCCAGGCCGCTCCGTACCTGACCATCAACCGCGCGGCCCAGGTGGCGCAGCCCGGTGACACCGTGCTGGTGCACGCCGGGCTCTACCGCGAGACGGTCAAGCCCGCGCGCGGCGGCACCGACGAGGCACACCGGATCACGTACACCAACGCCGGGGACGGCGAGGTCACCGTCAAGGGCTCCGAGGAGGTCAACTCCTGGGCGCGCGGCAGCGGCAACGTCTGGAGCGTCACCCTGCCCAACAGCTATTTCGGCGACTACAACCCGTACGCCACCGGTCAGCCGCAGGGCGGCGGCGGAGGCACGTTCCCCGGCTACACCGCGGGTGACGTCTACCTCGACGAGACCGCGTACTACGAGAAGCCGTCACTGAGCGGTGTGCAGAGCGCGCCCGGCACCTGGTACTCCGAGGTGGGTTCGGGCGGCACCACCATCTGGGCCAACTTCAACGGCGCCGACCCCAACGCCCGCCTCGCCGAGATCAACGTACGCCGGCAGGTGTTCGCCCCCGACGTCTGGGGCCTGGGCTACATCACCGTCAACGGCTTCACGGTCAAGCACGCGGCCAACACCTACTCGGACTTCCCGGACAGCCCGACACGGCGGCAGGCCGGCGCGATCAGCGTCTACGGCGGACTGAAGTGGGTCATCGAGAACAACATCGTGATCAACGCCCGCACCATAGGCATCGACATCGGCCTCAGCAACGACGAATGGGCCGGCAACCGACCGGGCACGACACGCACGGACTTCCACAACACCGGCGCGTACGGCTCGCACGTGGTCCGCAACAACTACATCGCCAAATGCGGGCAGTCGGGCATCGCGGGCGTCTTCTCGTGGCACTCGCAGATCCTCTACAACATGATCGAGGACACCAACTACCGCAACGAGTTCAGCGGCGCGGAAACGGCCCCGATCAAGGTCCACTACATGAACGAGGGCCTGATCAAGGGCAATTACGTCAAGAACTCCAAGGGCGGCAACTCCGCGGGCATCTGGACCGACTGGGGCAACCAGAACGTCCGCATCACCGGCAACATCGTGATGAACAGCCCCTGGGGCTACTACGCCGAGGCGGTCTTCGGGCCGATCCTGGTCGACAACAACGTCTTCATCGGCAACAGCGACATCCGCACGCTGGACGCGACCGGTGTCGTCTTCGCCAACAACCTCTTCATCAACAACGGGACCATCCGCAACGACGGCGGCGGCCGGGACGCGTACTACTTCCAGCCCGGCACCATGAACCAGACGACGGCGCGCACCTCGCCGCAGAAGTTCTTCTGGTACAACAACGTCGTCCAGGGCTCGGCACTGCCCGACAACACCACGGACAAGACGCAGGTCAAGGAAGGCAATGCGACCGGCGCCGTGTCCAACGTCCAGTACACGGCGACCAACACCCGGATGAAGCTCAGCTTCGACCTGGACGCCTCCGCCATCCACGGCAACACCCCGGTCACCCAGGCCCGCGTGGGCACCATGCCGCTGGCGAACCAGCGCATCGCCGCGGACGTGACCACCGACTTCTTCGGCCGGCCGGTCGCCACCTCCGACACCATGGCCGGGCCCTTCGCCGCCGCGCACGACGGCGGCAACTCCTTCACGCTGTGGCCGCCCGCCGGCCAGACCGTCCCGACCCCGCCGGCCCCGCCCGCCGGTACCCCGGTGAACCTGTCACTGGGCGCCGCCGCCAAGGCCACCGCCTCCTACCAGGACGGCGACCACCTCGCCTCCGCCGCCGTCGACGGCAATGGCTCCTCGCGCTGGTCCAGCGACCACAGCAACGACCCGGGCGCCTGGATCCAGGTCGACCTCGGCGCCGAGTACGCCGTCTCCACCGCGGTGCTCAACTGGGAGGCCGCGTACGGAAAGGCGTACAAGGTCCAGGTCTCCGACGACTCCACACACTGGAGCGACGCCTACTCCACCACGAGCGGGCAGGGCGGCACCGAGACGGTGGGCGTCAACAGGAACGCACGCTACGTACGCATGCAGGGCGTCACGCCCGCCACCCAGTACGGCTACTCCCTCTGGGAGTTCGAGATCTACGGCACCGCCCTCGGCGGCCAGGCGGCGGTGTTCGGCGCCGGAAGCCACGATCTGCCCGCGCTCCAGGCCAAGGGCATCGCCAACGATTCGATCTCGTCCCTGCGTGTCACCTCCGGCAGTTGAGGAGCGAGCCCCCCTCATGAATCCCGCAATGAATCCCGCACCCCCACGCACCAGCACCGGCGGAAGACGACTGCTCGGCGTCGCCGTGGCCCTCTTCCTGCTGCCGACGACGGCGCTCGGCTCGCCCGCCTCGCGCGCCGCCGACACCCGGGCCGCATCGGCCGTCGGCGCAGCCGCCGTCGGCTCACCGACCGTGGCACCCTCCACCACGTATCCGACGACGTACGGCAACTGGCAGGACGGGCTGCTGGCGGGCAACGGCAAGCAGGGCGTCATCGTCTTCGGCAACCCGCGCAACGACACCGTCGTCTTCGACGACAAGGACTTCTTCATGGCGCGGACGGAGGCCCGCCCGCACCGCACCTTCAACACCGTCAGCCAGAACGACATCAACAAGATCCGCGACCAGTTGATCGCCGGTCAGTACCAGCAGGCCAACCAACTCGCGGCGGACGTACAGGGCTACCAGGGCGGCGGCGAGGGCAGCAAGCACCCCGGCTACAAGATGACCCTCCAGATGCCCGACGCCGGACAGGTCAGGAACTACGTCCGCTCCACCGACTACGCGGCGGGCGTGGTGAAGGTCAACTGGACCGACGACAAGGGAGCGTGGGAACGGGCCTCGTTCGTCTCCCGCACCGACGGCGCCACCGTCCAGTACCAGGCGGCGCCACCCGGCCAGAAGCAGACCGTCACCCTGGGCCTGTCCATCGACCCGGGCATGAACCTGCTCAACAAGGGCGTCACCTACACCACCAACAACAGCACCGACTTCCTCGACCTGCGGGCGAAGTACCCGGCCGGCAGCTACAACGCCGGCTACGAAGGCGTCACCCGCATCATCACCGACGGCACCAAGACGCTCAGCAACGGCCAGGTCACCGTCTCCAACGCCGGCTACGTCCTGCTGCTGACCCTGACCCAGCGCTACAACGGCACCTACAACGGCGGTGTCCCCGCCGAACAGGACTGGGGCAAGAACCTGCTCCAGCAGAAGCTCGCCGGACTGAGCACCAGTTACCCGACCCTGCTCAGCCGGCACACCACCGCCCACAGCGCGATCTTCAACCGGGTCTCGTTCGACCTGGGCGCCAGTGCGCAGGACCGCGCCAAGTCCACCGAGCAACTGCTCGCCGAGCAGAAGGCGTCCTCGTCCCCGGTCCCGGCGCTGTACGAGCGGATGTTCTACGCCGGTCGCTACCACCTGCTCGGCTCCAGCAACGAGAGGGCCGCACCCGACCTGCTCGGCAACTGGACCGGTGACAGCAACGTCGGCTGGGACGGCTACTACCATCTGGACGCCAACCTCAACCTCCAGATCTCCAGCGGCAACATCGGCAACATGCCGGAGGCCATGGCGGGCTACTTCTGGCTCAACCAGCAGTGGCAGAAGGACTTCGAGACCAACGCGAAGAAGCTCCTCGGCACCCGCGGCATGCTCACCGGCGGCAACACCCCCAACGGCGAGGGCCTGATCTCCAACATCAACTACGACTACCCCTACCAGTACGTCACCGGCGGGGAGTCCTGGCTGCTCCAGCCGTTCTGGGAGTACTACGAGGTCACCGGGGACAGGGCGTTCCTGGCCGACAAGTACTACCCGCTCATCCGTGACATGGGCGACTTCTACGAGGACTTCCTCGTCAAGAAGGACGGCAACGGCGACTACGTCTTCGCCGGCTCCATCTCACCGGAGAACACCCCGCCCGGCGGAACACCGCTGACGGTCAACTCCGTCTACGACATCTCCGGCGCCAGGTTCGCCCTCACCACGCTCATCCAGACCGCCAAGACCCTCGGCCGCGACGCCGACAAGATCCCGGTCTGGCAGGAGAAACTCGACAACCTGCCGCCCTACCTGATCAACAACGACGGCGCGCTGGCCGAGTGGGCCCGGCCCGACCTGGCGAACAGGAACAACTACCAGCACCGCCACTCCAGCGGTCTCATGCTGGTCTGGCCCTACCGCGAGATCACCCCGGAGACCAACCTCGCCCAGTACAAGGCCGCCCAGGTCTTCCTCCAGAAGAAGGACCAGGGCAGCTACGAGAACGCCGGCCACGGGCTGCTGCACGGCGCGCTCGTCGCCGCCGACCTCAACCAACCGGACTCCGTCGGCGCCAAACTGCTGAGGTTCGCCAAGGACGACTACTACTACAGCAGCATGGCCACCTCCCACTACAACAACCACAACACCTTCGCCACCGACGTCGTCAACTCCGTGCCCACGGTGATGATGGAGATGCTGGCCGCCACCCGGCCGGGCACACTGGAGCTGCTGCCCGCACTGCCCAGGGGCCTGGACAAGGGCTCCGTCTCCGGCATGCTCGGCAAGGGGCAGTTCACCATCGACAACCTGAGCTGGGACACCGCCGCCCACACCGCGAAGGTCACGCTCACCTCGAAGACCGACCAGAACCTGACGCTGATCCAGCGCTCGGGCATCTCGTCGATCACCGGTGACGGCGTGACCGTCCAGAGCTCGCCCCTGGGCGCCATCGCCCGCGTCCTGCCGCTCCAGGCGGGCAGGACCGTCACCGTCGACCTCACGATGAACGCCCCGAGGACCAACCTGGCCCAGGGCAGGCCGGCGACCGCCCTCTCCCAGTCCAACGCCGACCAGTCCGCCGCCAAGGCATTCGACGGCGACCTGAACACCCGCTGGAGTGCCGGCCAGGACCCGAACAACTGGATCCAGGTCGACCTCGGCAGCACGTACACCCTCTCCGAGGTGGATCTGCTGTGGGAGGCGTCGTACGCGAAGTCCTACAGGATCCAGGGGTCCACGGACGGCTCCACCTGGCACGACCTGTACACCCGGACCGACTCGTCGGGCGGCACCGAACGCATCCCCGTCAGCGGCCAGGCGAGATACGTCCGCATGCAGGGCAGCCGACTGTCGGGCCAGTGGGGCTACTCGCTCTACGAGATGCAGGTGTACGGCTGACCAGGCGCGGGTGATTCCCTCGCACCGATCCGGAGCGAGGGAATCACCCGCGGCATCACAGCGAGGCGCGGGATCACGGGAGGAGGAAATCCCGTCGCGGACTCAGTGTCCGAGGACCGCCATGGCGGCGTTGTGCCCCGGGATGCCACTCACTCCGCCGCCGCGCACCGCGCCCGCCCCGCACACGAAGACGTTCTCGTGCGCCGTCTCGACACCCCAGCGCCCGGTTGTCTCGTCGCCGTGGGGGAACGACAGGTCGCGGTGGAAGATGTTGCCGGCCGGCAGTCCCAGTTCCGCCTCCAGGTCCAGCGGCGTCCTGGCCTCGACGCAGGGGCGACCCTCGGAGTCGAGGCCCAGACAGTCGGCGATCGGCTCCTCCAGACAGGCGTCCAGCGGGGCCAGGACGGCGCGCAGCGCCTCCTCGCGCGACACGGCACGGGCACCCTCGAAGAGCCTGGCCGGCATGTGCAGACCGAACAGCGTGAGGGTGTGGTACCCGCGTTCCACCAGGTCCGGTCCGAGGATCGAGGGGTCGGTCAGTGAGTGGCAGTAGATCTCGGACGGCGGCGCGCTCGGCAGCCGACCCGCCGCGGCCTCCCGGTAGGCGGAGTCGAGTTGGGCGTACGACTCGGCGATGTGGAAGGTGCCGGCGAACGCGGCACGGGGATCCACGGCACGGTCGCGCAGCCGCGGCAGGCGGCGCAGCAGCATGTTGACCTTCAACTGCGCGCCCTCGGGCGCGGGTCGGGTCGGTTCGTCACCCAGCAGGTGGGCCAGTGCCGAGGGTGCGACGTTCGCCAGGACCGATCCCGCCGCCACGGTCCCCTCGCTCTCGTGGGCGCGGTAGCGCACCTCGGCGGTGGCGCCGTCGGTGGCGATGCCCACCACCGTGTGGTCGACGAGGATCTCGGCGCCCGCGGCGAGGGCGGCGTCCCTCAGGGCGTCGGTCAGCGCGCCCATCCCGCCGAGGGGGACGTTCCAGTCGCCGGTGCCGTTGCCGATCACGTGGTACAGGAAGCACCGGTTCTGACGCAGCGACTCGTCGTGGGCGTGGGTGAACGTCCCGATCAGCGCGTCGGTGAGGACCACACCGCGCACGAGGTCGTGCGAGAACCTCGACTCGATCGTCTCCCCCAGGGGGCGCTCGAACAGCGCCTCCCACGCCTCCTTGTCGTCGACGACGCGCTCCAGTTCGGCGCGGCTCGGCAACGGACCGGTGAGCGTGGGGAAGACCCGCTGGGCAAGCCGATGGGTCATGCCGGAGAAGCGCTGCCATGCCGCGAACTCGCTGTCCGAGCCGGTGAGTTCACGGAACGAGTGACGGGTCCGCTCGTCGTCGGCGTCCACCAGCAGCCCCGTCGGCCGGCCGTCGACCAGGGTGGGCGTGTAGGAGGAGACCTGGCGCCTGCGGACCCGGAACCGCAGCCCGAGGTCATCAACGATCTTGTTCGGCAGCAGGCTGACCAGGTACGAGTAGCGCGACAGCCGGGCGTCCAGGCCGCTGAACGCCTGGGTCGACACCGCGGCGCCGCCGGTGTGGTCCTGTCGTTCCAGGACGAGGACGCTGCGTCCGGCGCGGGCCAGGTACGCGGCGGCCACGAGCCCGTTGTGGCCGCCTCCCACGACGACGGCGTCGTAGGAGGAACGCGCGGGCCGGGCGGGCTCGCCGGCGCCACGGGCGGAGGGGGAGGGGAAGGGGAAGGGGGAAGGGACAGCGGAAACGGGGGAGTGCACCAGAACCTCCAGAGGCTGATGTGCTGGGGGATCGGACGGCTTCGTCCGCCTCCCGGTCGACACGCTCCCGCAGGGGCACAGGCCGGTCCGGCCCGCCCTCGAAGCAGGAGATGTGCACCGGGAAGCGGTGGTCTAGAGCCCGGTCTGCCAGTGCGGTTCGGGGATCACGGGGCACATGACCTCGCGAAGGCGGACGGTCACCACCCCGGGTACCGTCGCCTCGTCGAAGCTCCATCGGCCTGCCACCCGCACTGTCTAACAGGTGAGCCGATCCCGGGCAATACCACCGCCCGTTACCGCACCGTCGCCCGCCCTGTCGGAGGCACGTGTCGGAGCACTTGTCCCGGCAAAGCTGAACCCACGATCAGCACGCTTCTGGAGACGCGCCGATCGGTCGGCCTTAAGTGCGCACTATTGACAGGGGATCGTGTCGGACCGAAGACTGAATGACGATTCAGTAGCTTGGGTTCCGTCAGCGGCGGGCTGAGGGTGCGAGAGGGCTGCACCCTGGACGAGGTGCGGGGTCCGGCCGCGGGCATGACCGCCAAGGAGGCGCTCTACTACTCCCCGCGGAACCGGTACATCCCGTTCGGAGGGGCCAAGGGCGGCATCGACTGCGATCCGCACGACCCCCGGACGCGCGGGATCCTGACCCGCTACCTCCAGGGCGTGCGCGCCATCGTCGAGCGGCACTGGACCACCGGTGAGGACCTGGGCCTCCAGCAGTCCTTCCTCGACGAGGTGATGACCGGCATCGGCCTCGAGTCCTCGATCCAGGCGGTGTATCCGCTGCTGGAGGACCGGGACGAGGCCGTCGACCGACTCGCCCGCGCCTTCGACCTTGAAGTGGACGGGATCGGGCTCGGAGAACTCGTCGGCGGATGCGGCGTCGCCGAGAGCGTCCTGACGGCCATGGAGGAACTGGGCAGGCCCGTCACCGGCGCACGCGTGGTCGTCCAGGGCTTCGGCTCCATGAGTGGTGCCTCCGCCCGCTACCTGCACCGCGCGGGAATGAAGGTGGTCGGTGTCGCCGACGGTGTGATCACCAACCCGGACGGGCTCGACGTCGAAGCGCTCCTGCGCGCGCGGAGCCCCCTCGGCGAGATCGACCGCGGTGTACTGCGCCCCGGCGACGTCGAGTTGCCCTGTCGCGGTGGCACTCCGTGGACACCGACGTCCTCGTACCGGCCGTCGTGTCCTACTGCGTCACCGCGCGGAACCAGGACGAGATCAAGGCGTACCTCGTCGCCGAGGCAGCCAACATGCCGGTCCTGCCCGACGCGGAGGCGGCCCTCACCGCCCGCGGTGTCACGGTCGTTCCGGATTTCGTGGCGAACTCCGCGACCAACGCGTGGTGGTGGTGGACCCTGTTCGGCGACATCGACGCCTCGGTGGACGAGGCCGAGTCGAAGATCCGCGGTGAGATGCGGCGCATCGTGCACGATCTCTTCGCCCGTGGCCGGGAGACCGGACGCACCCTGCGTGAAGCCGCCCGAGAGTTCACCACCGTGCAACTCGCCGCGATCGACGAGCGCTTCGGACTCGCATGAGCGGCGCGCCCGCGGCCTCCGACAGCGGGAACCGGGCCGCGTCCGGCTCCCTCACGCCCTTCTCCGCACCTCGCTCCGTCGCGGTGATCGGGGCCACCGAGGCGGAGTCCAAATGGGGCTACTGGCTCGCGAAGGGCGCCCTGGCAGGGGCACACCGACGACACCGGTCACACCCTTCGATTCCCCGTGGTCCTGAAGGCCAATTGGCTCGACCACAAGAGCGAGCACGGTGGCGTCCGGCTCGGCATCACGGCACCCGCGGCCCTCGCGCGCGCACTCGACGACATGCGGGCCCGGCTGGGGAACGGACCCTACGTGGTGGAGGAGCAGGACGTTCGGCACGACGTCGTCGAGATCCTCGTCGCCGGGCGCAGGGACCAGGACTTCGGCCCGACGATCACCGTCGGCGCCGGCGGCACCGAGACCGAACTGCGCCGCGACGTGATCACCGAACTGGCGCCCGTGACCCCCGAGGTCGCGCGGGCGATGGTCGGACGACTGGCCTGCCATCCCCTGCTGACGGGCTGGCGGGGCAAGCCGGCCACCGACGTCGACGCCCTGGTCCGGGCCGTCGTCGCCGTCTCCCGAGCGATCGCGTCCCGCACCACCCTCGCCGAACTGGAGATCAACCCCCTGAGCGTGGCGCCCGGAGGAGTGCTCGCCGTCGACGCGCTCACCGTCGCCGTGCGGGACTCCCACCAGGAAGAGAGCGAACGATGAACGACCCCGACCCCTCCGCCGGGTTCCGGAACACCGCCGAGGCGGGCACCTCATGACGCGTCTCACCGGCGGCGGGGCCCTGGTCGCCGCCCTGGCCGCACACGGCGTCGACACGGTCTTCGGCATCCCCGGCACACACAACCTCGCCGCCTACGCCGCGATGCCCGCCCATGGGATCAGACACATCTCCGCGCGCCACGAACAAGGCGCGGGCTACGCCGCCGACGGCTACGCGCGCTCGACCGGCCGAACCGGCGTCGTGATCACCACGACGGGACCGGCCCTCCTCAACGCCGCCGCCGCGGCGGCCCAGGCCCACTCCGACTCCGTACCCGTCCTCCTCGTCTCGCCCGGCATGCCCCTGACCCACCCCGGCCTGGGCAACGGACTGCTCCACGAGGCCAAGAACCAGACCGGCGCCATGGCCGCCCTCGTCGGCTACAGCCACCGGGTCGCGAGCATCGCCGAGATCCCGTACGCCGTGGCGCGGGCGTTCACCGCCATGGCCTGCGGACGCCCGCGCCCGGTCCACCTGGAGATCCCCCTCGACCTCCTCGTCGCGGCCGCCGACGTCGAGATCGTCCAGGCCGCCGCACCACCGGTCGTGACCCCCTTCGCCCAGGTGCTGGCCGCTGCCGCCGAACGGATCGCCGTCGGCCGTCTCCCGCTCGTCATCGCGGGCGGTGGCGCCGGTGGGGCACCGGACCAGGTCCGGCGATTCGCCGAGACACTGGGCGCACCGGTCATCACGACCGCCAACGGCAAGGGAACACTCCCCGAGGACCACCCGCTCGCGGTCGGAGCCGGTGTCCAGCACCCCTGCGTCCACGACGCCGTCGCCGAGAGCGACTGCGTCATCGCGATCGGCACCGAGCTGGCCCCTGCGGACTGGTGGACCGGCCTTCCCGGCTTCGGCACCGAGCTGATCCGTATCGACATCGACGCCGGCACCGTCAACACCAACGCCGTCGCCTCGCACGCACTCGTCGGAGACACGGCCGCGACCCTCGACGCGCTCCTCGAACTGCTGACGTTCGACACACCACCCGACGCCGAGGACCGGGCCACACGACTGCGGCGGCGCCACCGCGCCGACGCCGCCCGAGAAGGCGCGCCCTGGCTCGACATCACCGAGGCACTGCGATCCGCGCTGCCCCGCGACGCGATCGTCGCGGGCGACAGCGCCATGGCCTGCTACTACGGAGCGCTGTCCAACCTCCCGCTGCACCGGCCCCGAGCGTTCCTGTACCCGACCGGATTCGGCACGCTGGGCTACGGGCTCCCCGCCGGCATCGGCGCCAAGGTCGCCGCCCCGGACACACCCGTGCTCGTCCTCCAGGGCGACGGCGGCACCATGTTCACCGTCGCCGAACTGGCCGTGGGAGCGGAACTCGGCCTCGCCCTCCCGGTCCTCGTCGTCGACAACGGCGGCTACGGCGAGATCCGCGACGAGATGGCCGACCGGGGCGAACCCGTGCACGCCGTCACCTTTCCGGGCCCGGACTTTCCCGCACTGGCCCGGTCGCTCGGATGCCACGGCCGGCACATCGGAACGGTCGCCGACCTCGGGCCCGCGATCACCGAAGCGTTCGACGCCGACCGGCCCACCGTGCTGCACGTGCACGAGGACAGCCGGTCGTCGTCCCGGATGTGAACCCCCACGGAACCCCACGGCAGGAGCACCGACCATGGCGACACCATCGACCGAACCCTGGCCGCTCACCGACGAGCAGCCCGCGATCGTCCAGCTCACCCGGGAATTCGCGGCCGAAGTGATCAGGCCCCGGGGCCGCGAGGTCGACGAGGCGGACGTGGTGTCCCCGGTCGACATCTTCCGGGCGGCGTCCAGAGTGGGCATCACCGACTTCATGATTCCCGAGGAGTTCGGAGGCGGAGGGTTCACCGACGTCTTCACGCAGTGCCTCGTCCAGGAGCAACTGTGCTGGGGCGACCCGGGCATCGGGAACTTCGTGTGCTCGGGCGGTTTCTTCGCCGACCCCGTACTCGCCCTCGGTACCCCCGAGCAGAAGGAGCGGTGGCTCCGGCCGATCACCGGAGTCGACCCGCTGATCACGGCCCTCGCCACGACCGAGCCGGAGTCCGGTTCGGACTCCGCGTCGATCGTCACCAGAGCGGTCAGGGCCGACGCCGGATACCGGCTCACCGGCCAGAAGGCATGGATCTCCAACGCCGGCCTCGCCGACCAGTACGTCGTCTTCGCCAAGACCGCCCCCGGCCTGCGTGCCAGGGGCGTGACGGCCTTCCTCGTCGGCAAGGACACCGCCGGACTGACGTTCGGCGAGCCGATGAAGAAGATGGGGCAGCGTGCCATCGTGTGCCGCGAGATCCTCCTCGACGGGGTCTTCGTACCGGACGAGAACCGGCTCGGCGGCGAGGGGGAGGGGTTCTACGGGCTCATGCGCACCTTCGACATCTCCCGGACCGTGCTCGCCGCGGCGGCCACCGGCGCCGCACGCGCCGCCTACGAGTTCGCCCTGGACTACGCGCGCACCCGCTCCCAGTTCGGCAAGCCGATCATCGAACACCAGGCGGTCGCCTTCCGCCTCGCGGACATGGCGACGCGCATCGAGTCCGCCTGGCTGCTCACCCTGCACGCCGCCCGGCAGCTCGACGCGGGGCAACCGGCCACCGGACTCGCCGCGATGGCGAAACTGCAGGCGAGCGAGACGGCCATGTTCGTCACCTGGGCGGCCGTCCAGACCCTCGGGGGCTGGGGCTACTCACGCGAGTACCCCGTCGAGCAGTGGATGCGCGACGTGAAGCTGGAGGAGATCGAGGAAGGCACGTCCGACATCATGCGGCTGGTCATCTCCCGCAACCTCTGAACCGCGATGTGGGCGGGTGCCCGCTCACGGCCGTGGGGTCGGGTCACTCCCGAACGGTTGCCGGGGCCGTGGTGTCGCGTGTCCCGGTCCGGTCCGACAGGGGTGTCTCCACTGCCAGTTCGCGGGTGATCTCGTCCTGGAGCCACTTGCGCAATTGGTCGCGCGAGAGGCTGGTCCGCTGGACGAGGGACCGCACCGCGAGGCCGTCCAGCAGCGCCGTGAGGCGGGTGGCCGACGTGCCGGGGTCCTCCGACGCGAAGACGCCGTCGGCGACGCCGTCGGAGATGACCCCGGCGATCTCTTCGACCCAGCGTTCCTGCAGCTCACCGACCACCTTGGCGATGTTCTTGTCGCGCAGCGCCAGGGACCACGCGTCGATCCACACCTGCCAGCCGCGGGCCTGCCCGGTGGGCCCGTACCACTCCAGGGCCTCGGAGAGCCTTTGGAGCGGTGACCTCGCGGAGCGCACGATACGCCCCAGGGTGGACAGATCACGCTCGGCGGCCCTGATGAGGGCCTCGCTCAGCAGCCGCTCCTTGGTGTCGAAGTGATACATGATCAGCGCTGGGCTCACACCCATGGCGGAGGCGACGTCCGACACCCGCACGGATGACATCCCGAGCACCCTGATCTGGTTCAGGGTCTCCTCAAGCACTTCGAGTCGGCGATCGTCAGCGTTCTTGCGAGCCATGCCCGAACTATCTCACCCTCCGCATCCGAGGAGTCGCCGTCACGCGAGCCGGCGCCGGGGCTTCCACCCCGGTCCCGGCACACTGGCCCGCAGGGCCCTGGTGTACTCCTCCGCGGGGTTGTCGAGCACGGCACCGGTGTCGCCGGCCTCCACCACCCGTCCGTTCCGCATCACGACGCAGGTGTCGGTGATCTGCCGTACGACGGCCAGGTCATGGCTGATCAGAACGTAGCTGATGCCGGTGGCCTCGCGGACGTCCGCGAGCAGATTGAGCCTTCGACGAGCAGTTCGAGTGGACCTTCCACCGGGCCGGCCTGCCCGAGCCGGGGCTGTCCTCGACGCCCGAGAGCCGGTCGGTCATGGCGGTGATCGACACCCTCCGCCCCGAACTGCTCGTCTCGATGCACAACAGCGAGGTCGGCGGCCTCTACTGCTACGTCACCGACACGGGCCCGGCGCTGGGCGACGGCCTCGCCGAGACCGCCGTCGCCACGGGCATACCGGTGGACCACGGCATCCCCGAGGAGCCGGCCACCACCCTGGCACCCGGAGTCCTCCACGTACCGGCCAACCTCACGGGCGGGGCGATGCTCTGCAGCACGGACTACGCCGGGCAGTACGGAACCTACGGCGTCATGTGCGAACCGCCGCTGTGGCTCGACCCCCGGGCCGACGACGTCCCCGCCGTGTCCACGTCGAGGGCCGACCTCCGCGCACGGGTGGAGTCCCGGCGCGCACCCCTGCGCGACCAGCACCGGAGCTGGACGGAGCGACTTCGCGGGCGGATCGCCACCGACACCCCGCGCTGGCGCGCCGTCCTGGCGGGAGCGGCCACCCTGGAACAGCCGTGGGTGGCCGAACAACTCGCGGGCTCGGCCGAACCGACCCTGGCGGAGGCCATGTCCGTCCTGCGCGCCTTCGACCTGGAGCGGGTCAGACTCGCCGGTCATGTGCTGGCGGCGACGGACGACACCCCCCACCGGCCGGGCGACCCCGTCGACACGGTGAGGGCCGAGGCCGAAGGCGCACTCGCGGTTTGGGCACGCACCTCACCCCGTGAGCCGTTCGTCGGCCTGGACGCCTCGGTCGCCGCGCACTTGGGGGTCGCCCTGAGCAGCGCGGTCGCGCTCGCGGCACTGTAGATGCCGGTGGTCCGGCCGGGGACGGCCGCCCGCCTATGCTGGCGGTCATGAGCCGTTGGGAAGAGTTGACCGGTGGGACGTCCGGAGAGGATTACGCGGCGCGGTTCGCCGCTCTCGCCGCCAGTGGTAAGGACATGCACGGTGAGGCGCGGTTCTGTGCCGCGCTCGTGCCCGAGGGTGCCCGGGTGCTGGACGCCGGATGCGGCACCGGCAGGGTCATGATCCGGCTCGCGGAGCTCGGGTACGACTGCGTCGGGGTGGACCTCGACGCGTCCATGCTGGCGGTGGCGCGGAAGAAGGCGCCGGAACTGCCCTGGATCCAGGCCGACCTGGCGACGTTCGACCCGGCCGAGGCCGGTGTCCCCGCCGACTTCGATCTTGTGGTCGCCGCCGGCAACATCTTTCCGCTCCTCGCCCCCGGCACCGAGGCCGCGGTCCTCAGGCGCCTGACCGCGACCCTGCGCCCGGGCGGCCTCCTGGTCTCCGGATTCGGCCTGGACGAGGCCCATCTGCCCGTACCGCCCAGCATCACGCTGCCGGAGTACGACACCTACTGCACCGCTGCCGGCCTCACCCTCGTCGACCGCTTCGCCACGTGGGACGCCGACCCCTACGACGGCGGCGGCTACGTCGTCAACGTCCATCGGCGCTGACGAGCCGAGGACACCGACGCGGACGGGACGGGGCACCGAGCGTCGGTGCAGTGCCCGCCGCGACGGCGCTCTCAGACCTTCCGATCACGCAGCGCCGCACGGGCCGGGAGGCTGACCGCGAGCAGGCCGAGGCCCACCGCGGTCGCGGCGAACGCCCCGTACACCAGCGGGGGGACATACGGGGATTCCCCCGTCAGGCCGCGCATCATCGGAACCAGTGTGACCACGGCTATCGCCGTGCCCAGGACCACGCCCGCCACCGACACCAGCAGGCTCTCCCAGCGGAGCATCCGCATCACCTGACGGCGGGTGGAGCCGACGAGACGGAGCATGCCCAGCTCACGACGGCGGTCGAGGACCGTCATCACGAGCGTGTTGACGGCGGCCACGGCCGCGAAACCGCCGAGGACACCGGCCATCGTGTAGTTCGCCCAGGCGTTGAGCTCGTGGTCGACGTCCTGCTCGACCGCGTAGCCGGAGGCGTCCGTGACCTCGCCGCCCAGCGCGGCGAGGGACTTGCTGTCTCCGCCCCGTACCAGCAGCGTCGTGTCGAAGCCCGACGTGACGTGGGCGGCCAGGGACGCGCGGTCCATGGTCACCGCCGCCAGGCCGAGGCCGCGGCCGTACACGGCGACGACCTCGGGGCCGACCCTGGTGCCGTCCGGGAGGTAGATCGTCAGCCTGTCGCCGACCTCGGCCCTCGCCGCCATGGCGAGCGTCCTGTCGATGGCGATGCGGCCCCTGCCGACCCGGTCCAGGCTGCCACTGCGCACATCGAGGTCCTGCACCTTCGTGAGCTGCGCGCCGGAGCCGGAGATGCCCTGGGCCGCCGAGCCCTGGAGCCATCGGTCGCCGCCGGAGCCGACGGGCACGAGCACCTGTGTGTCGAGCAGGCCCACGGCCGCGTCGACACCGGGGAGGCGGGCGGCCCGGTCGACGGTGCCGGCGGGCAGCCCGGCCGGGTCCGTGACCACATGATCCGCGACGACGCCCGCGCGCAGCTGCCGCGCCGCGACGTGACTCTCGCTCGTGTGCATGAACACGAGCGTCGAGGAGAAGGCCATGGCCAGCACGATCGGGGTGATCGCGGAGGCCAGACGACGGGCGTTCGTACGGGAGTTGGCGGCCGCTAGCGACGCCGAGGCACCGCCGGCGCTCAGCGGGAGCCCGAACAGCGCCGCGCACAGCCACGCCAGCAGCGGGCCGAGCAGCGCGACGGCGAGCATGAAGAGCATGACGACACCGAGGGCGGCGTTGGCCGCGTCGTCCCCGGCCGAGCGGGCGGCGAGGACGGTGAGGAACCCGCCGCCGACGACGGCGGTCAGACCCAGCACGGTACGGACCACTCCCGGCCGAAGCCGCTCCACCGACGCCTCGGTGAGCGCCTGCCCCGGCTTGATCTTCGAGGGCCTGCGTCCGGCGGCCCAGCCTGCGGCGAGCGCCGTCAGCAGCCCCGTGCCGACGGCTACGACGAGCGGGACGAAGGTGACGCGCAGGTCCACGGCCTCGGGAACGGCCCCGCGGTCCTTCAGCTGCCCGAACCACCAGTGCGCGAGCCCGATCCCGGGCAGACAGCCGACCGGCCCGGCGAGTGGGGCCACGAGCAGCGCCTCGGTGGCGACCGCGCGGCGGACCTGCCGCGGAGTGGCGCCGACGGCACGCAGCAGCGCGAACTCCCGGGCGCGCTGGGCGACGGACAGCGCGACCGTCCCGGACGCCGTGAAGACGGCGACCACGGCGGCGATCCCACCGAAGGACCCACCGAGCCCGGTGAGCAGTTCCTTGGCGTACCCGACCCCGCGGTCCTCGACGGCGCCGCGGCCGTCACCGGTGTGCACCTCGGCGGCGGAGCCGGCGAGCGCCTTCCGCACGCCGGTGGCGAGGGCGTCGGCGTCCGCTCCGTCCTTTGCCAGTACGGCGATGGCGTCGGCCTTGCCGGGATGTCCGGCGAGGGCAGGGGCCCGGGTGTCGGCGAACCAGCCCGTGGCGCCCTCGGCCACGTCGCCGGGTCCGGCCTTCGCCACCCCGGAGACGCGGAAGCCGACGCGCCCGGTGGCCGTTTCCAGCGCGACGGTGTCGCCGACGCCGGCCTTCGCGGCCCGAGCGGCGTCGGCGTCGAGCACGACCTCGCCGGTACGGGGAGCGGCCCCGGAGGTGAGGACGGCACCGGTGAAGGCGTGTGATCCCCAGCCGTGGCCCGTCAGCGTGCCGTCGCCCAGGCGGGCCGGGAACGTGACGTCCGGAACCGCCGCCGCCACGCCGGGTACGCGGGCCGCCTCGTCCGCCAGTGCGGTGTCCACGCGCGCCGTGCCCGGCAGCAGGGTCGCCGACTCGGAGCGGCTGTCACCGCTGCCCGTGACGAGGCGGGCGTACTGGTCCGCCGCCACGACGACCGGCGCTTCCGCATACCGCTGCGGTGGTGCCGAGGCGCGGACGCCCGTCTCCAGGAGGATGCCGCAGGCGGAGACGATCAGCGCCGCCATCATCAGCGCGACGAACGTGCCCACGAACGACGCGGGCTTGAAGCGGACGGCCGCGCGGGCGAGGCCGTTGGGGGCGGGGCTCCTCACGCCGCGGCCCCCGCCAACGCGCCGGTGCGAGCGGTGAGGGCGGCCATGCGCGCCGCGATCCGTTCCGCCGGGCCCCGGTCGAGGGCGTCGGCGAAGACGCCGTCCGCGAGGAACAGCACACGGTCGGCCCACGCGGCGGCGGCCGGATCGTGGGTGACCATGACGACGGTGGCGCCGAGGGCGTCCACCGCGTGCCGGAGCAGCCCGAGGACTTCGGCGGCGGTGCCGGTGTCGAGGGCGCCGGTGGGTTCGTCCGCGAAGATCACGTCCGGCGCCGTGATCAGCGCGCGGGCGATCGCGACACGCTGCTGCTGGCCGCCGGAGAGCTCGCCGGGCCGACGCCCCGCCTTGTCGGCGAGCCCGACCTGCGCCAGTACCTCGGCGGCGCGGTGGCGGTCCTGGCGCCGCCCGGCGAGGCGCATCGGGAGCAGCACGTTCTGCTCGACGGTGAGGGAGGGCAGCAGGTTGAACGCCTGGAAGACGAAGCCGAGGCGGCTGCGGCGCAGCTCGGTGAGCCGGTTCTCGCGCATGCCCGTGATCTCCGTACCGCCGAGGCGCACGGAGCCGGCCGTCGGCCGGTCCAGGCCGGCGGCGCACTGGAGGAAGGTGGACTTTCCGGAGCCCGAGGGCCCCATGACGGCGGTGAACGTGCCGCGCGGCAGGGCGAGGTCGACACCCGCGAGGGCGTGCACGGCGCCGGCACCACGGCCGTACCGCCGCCGGACACCGCGCAGTTCGACGGCGAGACCGAGCGGGCCCCGGGGCTCCGGCAGGTCGTCCGTCTTCTGCCGCTTGCCGCTGCGCAGCCTCATGTCCCGTCCTCTCACGATCTCCCCGTGCCGATGCCTCGAAGCTACGGATCGTGGTCACCGCGGACCATGACGGCTGCTGGCGGATCGGGGGTGGGGATAACCCGAGGTGGAGCGGCGAGGACGGGACTGCCGACGAGTACGTGGCGCCGCGTGGGATCATCGGCGTGGGGTAATCGGCGCAATCGGCGCACCTCCAGCGCCTCCGCGCGGCGGGCCAGGCGCGGCAGGGACACGTCCCAGTTGCGGAGGTGGTCCCGGTACCGCCCTTCCAGTACGTCGGGCTCCCAGCCCCGCTTCCGGAACCCGGTCTCCGTGAGCCGCAACAGGGTCCCGTCGCCGGACGGGGCCAGGTGGAAGGTGACGAGCAGCGAGTTGCCCTCGGTCGCGGTCCGGCCGGCCGGATGGGTCCAGCGGAACGAGAACGTGTGCGGCGGCCGTGCGTCGACCACGGCGAACGACTCCGTAGGCCCGCCCCGGCCGACGAGCTCGGGCCTGGCGACCACATCGAAGACGGTCTCGGGGGACGCGTCGATGTAGAGCTCGCGCCGGATGCATCCGAACTCCATGACCGCTCCGCAAGGTCCGGTTGCACAACACCGTAATCACGACACCACCCGTCTTCAACCGGCGCCTGCCGGCCAGGACGAAGAGGCTGATCGTCTCGGCACTGACGGTCGGCGGTCCCACCAAGGGGTGGCACCGGAATGCTCGCACCCAGGCTGTTCTGCCAGCGGCAGATCGCCCGCCCGACCGGACCCGACGGTCACTACAGTCCACACTCATGGTGACGATTACGACGCGTACGGTCGAGTACCCGGCAGACGGCCTCACGATGATCGGGCACCTCGCGCTCCCCGCCGGCGTCGACCGCCGGCCCGCGGTCCTGATCGGGCCCGAGGGGACGGGGCTCAGCGATGTCGAGCGCCGCCGGGCCGATGCGCTCGCCGAGCTGGGATACGTGGCGCTGGCCTTCGACCTCCACGGCGGACGCTATCTGGGCGACCCCGAGGAGATGCTGGCCCGTTGCATGCCACTGCTCGCCGACCCCGACCGGATGCGGGGCATCGGCCACGCGGCGCTCGACGTGCTGCGCGCCGAACCGCGGACCGACCCCGACCGGATCGCCGCCGTCGGCTACGGCACCGGGGGCGCCATCGCGCTGGAACTCGGGCGCGACGGTGTCAACCTGCGCGCGATCGGGACGGTCAACGCACTGACCACGGGCCGACCGGGCGAGGCGGAGCGCATTCGCTGCCCGGTGTGGGCCGGGGTCGGGTCGGAAGACCCGATCATGCCGCCCGCGCAACGCGACGCGTTCACCGCCGAGATGCAGGCCGCGGGCGTCGACTGGCGCCTCGTGGTCTACGGCGGAGCCTTGCACGCCTTCCACCACCCACCGGTCGACCACACCGTGCTCCCCGGCGTCGGCCACCACCCACGGCACGCACAGCGGGCCTGGCACGACATCGTCGACCTGCTCGCCGAGTGCCTGCCCGTGACGGAGTGACCGGTCCCCCACCACCAAGTGCCGTTCGAATTCTGACCTGGAACAGGCACTCAGGGCCTGAACCGGGCCCGGTATACGCCCGGACGGCAGCGTCCGGTGACCGGGCCGGTCGAGCCCCGGGTCATGGGTTCGGGGCGTCGCCGGACCATGCGCGGCGCAGGAGCCCGGTGAGACCGTCGGCCGTGACCACTCGCGGATTCGCGTACGGATCGGCCAGGGCGACCGTGACGATCTCGTCGATCGACTCCTCCTTCATGCCGAGGTCGCGCAGCGACCGGGGGACGTCGAGACCGCGGGCGAGTTCCCACAGGGCCGTCGCCGGGTCCGGGTGTCCGCCCAGCGCGCGGACGAGTGCCGTGTGTGCCTCCGGGGCGCTCGGTTGGTTGTAGGCGAGGGCGTGCGGCAGCACCACGGCGTGCGTGTCGGCGTGCGGCAGGTCGAGAGCGCCGCCGAGGGCGTGGCACAGCTTGTGGTGCAGGGACATCGTGGTGGCGCCGAGGCAGGCACCGCACAGCCAGGCACCGTACTGCGCCCGGGCGCGGGTGGACAGGTCGGCGCCGTCCGTCCGGAGCGCGGGCAGGGCGGCGGCCAGCGCGCGGACGCCCTCTTCGGCCATCAGGCCGACGACCGGGGAGGCGTCCGGGGCGTAGAGGGCTTCGACGGCGTGCGCGATGGCGTTCAGCCCGCTGGTCGAGGTCAGGGCCGACGGCAGATCCACGGTGAGTTCCGGGTCGTAGACCACACTGACGGGGAGGACCCGTGGGTCCCTGCCGGTGCGTTTGCGGCCGTTCTCGGTCAGGCCCCACACCGGTGTCATCTCGGACCCGGCGTACGTGGTGGGGACCGCCACGATCTTGAAGTCGTGCTCCAGGGCGATGGCCTTGCCCAGCCCGACGGCCGAACCACCGCCCACGGCGACGCAGCCGTCGGCTCCCAACTGCCGTGCCCGTTCACGGGCGTCGACGGCGGACCGCACCGGCACGTGCGTACGCGCATGGGGGTACACGCCCACGGCGCGGTCTCCGATGAGCTCGGCGGCGGCTCGGCCGAGGGGTTCCTGGTGGGGAGAGCACAGGACGAGCACCCGGGTGAGTCCCGCCTGATCGAGTTCGTCGGCCAGGCGCGCGAGCGAGCCGGCGCCCATCACCACGCGCATGGGCTGTGCCTGGTAGGTGAAGTGCGGTGCCGGGGTCATCGGTCGGCCTCCTGCTCGCCCTCGCTGAGCAGGACGACGTCGAAGTGGGCGGCGCGGTAGGGGTTGTCCAGGCCGAGGAGGGCCGCGCGTTCGGGGTCGTCGACCCGGGCGAAGTCCCGCACGAGGCTCTCCTTCACGCCGAAGACCACGTCCGATTCGACGTACGGGCTGTCCTTGACGAACAGATGGGTGGTCAGCGGGCGGTGTCCCTCGGCGGTCACGAGGAGGTGGACGTGCGCGGGCCGGTTCGGGTGGCGGTGGGTGGCTTCGAGGAGGCGGCCCACGGGACCGTCGACGGGCACCGGGTAGTAACGGGGGACGATGGAGCGGAACCAGAACTCGCCGTTCTCGTCGGTGGTGAAGAGGCCGCGCAGGTTGCGATCGGGTTGGAGATCCGGCTGCTGCACGTCGTAGAAGCCGTCGGCGTTGGCCTGCCAGACGTCGACCCGGGCGTGCGCGAGAGGGGTGCCGTGTTCGTTCACGACCCGCCCCGTGATGAGACAGGGTTCGCCCTTGCCGTCCAGGGCGATGGTGTCGCCGAGCCGGCGGGGCGGTGACTCGACCATGTGGAAGGGGCCGAGGACGGTCGACTCGGTGGTGGTCTCCAGGGACCGGTTGTTGATCGTTTCGACCAGCATGGAGATGCCCAGCACGTCCGACAGCAGGATGAACTCCTGCCGTACGTCGTTGCAGGTCTGGCCGGTGTCGGTGAGGAAGCCGACGGCCGCCTCCCATTCCTCGACGGTGAGGTCGACTTCCTTGACGAAGTCGTGCAGGTGCCGGACGAGAGCGCTGAGGGTGTGTTTCAGCCGCGGGTCGGTGTCCTCGCCGAGGCTCGCGATGAAGATGTCAGCGGACCTGCTCTCGGTGAACAGCGAAGAGGCGTTCATCGCGGACTCACTCGGCCTTTCGTGGTGCCGTTCGTGCGTGGGGAGGTGCAGCGGGGGGCTCTGGTGGCGTTGGCGTCGAGTCGGGCCATGTGCCGGCCGTGGACCGGACGCATGGCCCGACTTCGCGAGGAGGACGTGTCCGCGGGCCCGGCGGTGGACGGGAACCGTCCCGCCGGACGCCCGGAGACGGGTCAGGCGACCACGGTCGCGGTGTCGTCGAGGCGGAAGAGGGCGCGTGCGTTGTCCCGCCCTATCTTGACCCGGTCGCGTTCGCTGATGGCGGCGGTGTCGAACCAGGTCGCCGCGTGGTCCACGTTCTCGAACGGCCAGTCCGTCGAGAAGAGGATCCGGTCGGCACCGACTTCGAGGACGGCGTCCACCAGCGTCTGGGTGCGGAAGTTGCCCGACGTGGTCAGGTAGAAGTTCTCCGTGAAGTAGTCGGCGACCCGGCGTTCGGCCGCGTACGGGTGCTTCTGGCCGATCCAGGCGTTGCGGTTGTCGATCCGCCACATGCTGTACGGCAGGCCCTCGCCGAGGTGTCCGAGGACGACGCGCAGGCGGGGATGCCGGTCGAAGAGCCCTGAGCCGATGAGCCGCAGCGCGTGCACCGCGGTCTCCTGCCCGAACCCCCAGGAGGGTCCGAGCAGCCACTCGTGGCCCGCGTAGATCCTGGCGTCCTGGGGCAGCGGATTACGGGGGTGGAGGTAGAAGGGGACGTCGAGCCGTTCGACCTCGCTCCAGAACACGTCGTGCTCGGGTGTGTCGTAGTACGTGGTGGTGCCCACGTCGTCCAGCTCGGAGAACCCGTTGACCAGCGCTCCGACGAAGCCGAGCTCGGTGACCGCTCGGCGCAGCTCCGCCGCGGCGAGCTCAGGGTCCTGCAACGGCACCGCGGCGAATCCGCGGAAGCGTTCCGGTCGCGCCGCGACCTGCTCGGCCAGGAAGTCGTTGGCGCGACGGGCGAGTTCGGCCGCCTTGGTCGCGTCGGGAATCCCCTGTACGGCGGGCGAGTTGAGCGACAGGAGCATCATCTCGATGCCGTGCTCGTCCATCAGGCGCAGCCGGCGGTCCTGGATGTCCAGCAGCCGTGAGCGCAGTTCGGGCCAGTGGCTGGGCGGGGCGTACCTGCGTGAGTCCTCCAGGGTCTCGTCGAGGGCGAAGTGCTCTTCGAGGGCGATCTTTCCCCGCATCACTGTCCCATCCGTGTCATCGGTTCGGTGTTGGTGCCGGCCAGCAGTTGTTCGTCCTCCAGCCGGATACGGGCGACGCGGCCGGGGTTGTAGAGGGCCGCGATGTGCACGCCGAAGAGCAGGTGCCAGACCAGGACGGCGAACGGGAACTTCCAGCCGTGCCCGAAGGAGAACAGCCCGTAGCCGGCGTCGGGTGCGTAGATCTTCGGCACGAGCAGCCCGGCCGCGATCAGGGTCAGGCCCACTACGTACACGATCGCCTTGAGGAGGTTCCCGAGTTCCGTGTCGCGGAACGGCAGCCGGGGGTGGACCAGCAGTCCGAAGACCAGGACGAACGCGATGCCGTTGAGGTAGTGCATGAACTGGCCCACGAAGTACGAGGCGGCGGTGCCCTCGGGTGTCGCGGGGGCGGCGACGAAGCCGTTGTGCAGGGGCCACGCCAGTTGCGGCAGTCCGAACGCGGGCATGTAGTAACCGACCGTGGTGGCCACCTGGGTCGCCACGAACGCGGTCACCAACAGCGCCCCGACGGGGTGCCGGCCCGCCCAGCGGAACCACTCCTTGTCCGGGCGGACCTCTCCGAGTTGCCGCGCGGCGGACACGTCCCCGCTCCGGGTGATGATGCTTGCCATGAGATTCTTCCTCTCCGAGTGAGGTGTCCGGCCTACCGTGTGACCGCGTGGACGAGGTGCTTGATCTGCTGGAACTCCTCCAGCGCGCGCTTGCCGTTGAGGCGGCCCACTCCGCTGTGCTTGAAGCCGCCCTCTTCGAACTGGTCGTTGACCAGTCCCCAGGTGTTGGTCCAGACGGTTCCGGCGTCGATCCGCCGTGCCACCCGCAGCGGTCGGTCGACGTCCCGGCTCCAGACGCTCGCGGCCAGTCCGTAGTCGGTGGCGTTCGCGAGCCGTACGGCGTCGTCCTCGTCGTCGAACACCTCGAACGTGCCGACAGGTCCGAAGACCTCCTGCTGGACGAGTTCGACCTCGGCGGAGTCAACCTCCAGCAGCGCGGGTCGGAAGTAGGCGCCGCCGGCGAACTCCTCCTCCTCGGGGATTCCCCCGCGGACCACGGGCTTGGCGTAGTCCAGTGCGGCCGCGACCATCCGGTCCACCCGCTCGGCGCTCGCACGGTCGATCAGGGGGCCCATGTCGCTGCGCGGGTCGTCGCCCGGCCCGATGCGCACGGCCAGCAGCGACTCGGCCAGCCGTTCCCGGACCCGGTCCGCGATGCCGCGCTGGACGAGGACGCGGCTGCCCGCCATGCAGAACTGGCCGGCGAACGTCGTGATGCCCTTGGTCAGCACGGGTATCACCGCGTCGAGGTCGGCGTCGTCGAAGACGACCATCGGGGACTTCCCGCCGAGTTCGAGCGACACCGGCACGAGGTTGCCCGCGGCCTGACGCATGATGACCTTGCCGACGGCCGCGCTGCCGGTGTAGCTGATGACACCGGTCCGAGGATCGTCGACGAGCAGGGGCGCTCCCTCGTTGCCGGTCTCCGTGAAGGAGTTGACGACTCCCGCGGGCAGGCTCTTGGACGAGGCGACGATCTCCATGAGCAGCCCGTTCACGAGGCCGGTCTGCCCGGGGAGCTTCATGGCCACCGTGCAGCCGGCCGCCAGCGCGGGGGCGAAGGAACGGATGGCCAGGACGACGGGCGAGTTCCACGGCACGATGACCGAGGCGACCCCCATGGGCTGGCGGAGTGAGAACGAGTAGAGACCGGGCCTGACCTCGGCTGCTGCCCCGAGATCGGACAGCGCGAGTCCCGCGTAGTAACGCAACTTCGGGATGGCGAGGTCGACTTCGAACCCGGCCTCGCCGAGGACCTTGCCGTTCTCCCGTGCCAGCGCGAGGACGACCTCGTCCCGACGCGCCTCCAGGGCGTCGGCGATCTCGAAGAGGACCCGGGCCCGCACCTCCCGGTCCTGGGCCCACGAGGTCTGCGAGAAGGCACGGTGGGCCGCGGCGAGCGCCGCGTCGGCCTCCTCGGCGCCCCCGTCGGCGAAGGTGCCCAGCACCTCACCCGTCGCGGGGCTGAGCGAGTCCGCCGTGCCGCTGCCGACGGTCAACTCGCCGTCGATGAAATGTCGTCCCAGTACACCTGTCATGTCTGTGTCCCTTCAGACCGGTGGTTCCGACAGGTATCGGCCCCTGTGCGGCCGTATGTCACGAGGGGTGCACCACCCCTCGGCGTTCACCAATGTGCAGCGAGTTTACGAACCGTGAATCTGGATGTCCATACTTGGGCATGCCGATGTGCCGGGATGTGTCCTGGGCGCACAAAAGCGGCAGGACGGACTCGGTGGGGGAGGAGAAGGCTCCGTGAAGGGAAGGTGGTCCGGAGCCGGTCGCGCGTCCGGGTGTCGCCTACTCCGCGGTGGGAGTACGGCCGCCGAGTTCCCCGGCCGCGGCCGACGTGGCGTGCAGCAGCTCCTCGGTCACGTGCTCAAGGGATTCCGGGTCCGCTTCCCGCGTGGGCAGCGCCACGGCGATCACCAGGGGGAGCGGCGTCAGTTCGGTGAACACCGCGGCCGCGACCGAGGTCACCCCGGGGATCATGGCGTTGCTGGTCACGGCCACGCCCGTGGCGCGCACCTCGGTCTTGATCCGCTCGATCTCGGCGGCGTCCAACTCGGCCGCGGTTCCCGACTCCACCTCGCTCCGCAGCACGGGCTCCGTGATCACGGCCGGCAGATGGGTCAGGAACATGCGCCCCGCCGACGAGGCGGCCAACGGCATGACGGCGCCGATCCTGATGGTGATGGGCAGCGCGTGCGAACCGTAGAGCCAGCGCACCACCACGGGCCCGTGGTCACCCCAGACCGTGAGGTTCACGGAGTGCCCCGTGCGGTCACGAAGACCGGGCAGATGGTCGGACACCACTTCGACGTCGTCCGTCCGCCGCAGTGCCTCGATACCGAGCCGCCGTGCCGCGGGACCCAGGTCGTACCGCCCCGAACTGGCGGACTGCGCCACGAGTCCGGCCCTCGACAGACTGACGAGGTACCGGTGGGCCTTGCTGGACGCCATCCCGCTGGCCTCGGCGACCTGCTTGAGGCTCATCGGCCCGGGGCCCTGTTCGAGAGCGCGCACCACGGTCATGGCGATCTCGACGGACTGAATGCCCTGACGCTCGTCTTCAGTTCCCCGGGGCAGCACGTCATGAACTATACGGGACCGTTACTTCGGTGCTCGCGGCACGAGTTCCGAGCCGTTGTGGTGCGAGGGACGTCAGGCGACCTCGTGGGGGCGGGCGGCGTCGTACCCGGCACGTGAGCTCTGGATGTGCGACAGGTTGTCCTCCGTCCAGGTCACGAGCTGGGCCAGTACGGTGTGCAGGCTGCGGCCGCTGGCGGTGAGGGCGTACTCGACCTGCGGGGGCACCGTGGGGTGGACGGTGCGGGAGACCAGACCGTCGCGCTCCAGCCGTTGCAGGGTCGCGCTGAGCACACGCGGGGTGATGCCCTCGGCGGCGCGGCGCAGCGCGTTGAACCGCATCGGCTCCGGATCGAGCCGGCAGATCACGACGACCGACCACTTGTCACCGATACGGGCCAGCACCTCACGCACGGCCGCACCGCTGTTCGCTTCCACCGCTCCTCCGCCCTCGCCCGACAGCTGTGTCCTCCAGTATCCACCTTCCTTCCTGATATCCGGGGGATACCGCTGTCAGAGGACGACGACGGCCCTTCCGTGCACGCGCCCCCGGCGCAGCAGGTCGTACGCCGAAGCGGCTTCCTCGAAGGCGAACGTCCGTGTCTCGGCGGTCAGTTCACCGTGCTCCGCGAGAGCGAGGACATGTGACAGTTCGCTCCTGGTGCCCCAGAACGACTGGCGGACGTTCGCCTCGGCGGGGAAGGAGCGGCTGCCGGGTGCCGGGCTGAGGGTGAGGCGCCCGCCACCGAGGCCGACCAGGAGCAGGTAGCCGCCCCTGGCGAGGACGGCCCGGGACAGTTCCAGGGTGGCGTCGCCGCCCACGCAGTCGAGGACGACGTCGACCCCACCGGGTACGGGCTCGGTGAGGTGCCGGATGCGCTCGGCCGCCGAGGGTCCCGCCGGGAGCACGTGGTGCGCGCCGACCCGTTCGGCCAGCCGCAGGCCATCCTCGGCGGTGTCGACGGCGATGACGGTCGCCGCGGTCGTGGCGCGCAGGATCTGCACGGCCATGTGCCCCAGTCCGCCGACGCCGATGACCAGGCAGGTGCTTCCCGGTCCGAGGGCCCGGCGGGCGGTGGTGACGGCGTGGTAAGGCGAGAGCCCGGCGTCGGTCAGCGGAGCCACCTGCGCAGGCTCCAACGTCTCGGGTGCGAGGAGCACTTGGGCCGCCGGCACGGTGACGTAGTCGGCCAGTCCACCGTCCCGGGTCAGCCCGACACCCCCGACGGGGCTCACCCGGCACTGGTTCTCCCGTCCGGCCAGGCAGGCGGTGCACCGGCCGCAGTGGCCGAGACCGTACACCGCGGCCGTCCGCCCCGGCTGCCGGTCGACGACGCCGCTGCCCAGCGCCTCGATCCGGCCGGCGATCTCGTGGCCCAGGGTCAGGGGGACGGGGAAGGAGTCCGCCGGGGCGTCGAGGATGTGCAGGTCCGTGTGGCACAGGCCCGCTGCCGTGACCTTCAGCAACACCTCTCCCGGACCCGGGACCGGCCGAGGGATCTCCGTCAACTCCAGTCTCCCGGGAGCCGTACGACGAAACGCGCGCATGACGGCCCTCACGCGGCCGCGCGCCGGCGGATGCGGTGCCGGGACGACTCGATCAGGTCGCGGGCGGTGTCGGCGTGCGGGCCGACGAGGCGGCCGCCGGCCTTGACGACCTCGCCGCCCACGACGACCGTCTCGACGTCGGAGGGGCCCGCGCCGAGGACCAGGGAGGCGACCGGGTCGCCGTAGCCGTCCAGGTGCGGGGCGCGCATGTCGACGACGACGATGTCGGCCCGCTTGCCGACGCTCAGCGTGCCGATCTCCGCGTCCAGGTGCCAGGCCGCGGCTCCGCCGACGGTGGCGAGGCGCAGCATGTCCCGCTGGTCGAGGGCGACCTCGGCGACGGCCTCGTCACGCGCCACGTCCGGTGCGGTCGCCCGGGACCGCTCGGCGGCGAGGGCCAGCCGCATCTCGCCGAACAGGTCGACGCCGCTGCTGGTCGTGGTGTCGACGCTCAGTCCGGCCCTGATGCCGTGCCGCAGGACGTGGCCGGTGGCGGGGTGGGTGCCGAGCGCCATCAGCATCTCCACCGTGGCGGAGACGGCGACGGAACCGCCGCTGTCCGCGATCAGCTCGAACTCGCGTTCAGTGAGCTGGTTGGCGTGCGCGTGGTTCACGTCCGGGCCGAGCAGGCCCAGGCGGTCGAGGGCGGTCACGGTGTGCGGGAAGCCGGCCATGCCGACGTGGACGGAGATGGGCAGACCGAGATCGCGGGCGAACGCGAAGTCCGCGGCGGTGGCCTCCGCACTGGTGAAGGCGGTGCCCCGCAGGGCCAGCCCCATCCTCAGCCGCCCGGCCGCACCGTCGGGGAAGTGCTCGTCGCGCACGCGCGCCGCGTCCCGCGGGTGGCCCTGCGGGGGCTGTCCGAAGAAGCCCGCGGCATCCGGGCCGGGACCGCCGTGCAGGAAGATCCCGCGGATGCCGGAGTCGTGCAGCGCCCGGATACCGGCGTCCGTGTGCGCGGGGGTGCGCAGGTTGTGCGCCCAGTCGGCCACCGTGGTGACCCCCGCGCTCAACGCCTGGAGCGCGCCCCAGAGCGTGCCGGCGTAGATGTCGTCCTCGGTGTAGCCGGGGGCGATGTCCTGGACGACCCGCCGCACGTAACCCAGCAGCGAGGCGTCGGCCGTGCTCGCGCCGAGGGCGCCCTGCCAGACGTGGCGGTGTGTGTCGACCATCCCGGGGATCACCAGCCGCCCGCGTGCGTCGACGCGCCGGACGTCGGTACCGGCCTCGGCCGCGGCGGTCGGTCCGACGGCGGCGATGTGTCCGCCCCGCACCAGGAGGTCGCCGCCGGGGAGGTCGCCCAGCGCGGGGTCGAGCGTCACGAGGTGTCCGCCGGTGATCAGCAGGTCTTGCTCAGTCACAGGTCCGTGCCTTCTTCCGTCCGGCAGGAAGCATGCGTGCCACAGCCACCGGTATCCCATCGATATCGCCTCTGAGCTTGGGCGACACGTTGCTGTCGGACAAGAACGCACTTCGACATGCCCTGGTATCCCCCAGGGAACCGGGCCGTCTGAGGCCGCTCGCGCGACACGTCCGTGGTTCGGCAGGAGTCCGTTTGCCATGCGGAGGATTCTCCGCTAGTTTGCTCTGCAAGTGGAGAGCTCTCCACTTAAAGGGCGTCAAGAAGGACGGGAACCATGGCTGAAGTGCTGGTGACGGGCGGGTCGGGTTACATCGGCAGCTGGTGCGCCCTGGCCCTGCTGGAAGCGGGACACTCGGTGCGCACCACGGTCCGCAACCTGGCTCGTGAGCCCGAACTGCGCGCCATGTTGCAGCGAGGAGGAGCCGCACCGGACGCACCACTGCGCGTCATGGCCGCCGATCTTACACAGGACGCGGGTTGGCACGAGGCCGTCCAGGGATGCGACGCCGTTCTGCACGTCGCGTCGCCGACCCTCACGAGCGCCCCGCGTTCGGACGACGAGATGGTCACCCCGGCGCGCGACGGCGTCCTGCGGGTCCTGCGTGCCGCCCGGCACACCGGCGTCCGTCGTGTGGTGCTCACCTCGGCGATCGGAGCGATCGCTTACGGCCACCCCGATCGCACCACCCCGTTCACCGAGGAGGACTGGACGAACGTCGACGCGGGCATCGAGCCGTACCAGAAGTCCAAGACGCTCGCGGAACGCGCCGCCTGGGAGTTCGTCACGACGCAGGGCGACGGGATGGAGCTGTCCACGGTGAACCCCACCGGCGTCCTCGGCCCGGTGCTGGGACCCGACTACTCCCCGTCCCTGGGCCTCATCCAGCGCATGCTGGACGGCTCGATGCCGGCGTCCCTGAAGTTCGCCAGCGGCTACGTCGACGTACGGGACGTCGCCGATCTGCACCTGCGCGCCATGACCCACCCGGCCGCCGCCGGCGAGCGGTTCATCGCCACGTCGGGCCCCAGCCTGTGGGTGCGCGACGTCGCCGCCATCCTCCACGAACGCCTCGGCGAGCGTGCGCACAACGCGCCCACGAGGGAGATGCCCGTCTGGGCGGCCCGCGGCATCTCTCTGGTCAACCCCCAGCTCCGCGCGCTGCGCGCTCTCATGGGCAAGAACCTCGACGCCACCTCCGAGAAGGCCCAGCGCGTCCTCGGCTGGCGGCCGCGTCCCATCGAGGACACCATCGCCGAGACGGCCGAGAGCCTCCTCGCCCTCAACGTCGGCCGAGCGGCCTGACCTCCCGCCCGGGCCGGAGACCCCCTGACGGGACTCACCCGCAGACGTGGTCCGGCCCCGGCATCCGTCCCCCGCGCCCCGGCAACTCCTGCCGCGGACGCGACGAACGCACACAACATGAAAGGGAGTCCACATGACCGAGCCCGTGGGACGACTGGGGTCCGTGGCCCTGGACTGCGCCGATCCCCGCGCGCTGGCGGAGTTCTGGGCAACGGTGCTCGGCGGCACCGTCAGCATCGAGTCCGACGCCTTCTGCGGAGTCGCACTCGACAAGCTGTTGCTGGTCACCGTGCGCGTCCCCGACTACCGGCCGCCGCAGTGGCCCGACGGTGAGGCCAAGCAGTTCCATCTGGACGTGGCCGTGAGCGACCTCGACAAGGCCGAGCGCCTGGCCCTGGCCGCCGGCGCGACCAAGGCGGTCCACCAGCCCAATCCTGGCAGCTGGCGGGTGCTCCTGGACCCCGCCGGTCATCCGTTCTGCGTGACCACGCTCATCCCGGACCAGGAATGACGGACAGAGCAACCGGACGGAAAGAGTGCCGTGTTCGGCACATTCCGCATCGTCGTTTCGGCCGACTTGAATTACCGCGAGGAGAATGATGTCTGTTTTCGGCACGGTGCAGCCCGGTTACGAGGCCGTACGTGAGGCGTTCGCCGTCGGTCAGGAAGGAGACGCGGGTGACGCGCAGTTGGCCGTCTACCGCGACGGGCGGATGGTGGTGGATCTGTGGAGCGGCTCATGGTCCGGTGATTCCGCCGTCATTCTGATGTCGTGCACCAAAGGCATGATGGCGACCTGCGTGCACATGCTGGCCCAGCAGGGCCGGCTCGACATCGACGCGACGGTCACCACGTACTGGCCGGAGTTCTCCGCCGCCGACGTCACGGTCCGCCACCTTCTGACGCACTCCGCCGGCCTGCCCGGCTTCGCCAGGTCGACCGGCATCGACGCCGAGAAGATCCTCGACTGGGACGCCTGCACCGAGGTCCTCGCCGCCGCCGATCCGCTGTGGAAGCCGGGCACGGCCTACCGGTACCACTCCCTGACCTTCGGCCACCTGGTCGGAGAGGTCATCCGCCGCATCACCGGGCAGACGCCCGGCCAGTTCTTCCGCTCCTCGGTCGCCGAGCCCCTCGGGCTCTCCCTGTGGCTGGGGCTGCCCGCCGACGAGGAGTCGCGGGTCGAGCCGATCTTCAGCACGAACCCGCTGCCCAGCGTCGACGAGACGCTGGCCCAGCTCGCGTCGTTCGGGATCGACGTCACCGAGCCGGTGCTGCGTACGGTGATGGAGGACCGTCAGGCCGGCGAGGCGGCCGGGTCGCTGTTCAACAGCCGGGAGGGGCACGCCGCCGAGATTCCGGCCGCCAACGGCATAGGCAACGCCCGGTCGCTCGCCCGCATGTACGCCGCGCTGATGGGCGAGGTGGACGGCGTTCGTCTCCTCACCCCCGATCAGGCCGCGGTGGCCGCCGTGCCGCAGACCGACGACCTGCCCGCCGCGGGCGAGTTCGCCAGGATCCCCACCCCCCATCCCCTTCGCTTCGCCCTCGGGTACGAGGCGCCCCGACCCGGAAACCCGATGCTCGGGTCGTCCAGCTTCGGCCACACCGGACTGGGCGGCCGGCTGTCCTTCGCCGACCCGGACAGCGGGATCGCCGTCGGCTACACCTGCACGAACGGATCGTGGAACGTCTACGAGGGCGCCGACCCGCGCTGGCTCCCCTGGCTGGACGCCCTGCGCACCACCCTCTGATGCCCGGCCGAGGCCCGGCATCACCATCCGCAAGAACCGTTGGAACACGGAGAACACAGCACATGCGACTCGACTCCTACCGCACGCTCGGCAGATCAGGACTCCGCGTCAGCCCCGTCGCACTCGGCACCATGGCCTTCGGCGACCCGAGCTGGGGATCGGACGAACAGACGTCCGACGACCTCATGGCGGCGTACATCAACGCCGGCGGCAACCTCATCGACACCGCGAACGGCTACTCCGAGGGCGCCTCGGAAGAGATCATCGGCCGGTACCTGGCCAAGAACCCCGGCCTGCGGGACCGCCTGGTGCTCTCCACCAAGTTCGCCCGCGGCATGTTCCCGGGCGACCCGAACGGTGGAGGCGCCGGCCGGAAAGCGGTGATCCAGCAGGCGGACGCGTCGCTGCGGCGCCTGGGCACCGACTACATCGACCTCTACTGGCAGCACTGCTGGGACCAGCACACGCCCCTGGAGGAGACGCTGGCGGCCCTCGACGACCTGGTGCGCGCCGGGAAGGTCCGCTACGTCGGCCTGTCGAACACGCCCGCCTGGGCCGTGGCCCGCATGGCCTCGGTCGCGGAGTTCCGCTCCTGGGCGCCGGTCGTCGCGCTCCAGGTCGAGTACTCCCTGGTCCGCCGCACCGTCGAGGGCGAACTGTTCGGCGCCGCCCGCGAGTTCGGCCTCGGCGTGCTGGCCTACAGCCCGCTGGCCAGCGGCGTGCTCTCCGGCAAGTACTCCCGCGACCAGCGCACCCCGGAAGGCTCCGGTCGTGGCGCGCTCGCCCAGGCCCAGCTCGGCGAGCGGACGTTCGCGATCATCGACGTGCTGCGCCGGGTCTCCGCCGACCTCGGATGCGACGTCGCGGCGGTGGCCCTCGCCTGGGTGCGGCAGCAGCAGGTGATGACGTCGACCATCGTCGGTGCCCGCTCGCCCGAGCAACTCGCCATGAACCTCGGCTCGCTCGACGTGACGGTGCCGGACGAAGCCCTCCGGGAACTCGACGAGGTGAGCACACCGGACCTCAACTACCCCTTCCCGTGGCTGGCCACCATCGCCACCCCGCTGCAGCAGGGCGGGACGGAGATCAACGGCACCGGCGCGGTCACCTACCGACGGGAGCGATGAGCCGATCCCGAACCACCCGCAGTTCCGGCGCCACAGGCCGGAATTGCCTTTTCCCCCGGGCGATTCGACAGGGGGAGCCCCGTGCACGTACGTGGTCGACCGCCGGTGGGCCGATTCGGCACGGAATTCCGCGGGCCGTGTGACATTCACCGTGCGTGATACGGGGCGACGGCACGCAGACCGGGGGTGAAGCGGGCCATCACGCGCACCGCGGTGTCGGGCAGCCTGCGGGTGGGGACCCGGCTCGCCAACGGGCCTGCACCGGACCGTAGTTGGTCCACGATCTCCGACGCCCACAGGAACTCCCCGGTGGCGATGAAGTGTTCACCGCCCGCAGTGGGCGCCGTCATGGCGCGTACGTGCACGTCCGCCAGGTCGCGGACGTCGACGATCTCGAAGCCGATGTGCGGGATTGCTCTGCGTGGTGTCGCAGCCGTACGGGTTCTGCACCAGGACGACCGGGAAGGTGCCCGCGGCACGACGCCCGGTCGTCGTCCCCATCTGGCGGACGCTTCGGGGCGCCCCTCAGGCGTCGGCGGCGCCGATCCGCAGGAGGCGGCGGTACTCGACGGTGAAGTGCTCGGCGTGCTCGTCGAAGTAGGTGTCAGGGGCGGCGGTCGGCCACCACACGCCGAGGATGATCTGGCAGCCGTCCTCGGGTTCGGCCCTGAAGGGCGTCTTCATCGGGTACGCCTCGTCCAGAGCGGTGGTCACGAAGGACGGCAGGTCCTCGGTGACGACCAGGCGCATGCGGGTGGGCAGGCCGCCGATCGTCTCCACGACGCCGGAGTACGAGCCCGGGAAGGCGTAGTGCTCCGGGTGGGACGGGAAGAGCATCTTCGCCGCGGTGGCGAGCTGGTCGGCGTCGGACCCGCGCAGGCCGCTGAAGCCCGCGGCCGTCCACTCGTGGAACCGGGTCGCCGTGTAGCCCTTGACGGTCACGTCCACCCGGCAGGGGCGGAACCGCCCCTCCGACAGGGCGAGGAACTCCTCGAACCGGCTGTCCGACTCCTCGATCTGCGCCGCCGGCAACCGGCGCACGGGCTCTCCGTGCATGGGCTGCGGGCCGGGCGCAGGCGAAAGCCCCGGCTGGTGGGGGGTGAACAGCCGGGGCCCGCTTCGGTGTTGCCTCGGTCAGTCGGTGCGGCGGACGGCCGGGTCCGGGGCCGGCGCCGGGTTCGGGACGTCGGGTGCCGGGGCGGAACCGGCGAGGGCATCGGGCGCGGCGGGCGCGTTCAGCTGACGCAGGGCCGGGACGGCGAGGAGCAGCAGGGACACACCGCACCACGCGACGGCGAGCACCATGCCCGTCTCGCGGAGCCCGGCCCATTCCACCAGCAGACCCGCGAGCAGGGTGCTCAGCGGAACCGCCGTCATGGACACCGCGTTCTGCAGACCGAGGACCCGGCCGAGGGCGCTCTCCGGGGTGCGTTCGGTGACCAGGACCAGGAAGAGCGCGGGCAGCGGGCCCGCGCCGACACCGGCGACGACCGCGGCGGCCACCAGCACCGGTACGGGCGGCAGGAGCGCGAGTCCGGCCACGCCGACCATGGACACCAGCTGGGACACGACGAAGACCGTACGGCGCGGGAGCTTCCCTCCGATCGCCGAATACACGCCGGCACCCACGATGCCGCCCACCGCGAGGCAGGACACCACCAGACCGAAACCGCCCGGCGAGTTCTCGCCGACCAGATACACGGGGAGCACGAGGTTCTGGAGAGGCGCGAGGACCGCGACGCTCGCCGCGGCCACCACGATCACCGTGGCGAGGGTGCGATCGCCCCGCAGCACGCCGACACCGTTGCGCACATCGGCCCACAGACCGGCGGGCTTCTCGCCGCTCGGTGCCGGGCGTCGCCCGAGCCGCCCCGGCAGGGTGAGGGTGACCAGGCCGGCGAGGGCGGAGCAGGCGGCGGTGAGCCACAGCACCGTACTCGGATCGACCAGGACGATGAGACCGCCGGCGGCGGCCGGGGCGAGGATCACCACACCGCCGCCCACGCTCTCGCGCAGACCGGCCAGTCGGGACATGTCCACCCCCGCGGCCTCCGCCACGTCGGGGGCCAGGGCCTCCCGGGCGGTCATGCCGGGAACGTCGATGAGGGCACCGGCCACACCGAGGACGACGAACCAGGTCAGGGTCAGCCCGCTCAGACCGTCGACGACGGGGAGCGCCGCGACGCAGAGCGCGGAGGCGAGATCGGCGCCGACGGACATCCGCCGACGGCCGAACCGGTCGATGAGGACACCGCCGAGGACGGCGGAGAGCAGCAGCGGAACCGCGCCGGCGGCGGCCACTAAACCGACCGCCGCGGCGTCACCGGTGCGTTGGAGGACCAGCCACGGGAGGGCGATGCTCGCCACGGTGTTGCCCAGCAGGGACAAGCCGTGCGACAGGAGATAAGTGATTAACATGGGGGAATTATGGCGAACCATCTGTAATCGTCTGGAACTCGGTCGGCGGAAAAGGGATCACCGGAACAGGTGTGTGCTCCGGTGCCCTGCGGGGCGGGGGTGATCGGGGGCCGTCGATCGTGCGCGCTTTCTGTCTCAGAACCGTTCCCGGGCGTCGAGGAGTTGGGGCCGCTCCTCCCTCAGCGCCGCGCGCTCCCCGCGTCGAAGGTGTGGCGCGACAGATGGCCGACGCCCCCCAGCAGCGGGAGCCGCGCCATGACCTGGGTGTCGATCAGCATGCGGGCACGCAGCTTCCGGGGCAGCCCGCGCAGGTCGACACCCCGGCCGGTCGCGTACGCGCTGACCGATTCGACGAGTCTCAACCCCGGTACCTGCGCGGCGAGTTCGTGTGGGTCGTCGACGCCCCAGGCGAGTTGGGCGCCCGTGCGCCGGAACAGGGCGAAGCGGCGGGTGGAGCCGACGGCGAACCGTGAGTAGGTGTCGAGGACGAGGCTGCCGTGGGGGAAGCGGGCGACGGCCATGCGCAGCACCCTCGGTCCGTCCTCGGCCCCGAGGTACATCGACAGCCCTTCCGCGACGACCAGGACCGGGCGGTCCACCGGGATCCGGTCGGGCCAGTCCGGGTCGGTGACGGAGGCGGCGACGGTGTGCCGGCGCGGGTGCGCGGGGTGGACGCGCCGGTGGAGCTCGATGACCTCCGGCTGGTCGAGGTCGTACCAGTGGACGCCGGGACCGGGAGCGAGGCGGCTGAACCGGTCGTCGAGCCCGCAGCCGAGGTGCACCACGGTGGCCGCCTCGTGCGCCGCGAGGAACCGGCGCACCTGCCGGTCGAACCAGAGGGTGCGCAGCGCGACGCCCACGGCGTTGGTCTCGTTGATTCCCAGGCGGCCGAAGTCGTAGTCGGTGCGCGCCACCAGCTCGGCCGCCGAGCGGTCGCCGAGCAGGGGGTGGGGTGACCGGGCGTCCAGCGCCCGCGCGTAGAGCGGGGCGAGCAGTGTCTCGGCGGCACCGGTCAGGGTGATCCGCAGGGGAACCGGCTCGGGCACGCACTCTCCTCATTTCAAGTGGGGGCCGATGGCGAGTGACGGAAAAAACCTCGTCAGAAGCGAAGGTAAAGAGATTACCAAGGTGCGCCAGCCGGTGGACCCTATGAGGCCCTACTGGTCGCCGCAACCCCGGATAACCTCCGTCACGCTTCATGCACATTGCCCTACCGGGCGCACGGCGGTGCGCTTGACCTGCATGGATCGACGGACCGACCGACACGTCACGAGTCCGCACAGGTCGAACTTCTTCACAAGTCCTTCACAACCTGGATCTCTGCTCCGGTGCATGCTTTGCGCCAAAGCTTTACCAGTGCTTTGTCTTTCGTTGACATGTGAAGGCGGGTCCCGTGAAGCTTTTTGGTGACGCCGCGCCGGGCGCCCGAGGGGAGATTACGTGTCTGCTGCCCGAAAGGCCGCGCTGGTTTCCATGCCGTGGAACAGCGCGGTCCGTCCCTCGATCCAAGTGGGGATTCTCCGGTCCGTCGCCGAGGCCGAGGGATGGGAAGTGGAGGCGCATTACGCGTACCTCGACTTCTACGGCCTCGCCCGATCCACGCTGGGCCTGTCCGACGAGACCTGGGCGGACGCCTACGAGACCGTCTCGGAGAAGCTCTATCATCTGGCCGCCGGCGACTGGGTTTTCGCCCGCCGACATGCCGACGCCGCGCAGCGGGACGCCTATTTCACGGTCCTGCGTGAGCACCGGGTGGACGAGAACACCATTGAACTGATCGATTCCCTGCGGGACGTGGCGGAGACGCATGTGGAGCGGACCGCGGACCTGCTGCTCGCGGACGCCCCCTCGGTGATCGGCTTCACGTCCATGTTCAGTCAGAACGGGCCGACGTTGGCGGTGGCGGAGCGGTTGCGGGAGCGGGGTTTCGGTGGGGTGATCGTGATGGGGGGCAGTAATTGTGAGGGGGTGATGGGTCGGACGTTGTTGGCTCGTCATCCGGTGGTGGACGCGGTGGTGGACGGTCCGGGTGAGGATGCGTTCGTGGGGTTGTTGCGGCATGTGGCGGCGGGTCGGCGGGTGCCGAGTGGGGGGCGGTTGTTGACGCGGTGGGGGGTGGCTCCAGAACCGGTGGGTGGGCCGGTGGTGGGTCGGTCGTTGTCGGTTCCGGTGCCGAATTATGACGGTTTTTTCGAGCAGTTGGAGGGTGCGGGTCTGTCGGATCTGGTGGGTGAGGTCACGCTTCCGGTGGAGTTTTCGCGGGGGTGTTGGTGGGGTGCGAAGACGCATTGCACGTTCTGTGGTCTGAATGGTGCGACGATGAGTTATCGGAGTAAGCATCCTGATTCGGTGGCGGATGAGTTGCGTCATCTGATGGATCGTTACGGGGTGTTGGACTTTTTCGCGGTGGACAATATTTTGGATCTGAGGTATCTGGATTCGGCGTTGCCGTTGATCGAGAAGTTGGACACGGATCATTCGTTGTTCTTCGAGGTCAAGGCGAACATGGAGTGGGCGGACATCCGGGCGATGCGTCGTGCGGGTATCCGGTCGGTGCAGCCGGGGATCGAGAGTCTGAGCACCGAGGGGTTGCGGCATCTGAAGAAGGGCGCGACCGCCTATCAGAACATCCGCTTCCTCCTCGGCTGCGCCGAATGCGGGGTGCTGCCGGTGTGGAACATCCTCACCGGATACCCGAACGAGACACCGGAATCACTCCGGGAACAGATCGCGCTATTGCCGTCGCTCACCCATCTCCAGCCCCCGGACAACGACATCCTGGTGGTGCACTTCGACCGGTTCAGCCCCTACGTGGAGCGGCCGGAGGAATTCGGGCTGCGGCTCTCCCGGCCGCTCCCGGGATACCGGCACGTCTATCCGTACCTCGCGCCCGACGACCTCTGGAACATCGCCTACCACTTCGAGGGAGAGTTCGCGGACGATCCGGACAACGCCGAGCTGCGACGGACGCTGGCGGCCCGGGTGAGCCTGTGGCGGGCCCGCGACCCGCGGACCACGTTCACCTACCGGCTCGGCTTCGACTCCATCGCCCTGACCGACCGGCGGCCCGGACTGCCCGCCGGCCGGACCGTGCTGGCCGGGGCCGAGGCCCGCCTCTACCGCGCCCTCATCGGCGGAGCCCGCCACCGCGACCTGAGCGGCGCGGGCGGGCCCGGCGAGGACTGGGCCTGGGCGGCCCACACCTTGGCCGAGTGGGAGCGCCGACGGTGGATCCACAGCGAGGGAACGAAGGTGATCGCGCTGGCGACCCGGCGGGTCCCCTCCGCCTACCGCACCCCGCCCGCCAAGGGCACCCCGCGGCGGGCCCGCAACGCCGTCCCCGTGCCCCTGGGACCACCACGCCGTGCCGACGACGCCGAACCTGCCCCGCAGGCCGGCACCGCCCGGACGGAATCTGGCCGGAACCGCTCACACGATGACGAAACGCCGTTTCCCGGAACCGCCTCCGCACGATAGTCAGGGAGGAACCCGGGAGCCGGGGAAGACCCCGGGCCGTCCCGCGACACCCACCGAACCCCCGACGGGCCGTCCACCGGAACCGACCGGGCCGACGTGCCGTCCCGAACGAGAAACCGAGAGCCACGAGTTGACCCCCACGAACACCCCCGATCCGGCCACGACACCGTCCACGCCGCAGCCGGGCGCCGGCGACCCGTCCGACACCACCGGTCCGGCGTCCGCCGAGGAACGCCCGCCGTCCTGCCGTGACCTGGTCGGCCTGCTCGCGCAGAACGACCGTCGGTCGGCGTACGCGGCCCTCGTGCTCGGCGCCACGAGCGTCGAGGAGGTCGCGGAGCGCGCCGGCCTTCGCCCGGCGTCCGCGGCGATGGCACTGCAGAAACTGGTGGAGGGCCGGATCGCCCGCCACGACCAGGCGCACGGTACGTACACACTGCTCGACGACACCTTCCGCCTCGCGGTGCGCGAAGAGGTACGGCTGACCGGCCGGGGCGGCGGGGACGGCGCCGGCGCCTACTTCCGCAAGGGCCGGCTCACCTCCATCCCCGGCAAGGCCGACGTCCGCAACCGCGTCCTGACGGTCGTGGCGGACTCCTTCGAGAAGGGCGTCATGTACGAGGAGCCCAAGGTGAACGCCATCTGCGGCGGCTGGTTCGACGACTGGGTCAGCCTGCGGCGCGCGCTCGTCGACGAGGGACTGTTGCGCCGGGACGCCGCTGCCCGCTACGAGCGGGTCTGAGCGGGGCCGCCGTGTGACCGTCGTCCGCGCCGGCGAGCCGCGGGAACCGGCCGACGTGGTCGCCCGCCCCCGTCATCGCGCCGCCGACGCCGGCCCGTTCGCGCGGCGGCGGGGCTTCCTGGCGCGACCGGGCCAGGTGGTGGCCGAGCCGGCCGCGGACGGCCGGGGCGTCGTCCTGAACGTGGGACTGGGCCCGGCAGAGTCGGCCTCGGCCGCGGTCTTCCGGGAGGCGGCCGCCGCCGCGGTACGGGCCGTCGGCCCCGCGCGGACCGTGCGCCTCGATCTCGCCAGGACGGAGAGCACGGACCTGCCGGTCGCCGACCGGGTGCGCGCCGTGGCGGAAGGGGCCCGTCTCGCGCTGTACCGGTACGACGCCTTCCGATCGGCCCGTGCGCTGCCGCCGCCCGTCGAGGTGCGTGTGACGGGCGGCGCGTCCGACGCCCTCGCGGAGGCGCTCGCCACGGCCGAAGGCGTCTGCCTGGCCCGGGACCTCGTCAACTCCCCGGCCGGCGAGCTGACCCCGGCGGCCTTCGCCGACCGGATCGAGACCGTGGCGGCGGAGGCCGGTCTGTCCTGCGCGGTGTACGAGGGTCCGGCCCTGGCACGGCTCCGGCTGGCGGGCCTGGCGGCCGTGAGCCGCGGCTCCACGGAACCCGCCCGGTACGTGGAACTGACCTACGAACCCGACGGACCGGCGTCACTGACGGTGGCCCTGGTCGGCAAGGGCGTCACCTTCGACTCCGGCGGGCTGTCGCTGAAGCCCTCGCACGAACTCCACACGATGAAGGCCGACATGGCCGGAGCCGCCGCCGTCCTCGGAGCCCTGGCCGCGCTGCCCCGGTTACGGCTCCCGATCCGTGTGCACGCCCATCTGCCCCTGGCGGAGAACATGCCCGACGGCGGCGCGGTCCGCGTGGGTGACGTGGTCCGGCACCTCGACGGAACGACCACCGAGATCACCCACACGGACAACGAGGGGCGGGTCCTCCTGGCCGACGTACTGCTGCGGGCGAGCAGGCCGGGACAGGCGGACCTCGTCCTCGACGTGGCCACCCTGACCTCCGCGGCCACACACGCCCTCGGCACCCGCACCGGCGCGCTCTTCTCCCCGGACGACGCCCTCGCGGACCTCGTGGGCCGGGCGGCCGAGGAGGCGGGGGAGTCACTGTGGCGGTTGCCGCTGCTCGCACACGAGCGCCGCCATCTGCGCTCGGCCGTCGCCGACCGCGTCAACTGCTCGCACCGGCACGGCGACACGGTCCAGGCCGCCCTCTACCTCTCCGAGTTCCTGACCCCGGGCACACGCTGGGCCCACCTGGACATCGCCGCACCGGCCTGGAACGACGAACCGGCGTACGGAGTGATCCCGCACGGCGCGACCGGTTTCGGCGTCCGCACCCTCCTGCGGACGCTACGGGCGCTGGCCGCGGAGGCGCCCGTCTGAGCCGTCCGTCGATCTCCGCGACAACAACGGGGTCATACGGCCGCACAAGGTCATACGGCCACCTGGATCACGTGCTTGCCCACCACGCCCCCGCGTTCGAACGCCTCGTGCGCCGCGGCCGTCTCCGCGAGCGGATACACGCCGTCGACCACCGGGCGCAGCTCACCCGACGTGACGTGACCGGCCAGTTCGCGGAGCACGGCGGTGTCGGGGTTGGCGCTGAACGTACGGATGCGGCGCGACCCGTACACGCCCGACGCGGCGATCGCGGCCAGGGCCGACGCGGACAGTCCGACGGTGACCATGCGGCCGCCCTTGGCCAACCGGCTCCGGTAGCAGTTCAGTTCCGTGCCGACGGTGTCGAGGATGACGTCGAAGGGGCCGATCCGGTCCGAGGCGGTGGAGCCGTAGTCCAGGACCTCGTCGGCACCGAGGCCGGTGAGGAACGCGGCGTGGCGGTCGCGGGCCAGGGCCGTGACGTGAGCGCCCGTCGCGTGGGCCAGTTGCACGGCGGCCGTGCCGACACCACCGGCCGCGCCCCGGACCAGAACCCGTTCCCCGGCGGTGAGGCGCACGCTGTCGCGCAGGGCGACGAGCGCCGTGGCGCCCGTGACGACGAGGGAGGCCGCTTCGACCGGTGAGAGGTCCGCCGGCGCGGGCGCGGTGCGGTCCGCGGGCACCACGACGTACTCGGCCGCCCCGCCGGTGGTGTGCCGCTGCCGGGGGTGCACCGTGCCCCACACCCGGTCCCCGACCCGGTACCCCGTGACATCGGCGCCGGTCGCGGCGACCACGCCCGCGAAGTCCAGCCCCACACCGATCGGGAACCGACGTCCCGAGACCATCTTCAGCCCTCCGGCGCGGACGATCACGTCGTGTCCGTTCACGCTGGACGCCTCGACCGACACCAGTACCTCGCCCGTGCCGGGAGCGGGCCTGGTGACTTCGTTGAGCCGCAGGACGTCCGCCGCACCGTAGCTCGTGATCTGAACGGCCTTCATGTCGCTGTCCTTCCGTGACCGGCTGTGGTGGATCCGATGGTGGACCCCGCGCGAGGTGGCTCGGTCGTTCCCCTTTTCCTGGGTCCGGCAGACCCACCCTCATCAGCGGCACCCGGGGCATACTGACGCGGTGACCGACGACCCCCACGCCCTGAGTGACGACCCCCGACGTGAACTCGCCGAGTTCCTGCGCACCCGCCGAACTCGGCTGCTGCCACAGGACGTCGGCCTGGAACCCGGCCCGCGGCGGCGCGTCGCCGGACTGCGGCGGGAGGAACTGGCCCTGCTGGCCGGGGTCAGCGCGGACTACTACCAGCGCATGGAACAGGGGCGCGACGTCCGCCCCTCCGCACAGGTCCTGGACGCCCTCGCACGTGCCCTCAACTTCTCCGCCGAGGAATCCCGGCACCTGCACAGCCTCGCCGCCGCCGCGCGCACACCCGCCCGCGGCCCACGCCACCGTGCGCCGGAGGAGGTGCCGCCCACCACGCTGCGGCTGCTGCACACCATGACCACACCCACGATGGTCGTCGGCCGTTTCCTGGACGTCCTGGCGTGGAACCCGTTGGCGGGCGCCCTACTTGACGAGTTCACCAGGCTTCCGCAGCCCGAACGGAACCTGCTCATGCTGTTGTTGCACCCCGAAGCCGACCAGGCGTGCCCGGACCGGGCGGCCACCGTCGCCCAGTTGACCGGGATGCTGCGCACCCAGATCGCCGCCGATCCGGGGCACCCGCGCGGCGTGGAACTCGTCGGTGAACTCGCCGTCCGAAGCGACGAGTTCGCGGCGCTGTGGGCACGCCATGACGTCGAGGAGGCCACCCGCGGCCGGATGCGTCTCAACCACCCGATGGTCGGCGAGCTGAACCTGGACTGGGACGCCTACCCGGTGCCCGGTGCTCCGGGCCCGGTGCTCATCACCTACACCGCCGAAGCGGGAAGCCCGGACGACGAACGACTCCGGCTGCTGACCACCCTGCTCGACACATCAGCCACGACACCAACAGCCACCACCCGACCATGACATGAAGCCCCTACCCGCGCCCGGCCCCTGTTGATCGACTTGTTGCGCTTACTCCACGCCGCGCTCTACAACAACGTGAAAACCCACTCACGCCGGGACCCTCGGCCATGGAGGCCGATACCACCGGGATCAGCCCACTCGCCCTACGCGATGGCCGAGCCGTCGGACGAGGCGGTTTCCTTCTCGGTGGTGGAACTCGACTCGCAGGAACTGGCCGGTGCCGCCGGCCTGTGGGGGATCGACACGCACAACAGGTCGGCGCACCTGGGGCTCTCCGTGCGGGCGGGGTTCACGGTCGAGGGCAACTTGCGGTCCGCGGTCTGGGCCTATGGAGCGTATGTCGACCAGGTGGTCCTGGGGCTCCTCGCTCATGAGTGGGCAGGCGCCGGAGTTTCGTGACCGCGTCCCCGGCATCGGAACCAGCGGCTTCTTCACGCGTGTTGAACGCGGTGCTGATCGCGGAAGCTAGGGCAGCGGATGCCCGTCGAGGCCGGTCTTGCTCACGCTGCGGGGCGAGAACGTCATCGGTCCTATCCAGCCGTGGCGGACGAGAGCGATCTGCGACGGCAGAGGGGACACGGGATCGAGGGCCCTCCCGAGCGCCCAGTTCCGGAACAGCCCCTCGGTCGTCTCGACGGCGGTCACCACCATGGTCACCTTCAACTTCCCGTCGCCCCAGGTGTTCCACAGCGCCCAGCCCTCGGGCCTGGGCTCCACGCCGATCCGCGCGCACACCTCCTCGTACCCTTCCTCCACACCGACCGGCATGGACCCGGGCCTCAGCACGGAGGCTCCGACGAGCCGCACAAGAGGCCGGTCCTCCTCCACACAGCCGTCGCCCTCGAAGTGGTAGTGGCGCAACGCCCGCGCCAGGGCGTTCACACTGCGCTGCAGCGGAGTCGCATCTTCCGGGTCCTCGTCGTACGACAGCCACTCCTCGATCGAGGCTTCCGTCCTGACCCGATGGGCAAGACGCTCGATCTCCCGGAGGTAGTCCAGACTGCCGAGCTCTGGTGAAGTCATGGCCCGAAGTCTCACACCAGGAGGGTCGGCACCAACACAGAATTTCTGAGGCGGGGCGCAGTGTCGGGTCTTGCTGCCCGAAGTCGGTCCGTGGACCGCACGTCGGTGCGGTCCACGGGTTGTGCACGGGCCGGTGGGGCAGGCGTCATCACGCCCGCCCCCCGGCACGTCATTCACTCACGGCGTCCTCGGCCTCCCAGCGCAACAGGTCGCCCGGCTGGCACTCGAGCACGTCGCAGAGCGCGGCGAGCGTGGCGAAGCGTACCGCCTTGGCGCGGCCGTTCTTGAGGACCGCCAGGTTGGCGGGTGTGATGCCCACGCGGTCCGCGAGCTCGCCCACGGACATCTTCCGCTTGGCCAGCATCACGTCTATGTCGACGGCGATCGGCATCAGATGACCTCGTCCAACTCGGCCTGCATCTGCGCCGCTTCGACGTCGCGCGCGACGGCCTGGGCGAGCAGCATGCGCAGCACGAGCACGAGGAGCGCGACCCCGAGGATGGCGACACCGACCCCACCCATGATGATGGTGACGCCCGGGTCCTCCCGCTGGCCCGGAGCGTTGATGATCGTGACCGCGAACCACACGAGCGCGGCCGCCACGATCGCGCCGATCACGATGTCCACGTACCGGAAGGCGGCGTGGGAGAACACGGTTCCGCGTCGCACCATCGTCACCAGCCGCCATATGCAGACCACGGCGACCTGGGCCGACATCATGCCGAGGATCGTGATGATGCGCAGCGGGGTCAGCGGAAGCGACCCGTCCTCCGGGTCGTTTCCGCTGACCAAAGCCCACACCAACCCCGCCTGTACGAACACGGTGCCGGCGAGCACCACCACGAGCACCACACGCAGTGCGCGCACTGTCAGTTTTCCCACGACTTGCCCTTCCATCGAGTTACGATGGGAATCTATCGAATTTCGATAGATGGGGCAAGGTCTGCCCGATCACCCCGCCGCTTCTGCCGGATCACCTGGCCGCGACCGAGCCGTCCCGCAGTCCCGCGACGGTCTCGCGCAGCGCCACGTCAAGGGGGACGGGCCGTATGCCGAAGGCCGTGGTCGCGGCGGAGGAGTCCAGCACGAACGGCCGACGGACCTGGTACTGCGTCTCACGCAGCTCACGCACCAGCGGATCGCCCAGTCCGCCGAGCCAGAGTACGGCCGCCGGCATCGTGGACAGACGGGGCGCGGGCGCGCCCGCCAACTCGCATGCGCGGGTGGTGAGTTCGCGGAGTGAGACCGGCGCGGGGCTCGGTACGTGCCAGGCCCGGCCCCAGGCGTTCTCGTCGGCCGCGACGGCGATCAGCGTACGGGCGACGTCACCGACGTACGTCCAGCTGTGCGGTGCGTCCAAGGCCGCGGGCACGCTGACGCGCGCTCCCGTCAGCGCCTTGGGCAGGACGGCCATCGTGAGCAGCGACTGGGTTCCGGCACCGAGGTAGTCCGACGAGCGCACCTCCGCGGTACGCAGGTCGCCGGCCCTGTGCGCGGCCAGCGCGTCGGTCCACATCGTCGCCCGGACGCGGCCCTTCGTGCCGGTCGCCCGCAGCGGAAGCCCTTCGGTCATCGCGCCGTCGACCGGGCCGTAGCCGTACAGGTTGCTGGTGCCGACGAGGACGGCACCACTGTGCCGACTCGCGTGGAGGAAGGCCGCGGCGAGCGGCGGCCAGTCGGTGGGCCACCGGTGATACGGCGGGCTCGCGCAGTTGTACAGCGCCGCCGCCCCCGTGCAGAGACGGGTGAGCGCCGACGCGTCGGTGGCGTCCGCGGCCACCCGCTCGATACCGCGGCGGTCGGGCCCGGTGCCGCGCCGGGACACCACGCGCACCTGCTCGCCCTGGTCGGCGAGCAGGCGTGCGGTGGCCGACCCGACCGGTCCGGCACCGACGATGACGTGCAAAGACATGTGGGGCACCTCGGAAAGTGTATGGCGTTTCGTTCAGAGAACAGTGTTCTTGCGATCCATTGTGCCGCCGCCGATCGCATTGTCAAGAACGGTGTTCTCGCTCCGGTTGGGTGTTCTCGCACTTGTGCGAGAATGCCGTCATGTCGATTCCCTCACTGCGCGCGCGGCTCCGCGCCGAAACGGCGGAGGAGATCCGCGCCATCGCGAAGCGACACCTGGCCTCGGAGGGGGCGAACCTGTCCCTGCGCGCGGTCGCGCGAGACGCCGGGCTGGTTCCGTCGGCGCTGTACCGCTACTTCCCGAGCCGCGACGCCCTGTTGACCGCGCTGATCACGGACGCCTACGCGGCGCTGGCGGCGAACGCGAAGGCAGCCGAGGCCGAGGTGTCCCGGGACGACCTGCGCGCACGGCTCCTGGCGCTCAGCCACGGGGTGCGCTCATGGGCGCTGGACCATCCCGCCGAATACGCCCTCATCTACGGCAGCCCGGTCCCGGGCTACGCGGCGCCGCCCGAGATGGTGGGCCCCGCCTCGGAAGTCGTGGTGACCCTGATCGGCATCATGTTCGACGCGGCCGGACGCGGGCTGCGGCCGGCCGTCCCGCCCCGACCGCTGCCCGAGGCCACCGCCGCGGACCTGCGCCGGCTGGTGGACCAGGCGCCGGGACCGAAGCCCGAGCGGGCCGAGCCGGCGCCCGAGTCGGTCATCGCCATCGGCTTCACCCTCTGGACGCAGTTGTTCGGCCTCGTCACCTTCGAGGTCTTCGGCCGACTCGACGACTTGATCGATGCGCGACGGGAGTACTTCGAGCACCAGATCCTCGTCATGGCCGACCTCGCCGGACTCGACGGCGGCCCCGCATCCGGATCATGACTGCTCCTCGCGAGCCACCCTCGTCCTTCGAGGCGGATTCCTGCGTCAGTTGGCGATCCCGATGGTTTGCTTGATCGTCTCCGGCTGGTCGAGCACCCGCAGCATGTGGTGGGCCACGTCGGCGCGCGAGACCGTCGTACCGCCCCGGAGGTTCTGCCCGAAGGCGGTCCGGTAGACGCCGGTGAGGGGCTTGTCGGTCAGCCGCGGCGGTCGCGAGACGGTCCAGTCCAGGTTGCTGCCGCGGAGGATGTCCTCCATCAGCGCGAGGTCGGCGTAGTGCGCGCTGAACATGGCTCGTGCGACATGGCTGCCCAGGTGGCGCATGAAGAACCCGTCGCCCGGATCGTGCTTCGGCGGCGTCGGCCGGCCGGGGGAGGGCACGGTGCTGATCGGCGCGGCACTGACCACCACGAGGCGCTTCACGCCGGTCGCCCGCATCGCGGCGACGATGGCCTCCGTGCCCCGCGAGGTGACTCCCGCCTCGGCCCTGGGCCTGCGCGGTCCGAGTCCGGAGAGGACCGCGTCCCTCCCGACGACGGCTGACGCGAGTACGTCCGGGTCCGGCGCGGCCAGGTCTGCCGTGACGACATGCGTCCGCTCTCCTTGACCGGTCAGGCTCCGGGGGTTGCGTACGACCGCCGTGACATCGTGTCCCGCGGCGACGGCCTGTTCGAGGAGGTGGCGGCCGATGCCGCCGGACGCCGCGAAGATCGTGAGCTTCATCATCCGTTTCTCTTCCTTCGTGTCCGTCGGATCTCTCGTGTCCGTCGGACGGGGTTCCGTCAAGCGCGGGCGAACTCGCGGATCTCCCGCGCGAGTCGGGTCGGCTGGTCCAGCGGGATGAGGGTGTAGCTGTCGTCCATCTCGACCAGCCGTCCGTGTGGGAGGAGTTCGGCCAGCCGTCGGCCGTGCTCGCGCGGCATGACCCGGTCGCGGACGGCCCACACCACCAGGGCTGGGCGTTCGAAGCTCGGCAGACGCTCGGCCGCGGTCACCAGGAGGCCGGTGTCCGCCGCGGCGGCTCGCAGTGAGCGCACGGCGTCGCGACGGATGTCGGGCCGGTTCATGACCGGCCGCATCCACCGGGCGGTGGCCGCGTCCCCTCGTAGGGTCAGCCACCCGAAGGCGATCGGGAGCCGGCGGATCGCACGCAGCCGCATCTGCTGCATGAAAAGACCGAACAGCCGAGGTGGGAGCTTGCCGGTGAGTACCAGCGTCTTGCCGGTCAGTCCCGGTGGGAAGTTGTCGAACGCGTCGCACGAGGCGAGCACGACCCGTCCCACGCGTGTGGCACCTTCGCACATGAGCAGTTGGACGATCGCCCCGCCGGTGTCGTTGCCGACGAGGGTGACGTCGCGTAGATCGAGTCGGTCGAGGAACTCCGCGACCAGCCGGGCCATCCCCGGCAGCGACAGGTCCGCGTCGGCGCGCATCGCGTCACGATGCGCGCCCAGGGGCAGGGTCGGTGCTACGCACCTGTGATCGGCGGACAGATCACTGATCGTCGCGCCCCACAGCGAGGCGTCCATCATGAACCCGTGCAACAGCACAACCACGGGACCATCGCCGCCGGTGTCCTCGTACGCGATGGTCCCGCCCGACAGCTCGATCTTCTTCATGCCCGTTCCCCTCGAAGTGCCGCATCCGCGAAGGCCGTTGTCGACGGATGGCGACGGCGACGGATGGCGACGGCGACGGCAGTGGCTCAACCGAGACCTGCCAGTTTTTCGGGATTGGTCACGAAGTAGATGCCGCAGATCTGTTGGCCGTCCGGGGCCAGGTCGAGGACCAGGACCCCGAAGGGAGAGTCGCCGCTGAACAGCACCGCCGAGGGGTCGCCGTTGACCCGCAGGTAGCGGATGTCCAGGCCGCCGGGGGCGCGGGTGGCCCGGTCGGCCAGTAGCCGGGCGACCTTGTCCCGGCCGTGGACCGGCCGCGGCCCCGCGGCAGTCGCCTTGCCCCCGCCGTCGGCCCACAAGGTCACGTCAGGTGCCAGCAGTTGCAGCAGCGTCCACAGATCGCCGCCGGACACCGCGGCCGTGAACCGCTCGGTCACCTGTTGACGCAGGCGCGGGTCGGTCCGATACCGGGGGCGTCGGGCGTGGACGTGCTCGCGTGCACGGTGGGCGAGTTGGCGTACCGCCGTGGGGCTGCGGCCCAGGATCTCGGCGGTCTCGGTATGGGCGTAGCCGAACACCTCGTGCAGGACGAACACCGCGCGCTCCAACGGCGTGAGGGATTCCAGGACGACCAGGAGCGCCATCGACACCGACTCGGTGCGCTCGGCCGTATCGGCGGCGTCCACGGCACCGCTGTCGGCGCCACCGTCGGCGAGGGAGGTGACAAGCGGTTCGGGCAGCCACGGACCGACGTAGGTCTCGCGGCGGCGACTGATGGCGGCCCGGCGGGAGAGGGCCTTGTTCACCGCGATCCGCACCAGATAGGCGCGTGGGCTCTCGATCCGCTCCGCGCCCGGTGCCCCGCGGCCGGCCGCCCACGACAGCCACGTCTCCTGGAGCACGTCCTCGGTGTCGGCAACACTGCCGAGCATGTTGTAGACGATGGAGAACAAGAGCTCTCGGTGTTCGACGAACACCTGAGTGGCCCGGCCCACCGAACTCTCCCCGGCACCGCCGACCGACGAGTTGTCGGACATCATGAAACCCCCTGCCGCGTATGACTCCTGAGAGCGGCGGGGGCACCCGGAGTGTGACGTCAGAACCAAAGAATGTGACCCACGTCTCACAATCGGACGCCGGTTCGGCCGTGCCGAGGCGTACTGGGCCCCGCCCGGAGCAGATCGAAGGCCGAAGTCGGCGCGTTCGAAGTCGCAAGACGCCGACCAGGGCAGCGCAACAGCCGATCGCACCTACGACGCCCATCCGGTCGGACCTCGACGCCGCCCTGCCTTTTCCGGCTCGGCGGTCAACAGGTCACCGGTCTTGCGGCGGCGGGTCACGCAGATGGCCCGCTGGACACCGCTCATCGAGGGGGCCGGGGCTTGCCCTCGATGAGCGGTGGTCTGGGCGGCGCCGCCTACCGGCTGTTGCCGGCCTGGCGGCCCGGCCTTACTTCAGGTGCCGGGCGAAGAACCGGGCCGCGTTGTCCACCTCGAACCACGGGGTACCGGCGTGCCCGCCCAGATTGGCGTGCAGCGTCTTCTCCTTGGAGCCGAACGTGTCGAACAGGTCCAGGACCGGCTGCCGTTCCATCCCTTCGTCGTCCCACTGCATGAGGAACTGCAGCGGAACGGTGATCTGCCGAGCCTCCTCGCGCAGGGCGTCGGGTACGAAGGTCTGGCCGAAGAGGGCGGCGGCCGAGATGCGTGGCTCGACCACCGCCAGCCGAATGCCGATGGCGATCATCCCGTCGTATCCGACCGGCCCGGCGATCTCGGGCAGCGAAAGGAGGGCGTCCAGGGTGATCTGCCATTCCGGGGCGGCCTTTTCGACCAGCGGAACGATGAAGGCGTCGACGATCTCGTCCACCGGCTCGCCGGCCTGCATGGCCCGGCGGAGGTCGGTGCGGAACTGCTCGTCGGTGGCGGAACGGGGCCGGTCACCGCACCCGGGGGCGTCGATGGCGGCCACCGCGAAGCCGTACTGCGCCGCGTAGTGGCGGGCCCGGGCCACGAGCCGGGGGAGTCGCTTGTGCAAGCTGCCGGGGTGGCCGATCAGGATCAGCGGGGCCGGTGCGGATTCAGGTGTCCACAGGACACCGGGGATCTCGCCGAGGGTGAACTCGCGCTCGAGGACGCCGTCGTCGAGGCGCTGTTCGGAAGTGAAGTGCATGGTCGTGCCTTTCGGGAGTGCTCTTGAACGGCGCTCCCGGACGACCTAGCGTCCGACCGTGACCCCTGAGGGGAGCACCCATGTCGATACGTTCACGGGTACCACCTCCTCATTCTCTCGCACGGCCTCCGGAAAGGTAGCAGTGGCCGCCACGGCCCGCCAACGGGTTTTTACGGAGGCTCCGTTGCCTCCATCCACCGTTTGCACGGCACCACGTCAACGTGCTCGGCGGGTACTCCTTAATGACTGTGTGGCCACCGCCCCGTCCTGCTAACGTCTCCGACATGAAGCGCGCTGCGATGACGACGACGCCGGAGAGTGTCCCGGCGCGCTGACAGATGTCTTGGTCCGAAGCCCCGGGGTGAGTGCCCCGGGGCTTCGTCTTGCGGTCACTCGCCCGATGTCCGTGAGGAGACCGCCATGCATGACCACCGCAAGCTCGGCCGTGAACTGGGCCTGTTCGACACCGACCCGCTGATCGGCGCCGGTCTGCCGTACTGGCTGCCCGACGGCGCGACCGTACGGCACACCCTGGAGGAGTACATCCGCGCCGCCGAGCGTCGGGCGGGGTACCGGCATGTGTACTCACCGGTACTCGGCAAGCGGGAGCTGTACGAGATCTCGGGGCACTGGGCGCACTACAGCGACGACATGTTCCCCCCGATGGATCTCGGCGGAGAGCAGGTCGTCCTCCGGCCGAGCCTGTGCCCCCATCACGCGGTGATCTACCGCTCCCGCTCCCACAGCTACCGTGAACTGCCGCTTCGCATCGCCGAGTTGGGCGGCATGTACCGCTCCGAACTCTCGGGCGTGCTCGGCGGTCTCACCCGTGTGCGGGCCATCCAGCTCAATGACGCGCACATCTTCTGCACCCTGGACCAGGTCGCCGGGGAGGCGCAGGCGGCGCTGGAGATGATCCGACGGGCGTACGAGGCGCTCGGCATCACCCCGCCCCGTTACCGCCTCTCCCTCCCGGGCCCCGGCGGCAAGTACGTTGCCGCACCCGAGAAATGGCAACGGTCCACCGCCCTGCTGACCGACGTCCTCGACCGCTCCGGCCTGCCCTACGAGGCGGCCGAGGGAGAGGCCGCGTTCTACGGCCCCAAGATCGACGTCCAGGTCACCGACGGCGCCGGCCGGGAGTCCACCCTGTCCACCGTCCAGGTCGACTTCCACCAGCCCGAGCAGTTCGACCTGCACTACATCGGCGCGGACGGTGCCAAACACCGCCCGGTCATGGTCCACCGCAGCATCATCGGCAGTGTCGAAAGAGCCGTCGCCCATCTCATCGAACAGCACGGCGGCGCCTTCCCTGCCTGGCTCGCCCCCACCCAGCTGGTCATCCTCCCGATCTCCGACACCGAACTGCCGAACGCCGAGGCCCTTGCCCAGCGCTGCACCCACCTCGGACTGCGTACCCAGATCGCGGGACCGGAACGTGGCAGCCTGGGCGCCCGCATCCGAGAGTCCCGCCTGGTTCCCTACCAAGCCGTCATCGGCGCAAAGGAGGCCGCCGACGATCACATCGCCCTGCGCTTGCGCGACGGACGCCGACTCGACCCACAACCGGTCAGCGACGTACTCGCACGCATTACCGCTCTCATCGGGGCCAACAGCACCGACCTGTGGGCCGACGCCACCTCATAGCAGGATTCGCGATCAGCACCTGCTGTCCCTCGGGGCAAGGAAGCCGGTGAGTTCCGCGATGGGGTCGCGCGGGGACCTGAAGCAGCGGGGGTCGTTCTCCGGCTTCCCTTGTCTCACGACTCGGCCACCAACATCATGGTGCAATGACCAGCCGACTCATCGCCATCTCCTTCGACGCGCACCAGCCGGAGCGCCTGGCGCATTTCTGGGCCGGGGTCCTGGGCCTGGAGAGGGCCGACGACTCCTACGGCGGCGTCGCCCTGCTGTCCGGGAACGACGCCGGCTATCGCCTGGGCTTCCGGCCCTCCCAGGCGCAGAAGGCGGGCCAGAACCGGCTGCACTTCGATCTGACCAGTTCCTCTCCGGAGGACCAGCAGGAGACCGTGGCCAGGGCGCTCGACCTCGGCGCGCGGCACGCCGACGTCGGTCAGGGACCGGACACGTCGCACGTGGTGCTCGCCGACCCCGAGGGCAACGAGTTCTGTGTCCTTGAGCCGGGCAACAAATTCCTCGCCGGCTGTGGCCTCATCGGAGCGCTGGCCTGTGACGGTTCGCAGGCCGTGGGCTACTTCTGGAGCGAGGTGCTGGGCTGGCCGTTGGTCTGGGACCAGGACGAGGAGACCGCCATCCAGTCGCCCAACGGCGGTACGAAGATCACGTGGGGCGGTCCGCCGCTGATGCCGGACCCCGGCAAGGACCTGCACTTCGACCTCGCACCGGACGGCGATCAGCAGGCCGAGGTCGAACGACTGCTCTCCCTCGGAGCGAAGCGTGTCGACTCCGCCCACGGCGAGGACGGCGCGGTGCTGCTGGCCGATCCCGACGGCAACGAGTTCCGTGTGCTCACGCACGCATGAAGCCGGAACTCACCGGGCCCGGTCGGCGGTTGTCGCGCGCTGCCGAAGTGGTACGTCCTCTGCCCGGCCGTCAGCCCGATGGTTCACCCGTCACGGTGCGTGGTGCGGACGGCTTGACGCCTCGTGGTTCCGTATCGGCAGTGCGCGCGAGTGTGGGATGACAAATGAGAGCCTGGGCGCATGACCGAGATCCGTACACCCCGCCTTCTCCTCCGTACCTGGCACGACGACGACCTCACGCCGATGGCGGACATCAACGCGGACCCACGGGTCATGCGCTGGATCGACGACGGCTCGGTGCGCGACCTGGACGACACGGCCGAGGACATCGAGCGGTGGGAGGAGGAGTGGGACGAGGAGGGCTTCGGACTCTTCGCCGTCGAACTGCTGGGCTCGGGCGAACTGATCGGCTTCACGGGACTGTCCGTGCCCGAGTTCCTGCCGGAGGTGATGCCCGCCGTGGCGATCAGCTGGCGGATCGGCTCGCAGTTCTGGGGCCAGGGATACGCGTCCGAAGCCGCCCACGCCACGCTGGAGTTCGCTCTCCAGGACCGCGGCCTGGACCGTGTGATCAGCATCAGCCGGGTGGGTGACAACGACTCCGAGAACGTCATCCGCAAGCTCGGGATGGTGTTTGAGCGGGAGACGACGCACCCGGTGTACGGCTACCCGCTGCGCGTTCACGCCATCGACCTCACCGAGTTCCAGGCGTGAAGCGGTCGGGCCGTCGGTCACGGTGCCCTGCTGCCCCGCGCCCACCTGGGGGCGCGGGGCTGGGCCCCGTCGCGTCGTGTCGGCGGCCCTATGCGGCCGGCATCGGGTGGCTGAGGAAGAAGTCCCAGATGAGCGGTGTCGCGTCGATCGTGGTCGGGGTGGCCGTGTCGCCGTTGGGGACCGTGGCCGGCCAGAAGTGTCCGCCGTCCTCGATGCGATAGTGCTCCACCGTGCTCCCGCCCGAGCACGACGACCACACCTGGTGGACGACGTTCGGCTTGACCCGCGTGTTCTGAGGGGTGGCGGCGCAGCCGTCGCGCTGGGCCCAGCCGGCCAGCCAGGCAGGCAGCGAGGGCAGTCCCTTCGAGGTGTCCCCGTTGTACGGGATCGTGTCGTCGGCCTGCCCGTGGAAGTCCAGGACCGGTACCGGCCGCTGCGGCTGGCACGCACCGCCCTGCGGATAGAAGGCGCCGGCGACCGGGGCCACCGCGGCCACGCGGTCCGCGAGACGGCAGGCGACAAGTGCGGCGAAGCCGCCGCCGTTGGACTTGCCGGAAGCGTAGATCTTGCGGGGGTCCACACACAGGTCGGTCTGGAGTCGGCTGATCAAAGCTCCGGTGAAGGCGATGTCGTCCACGCCCGGGGCGGAGTAGGGAGCGCCCTGCCACGCGCTCTCCCCGTCCGTGCCGTTGACGCCCTGCGGGTAGACGACCAGCGCGTTGACCGTGGAGAGCTGGGTGAGGCTCTCCTGGAAGGAGGCCGTGCGGCCATGGCCGTGGAAGGAGAGGATGAGCGATCTCGGGTTGGTCCCGGTGTAGGTGGCGGGGATGTGGACCCGGTAGGTGCGCTGGAGGCCGTTGACGGTGAGGGTCCGGCCGGTGGTCTTGCCGGGCGGGATCTGGGAGTTGGGGCCGCTACAGCCGGCGGCGGCCGCCGGCTGGGGAGAGACGGCAGCGGCGGCGGGGACAACTGCGGCCGCACTCAGGAAGAGGGCGGCCGCCATGCTCGCGAGCGTGCGGAGGGAGGGGGGCATGTGCTCTCCTATCTGTACCGGAAAGGCCCGGTGGAGCGTGGGCCCGTCGGTGCGACGCGGTCGGGGACGTGGGGGCGCGCAAGGCGGAGCATCGTTCGTGCCGGTGGCGGTTTTGTGTGTGGGGGCCACCGGCCGGGACCTTAGCGCCACTTCACGACCTCGCAATACGCCCTGGTCGCACTTTTCCGTCGCCATGTCTTCGCCTCTTGACGGCGGGCCGCTCACGGAGACAGACCGTGGAAGGCCGCCCACCCCTACAAACCAGCAGGTCAACGTCGCACAACTTGATTCTCGTGGCGGACGTGGGTCAACTTCCGTCGAGACTGTCGACTCCATGAACTCAATGAACGCAACACCGCCGATGAGCCCTCGCACATCCGAAACGCTCCGCCGGCTGAATATCCCAAGTACCCGCCGAGGAACTGCGGGCGTCCCACGGCGCCCCCGAACAGACACGGAGCACCCCGCTGGCTCTACTCGCTCGCCGCCTCCGTCAACCGCGTCTGTGCCCTGCGCAGATGTGTCCGCATCCGGGCCGCCGCCGTCTCGTCGTCGTTCTCGCTCAGCGCCTCCAGGATCCGTTCGTGCTCGCGACAGGTCTCCTCCGCCCAGCCCTCGCGGAACGAGAGCCGGTACTGGTGTGCGTGCGCGTGGAGCCGTTCCAGGGTCAGGCGGAGGAACGTGTTGCCGCTCAGTGAGGCGACCCGGTCGTGGAAGACGGAGTCGTGGTGCAGATAGAGCAGCAGCGTCGAACGGCTCCTGAAGTCCCGTGCCGTCTCCCGCATCTCCGCGAGTTGGTCGGCGAGTTGCTTCAGATCGGAATCGGTCACCCGGAGGGCGGCCGCCGAGGCCGCCGCCGGTTCGAGCAGCAGCCGGACTTCGAACAACTCGCGCAGACTGCGGCTGCTGAGGAGCGACGCGGCCGTGTAACCGGCGAGCGAACGTTTCACCACCAAGCCCTCCGCCTCAAGACGCGCGAGCGCCTCGCGCAGCGGGGTCGGCGAGATCGTCAACTCATGAGCGAGCGTGTTGATGTTCAGTTTCGACCCCGGCTGGATGTCATGGTCGACGAGCCGCTGACGAATGGTGTCGTAGGCCGTGTCCGCGAGTGCCTGTCGGCGAGGCGTCCCTGCCATCGTGCCGCTCCGTTTCTTGTTCCCGTCCCTGATCCCGAACCGATTCTCCATCTCTCGGTTCCGTGTGCGCCGCCATGCTCGTGTCCACCGTCGTCCCTCGAAGCAGCCACCCTGCCGATCCTATTTTTTTTGCCCCTCCTCCAGGATCTGAAGCATCTTGCGGTCCCGCTCTCGGACCGAGCTTCCCGTAGGGCCGGACGCACGACTGTCGAGGCGTCAAATCACGCTCAGAGCTGGACAGTTGAGCCCTGACCAGCCTCGGGACGGAGCGCGTGCTGTTTCGATCCGGTAACGGACGGTGCGAGTATTGACTGCACTGTGATGCTGGCTACTCTTCTGAAAAGTATAGGAAACAAGGGTGTGCGCAGCGCCCGGCTGCCGTGCTTCCGCCCGAACTCCCGGCCCCACGCAACGATCCACTCCACCCCTCCCGAGCGGTTTCCCGGGATCAGGCAATTGGCTCGACACCTCGCGGCGCGGCCGTCCTGGGCCGTACCGCGTGAAGCATCAAGGAGGATGACATGAAGCGCGGACCTGCCCTCATGACGGCGGTCACCGGCCTGGCGGGTGCCCTGGCGCTGACCGGCTGCTCCACCAGTGCCACGTCGGCGGGCGGCGGCGACGGCCTGACGTTCATGACCTTCGAGACCCCGGCGCTCACCGCCACCTTCTGGGACACCTCCATCACGGAGGCCCGGAAGGAGGTCCCGGACACGGAGATCAAGAAGATCGTCTCTCCGGACGCGGACCGTACGGCCTATGCCAAACAGCTCCAGGCATCAGGTCAGTTCCCCGACATCCTCTCCTCCATCAACCCGAAGGACTTCACCGAGGCCGGGCTGCTGAAGCCGTTCGACCAGAAGTGGCTGGACGACAACTTCACCGACCCCGACGGCAACGCCATCGACGGCAAGTCCTACATACCGCCCACCAACTCCCAGGTCATTCCGATGGTCTTCTACAACAAGAAGGTCTTCGCGGAGAACGACCTCCGGCCCCCGACGACGTGGGACGAGTTCGTCGACGTCGTCACCACGCTCAAGAAGGCCGGTGTCACCCCGGTCGAGATGGCGGGCGGCGAGCCCTGGTCGGCGGCGATTCCGCTGTCGGGCATCATCACCGCCGACGTACTGGGCGCGGACCCCGAGTGGATCCAGAAGCGGTACAAGAACGAGGTCAAGTTCACCGACCCCGGTATGACCGCAGCGGTCGGCAAGTACCGTCAGCTCGTCGACGCCGGAGCCTTCGACAAGGGCGCCCTGAGCGTGAGCTACGCGGACGCCAACAAGCAGTTCCTGAACGGCGAGAGCGCCATGTATCCGATGGGCAGCTGGTTCATCGGACAGATCCCCGCCGCGGCGGCGAAGGACTTCGGTACGTTCCTGCTGCCGAGCGCGACGGGCAAGGAGATCGTCCCGTTCAACACCGGCGGTACGACCGCGGTCAGCGCCAAGTCGTCGAACGTCGCCGACGCCACCAGGTTCGCCCAGGCGTGGTCGCTCTCCAAGGCCAACCTCAAGACGCTCATCGAGACCGACGGCGCCTTCCCCATGCTGAAGAACGTCCCCTTCGAGGAGTTCGGGGCGAAGGTGACCCCGGTCTACACCGACGGCTTCAAGCTCGTGACCGACGACAACACGAAGGTCAGCGCGTTCGGGCAGGTCAACAACGACGATGCGCTCCCGCCCGGCCTGGTCGAGCAGTTCAACTCCCTGGCGCAGAAGCTGTTCACCAGCTCCGACGTCAAGGGTGAGCTGGCCGCGTTCGACGCCGGCTGGGACAAGGCCGCCAAGTAGTCGGCGCCCGTCGGACGTGGCGGGCGGGGCGTGGTTCCGGTTGCTTTGACATCGTTGTCACCGCCTGGCCTCCGGTGCCGTACGGCCATGACGCCGAGCGGCCCCGACGCCGTACGGCAGCAGCGCTCCGCGGGCCCGCCCCCACCACCGGGGCAGAAAGGATCAAGCTGTGCCCTCACGATCTCCACGAGCAGGCCGAAGCCTCGGACTGGCACCCGTCGCCTGGCTCGCGGTCGTCCTGTACGGGATGTTTCTTCTGTACCCGCTGGTGCAGAGCCTCTTCCTCAGTTTCACGGACAGGAACCCCCTTCAGGAGGACAGTTCGTTCGTCGGGCTCGCCAACTACCGCGAGCTGCTGTCGGACGACCGGCTCCTGTCGAGTCTCCTGTTCACGTTGGTCGTGGTCGTGGCCGTCACGGTCATCGCCAACGCGGTGGGCCTGCTCCTCGCGATCGTCCTCAACCGCTCCTCGGCCAACTACCGGGTGATGCGGACCCTGATCTTCATCCCGCAGGTGCTGTCCGGTGTCATCGTCGGATTCATCTGGCGCAGCATCCTCACCCAGAACGGCCTGCTCAACAGCGCGTTGGCCCGGATCGGGCTGATCGACGAGCCCGTCGCCTGGCTCGGTGACGCACAACTGGCCGCCTTGTCGGTCTGTGCGGTCGTCAGCTGGATCACCATCGCCTTCGCCACCGTCGTCTACACCGCCTCGCTCCAGTCCGTCCCCCAGGAGCTGTACGAGGCGGCCCGGATGGACGGCGCCGGTGTCCTCGGCCGTCTCCGGCACGTGACCCTGCCCATGATCGCGCCCGGTACGACGATCAGTGTCGTGCTGTGCCTGATCACCACGCTGAAGCTCTACGACGTGATCGCCGTCCTCACCGGCGGTGGCCCGGCGGAGTCGACCCAGTCGACCGCCTTCTACCTGATCTCCGTGGCCTTCACCGACAACCGCTTCGGTTACGCCTCGTCCATCGCCATGTTCCTGCTGGTCCTGACCGCCGTGGTCTCGTACGGCGTCACCGCGCTGCTCCGCCGTAGGGAGGCGAACCTGTGAGCGCACCCACCACACGCACCGTCAGGACCGGCACGCCCGCCCGGAAGGCGGAGTCATCCCCCGGGAACGTGCCGTCGAGTGGTCCCACCCGCTCGGCCCGGACCACGGGGACCCGCCTGCGCGGCGGATCGCGTCTCGCCGGCGCCTGGCTGCTCACCCTGGTCTTCATCCTCCCGGTGTACGTCGCGTTCGTCAGCGCGTTCAAGACGCAGGACCGGATCGTCTCGAACCCGGCCGCCCCGCCGATCCCGTTCACCTTCGACAACATCGTCAACGCGCTGAGCCGACCGGACAACCTGGTCCAGGCGGGGCTGCTCAACTCGATCGTGGTGACGACGGCGACACTGGTCATCCTCGTCCCGCTCAGCTCCATGCTCGCCTTCTACATCTCCGAGCGCTCACCCCGCGTCAAAGGCGTTCTCCTCGCGGTGTTCGCGCTGGGGCTGATGGTTCCCCCGCAGGTGGTGCTGCTGCCGATCGTGACGCTGCTGCGGTCGATCGGTCTCGCCCACTCCTACGCGGGCCTCATCCTGTCCAACGTGGGCGGCGGATACCTGTCGTTCGCCGTCTTCGTCTACGTCGGTTTCCTGCGCACGATCCCGCGCGAGGTGATCGAGGCCGCGCGGATGGACGGCGCGGGAGATCTGCGACTGTGGTGGCGCATCGTCTTCCCCGTCGTGCGCCCCGCCACCGCGACCGTGGCGATCTTCCTGGGCCTGTGGGTGTGGAACGACTTCCTCAACCCGCAGTTCATCCTCGGCCCCCTCCAGGGCCAGACGATCACCACGGGCATCTATGTCTCGCTCGGCGCCTATTCGACCGACTACAGCCAGCTCTTCGGAATCATGTTCCTCGCCGCTGTCGTCCCCGTCGTGGGATATCTCGTCAGCCAGCGCGAATTCATCCACGGCCTCATGTCAGGAGCGTCCAAGTGAACCGGCCGATCGACGGTGTCCCGGCCCTGGACGAACTCGCCGGTGAGTGGACCGACCGCACGGAGCTGAACCATCTGCCGTCCCTGCGCAACCAGTGGGGCCAGGGCCATGTGAACGGCGACCTCACCTCGCTCTCCTGGCTCGCCTTCCCGCCGTACAGCGGTGGCTACCACACCGGAGTGTTACGCATCGACGGCTCCGTCCCGGCCGCCGAGCGACTGCGCTGGGCGCCCTGGGGTGTGCGGCGCAGTGCGGTGGCCGGCGCGCTGGAGGTCACCACCGAGGTGCGCATGGCGTACGAGCGCAGCCGTCTGCTGTGGCGGCTCGTGCTGCGCAACACCACGTCCGCACCCGTGACGGCGGAGGTGGAGCAGGAGTTGCTGGCCCCGTTCGCCCACTCGGAGGTGGACTGGGGCTGGCTCTACGGCAGTCCGTGGAACGACGGGCACCATCATGACTACTTCACCACCGAGCGCATCCGTGACGAGGCCGTCGCCGACCGGCCCCGCCAGGTGCAGTTCCTGCCCGTGGGGGAGCGCTGGATACGTCTCGGCAGCCCCCGCATCCCCGGTATCCAGCGGGACGAGGACTCCGAGCCGATGCTGCTGGAATCGGAGCTGCCCGACCACTCGACGCCGGACTCCGGGCGGGTCCGGGCACCGGGGGCGGCCTGCCGGATCAGGGAGATCGCCGTGCGCCGGGCCGCCACCGGCGAGATCCGACCGGTCGGTGACACCGGCCGGAAGGAGAGCGGCCTCGGGGTGGAGTACGACGGCCGGGCCGTGGAGCACACCGTGCGGCCCGACACCGATCAGCGGATCGGCACGGTGGGGCTCGGCGACGGAGACGTCCTCCAGTTCTCCGTACGCGTGGACACGCCCGAACAGACCGGGGTGATCATCACCCACGGCAACCACCCCGACTCGCTCCAAGTCGCCCTGGAGGAAGGGCGTCTCGCCCTGCGGATCGCCGGCGAGCGGCTGCTCGCCGCGGAACCGCTGGCCCCCGGAGCCTGGCACGCCGTGGCGGTGCTGGTCGCCGACACGGGGGCCGAACTGCTGCTGGACGACGCACCGTTGCTCGCGACCGCCGCCTGGTGGGAGGGTCAGCGCTGGACCGCCACCGCCCACGACCACACCGTCTCGATCGAGGATTCCCGGTCGCCCGCACACAGCGCGTACGCCTTCGCGGTACCGCCCGACTCCCTCGCCGCCGCGGGGGCACGCGGCACCGCCCGCTGGGACATCACACTCCAGCCGGGCGAGGAGACCGTCCTGGGCGTGGTGCTGGAGATCGGGGATGCGGCCGATGCCGTGACACACGAAGCGGAGGCGACCGCCGCGGCCTTCGCGGCCGAGTTCGACGCCGTGGCGGAACGCTGGCGCCGCACCTGGAACAGTGCCTTCGACCCGGGCGACACCGAGTTCTCCGGACATCTGCCGACCCTGCGCACCGAGGACACGGACCTCGCCCGCACGTACTACCTGGGCGCGCTACTGGCCGTCTACCTCCGCAACACCAAGGTCAGTCCGGTCGGCCCGGTGTTCCTGACCGGCGGGCCGCGCCTGGGCGCCACCACCACCTTCTTCTGGGACATCTCCGAGTGGGCCAGGACCGCGGCCCTGCTCGAACCCGACGGGCTGCGCCGCTGGATCCTCGCGGCACTGGCACAGCCGTACGAGCGCTGCCACTCCTTCGACACCCGCAACCTGCTGCCCGTGGGCAATCACTACTCGGCCAACGACCACGCGCTCTTCAGGACCGTGAAGGCGTACGTGGGGGTGACCGGTGATCTCACACTGCTCCACGAGAGCGCCGGCGCACGCACCGTGCTCCAGCACCTGCGCGAGATGGCGTTCCGCCCGAGGACACTGCGCGCCGCCTTCGGCGGGGGAGTGCTGGCCGACTTCGGCCGGGACGCCTGGGAACTGCTGGAGTGCGTGCCGAACTACCGTGACGCGGTGGTCTCGCTCAACGCCGGCTACGTCGGCATGCTGCGCTCCCTGGCCGCACTCCTGCACGCCCTCGGTGACGGGCACGAGGAGGAGGCGGCGGTCGCCGAGGCCGAGGCGGCCGAGCTGTCCGCCGCGGTCCTCGGACAGTACGCCGGGAACGGGCGTTGGATGATCTCCCATCCGGAGGGCGACGAAGTCATCGGCCACTGCCTGGACTTCGGGCTCGTCGCCGCCGACATGGCCGAGGACCTGTCGGCGGACCAGCGCGAGGAGATGGTCCGCTTCGTCACCCGACACCTCCTGGACGGCGACTGGATGCGCGCCCTCGACCCCGAGGACCCGGTCGCGCCGCTCTCGGACCGGCCCGACCACGGCGCCGCCGGTGCCTTCGCCGCCTGGCCCGGCGCCACCTCGTTCGGGCTGTGCCGACTCGGCCGCCCCGACATCGCGGCCGGGGTGCTGCGCCGGGCGCACCGCGCCACCTCGGGCGGGCTGTGGGGCCAGGCCATGGAGGTCGCGGCGGACGGCGGCTACCGCGTCGCGGGCCGGGGCGTCGCGAACCGGGACAGCAACGCCGCCGTCGCCGTGACGGAGGCCGTCCTCGCGGGGCTCTTCGGCATCGAGGCCGGGATCGAATCCCTGAGCAAGGACATCGGAACGACCCGTACCCCGTACGGGCGACTGGAGAACGTCCGGGCCATCGGCTTCGACCTGCCCAGGTCGCCGCAGTAGCGCCGGTTCCCGGAGGCCGGTGCGGTCGTGCGCGGCAACGCGACGGCCGCACCGCGCGGAAACACCCGTACCGCCCTCTCGCACGACCCCGACTCCAAGGACCCCGACTCGAAGGAGAGCCGCCATGGGGCAGGAGAGCACGAAGCGGAGAGCGATCCGCGCGTTCGGACGACCACGCGGGTACGCGGTGGCGGTGGCCCTGGCCGTCGCCGTACCCCTCGCGATTCCCGGCAGCGCGATCGCCGGGACGGACGGCAACGGGTCCGTACGGGCCCTGGCGGCGGGACCGCCGACGCCGGCCCAGCAGTGGGACGCCCTGCGGGCCAAGCTGGCCGGCATCAAGGGAGTCTGGACCGACCAGGCGTACTCGGGCTCGATATCGAACTCGATGCCCAACACCGCCCTGCTCGGCAACGGAGACGTCGGAGTGACCTCCGGCGGCAGCACGGGGGTCAAGACGTTCTACGTCTCCAAGGGGGACTTCTGGAACGCCAACCCGAGCCCGAAGCCGGCCCCCATCGGCGGGGTGACCATCACCGGCACCACCGCCCAGAACGGCACCAACCTCGCCATCGGCGCGCGCGCCACCGCCAGCAGCACCGAAGGGTCCTTCACCGCCGACCGGGCGGTCAACGGCCAGTGGGGGAGCGGCTACGAGGGCTGGGTGTCCCAGGTCGGCAAGCCGCAGTGGATCACCCTCGACCTGGGCTCCGTCAAGACCCTCGCCCGCTACGTCGTACGCAACGACAACGCGGCGCGCCCCGGCAACACCGCGTTCAACACCAAGAACATGGCCTTCCAGACCAGTGCGGACGGCACGAACTGGAACAACGTCGACACGGTGCAGAACAACACCGCCGATGTCGTCGACCGGTCCATCACGGCCGTACAGACCCGCTACATCAGGCTGAACATCACCGAGCCGACACAGGGCACGACACCCGACTCGACGCAGAACCCCCGTGCGCGGATCGGTCAGATCGAGTTGTACGCGCAGAGCGGCGGAGGCACGCCCTCGCCCGCACCGCCCTTCCGTGAGGAACAGAACATCGTCGACGGCACCGTCACGACGACGATGTCACTGGGCGACGCGCCCGTGTCCATGAAGACCTGGCTCGCCGCCGACAAGAACGTACTGGTCACCTCCGTCACCTCCACGGGCAGCCGGGCGGTGCAGCTCCAGGCGTCGACCTACGCGGGTGCCACCACGCCCAACTCCGCCTACAGCAACACCGCGGGGGTGGACGGCCAGGTGATGTGGGCCGAGCGCGCCACCGCCCCGGGCAGCAGATGGGTGTCGCGCGGAGCCCTTGCCACCACCGTCCTGGACGCCTCCGCCGTTCAGACACCGACCGTCTCGGGCGCCACCGCCAGGACCGTCTTCACCCTCCCCGCGGGCGCGACCGTCAGGATCGTCACCCAGATCGGCGGCGGCGGACAGAACCCCTCGGCGCCGCACAACGACGCGGTGACCCAGGTGCGCACCCAGACCACCGGTTCGCTGGCCACCCTGGACACCCAGCGCGCCGACTGGTGGAAGAACTACTGGATGCGCTCGGGCGTCGAACTCGGCGACGCCGTGCTGGAGAAGTTCTACTACGCGGCGCAGTACTTCATCGGGGCGTCGAGCCGGAGCGGGAAGATAGCCCCCGCGCTCTACGGGATCTGGACCACCACGGACAATCCGCAGTTCAGCGGCGACTACCACCTCAACTACAACGCGCAGGCCCCGTTCTACGGTGTCTACTCCAGCAACCGCCCGGAACTCTCCCTGCCGTTCCACGAGGCGATCCTCGCGTACGTCCCCGAGGCACAGCGCCGGGCCAAGCAGGACCTGAACCGGGTGAAGCCCGACTACATCAGCAGGCGCTTCCCGAGCGGCGGGGTGCCGGCCGGTGTGCTCTTCCCCGTGGGGATCGGCCCGTACGGCACGACGACCGACGACCAGTACCACCAGCAGGTCTCCAACTCCCTCTTCTCCGCCTCCCAGTTCGTCTCCTACTACGAGTACACGCAGGACACCGAGTTCCTCAGGACCAAGGCGTATCCCTTCCTCTCCCAGGTCGCGCAGTTCTTCGAGAGCTACCTCGAACGCGACTCCGCCGGCCGGTACTCGCTGTGGAGCGGTCCGCACGAGGGCACCTGGGGCCAGAACTCCTCGGCCGACCTCGGTCTGCTGAAGCAGGTGCTGTCCACCCTGATCGCGGGCAGCCAGAAGCTCGGTGTCGACGCCGACCGCCGTGCCACCTGGCAGAACATCCTCAACAACCTGCCGGCGCAGCCGACCACGGTGTTCAACGGCAGGACGGTGTACTCACTGGCGACCCCCGGCACCATGCAGGGGTCCGACACCCGGGACATCCACCCCGGCGACAACACCGTCAACCTCGAATTCATCCAGCCCGCCGACCAACTCGGCGTCAACTCCGACCCGGCGAAGCTGCGCATCGGTGTCGACACCCTCGACGCCATGAACTCCTGGGGCCAGGACAACAGCTTCCCCAAGGTGTTCAACCAGGCGGCCAGGGTCGGATATCCGGCGCAATCACTGATCGACAGGTTCAAGCAGGTCATCAACGCGCACCTCGCGCCGAACCTGCGGATCGCCGACCCGTTCCACGGGATCGAGAAGTCCGGAGCGACCGACGCGGTCAACAGCATGCTGGCCCAGAGCGACCAGGGGATCATCACCCTGTTCCCGGTGTGGCCGGCCGGCAAGAACGCGAGCTTCTGGCAGCTCCGCCAGAAGGGAGCGTTCGTGGTGTCCAGCGCGAAGGAGAACGATCGTGTCAGCTACGTCGAGGTCACCAGCAAGGCCGGCGGCACACTGCGGCTGAAGAACCCGTGGACCACGGGCGCCTTCACCGTGACCGACACCGGCGGCGCGGCGGTGCCGTACACCACGGCGAACGGGGTGATCTCCGTCCAGACGGCGGTGGACCGCACCTACCGCATCGTGCCTGTCTGATCCGGGCCTGGCTCGGCGTTCCGCACCCCCGGACACACTGATCCGGGACCGGACACTTCCCTCCGGGCCGGCCACCGCAGCCGTGGACCGCGTGCTCCGGTCTCCCCCGCCGATCGCGGGCGGGGGAGACCGGAGGCGGAGAACCGGCCGTGACCGCTACGGGCCGCCGGGCGGCCGACCGCCTGCTGCGGCCACCACGGAGCCGGCGATCACGGAAGACCCGCAGGCAGTCGCGTAGTACCCCGGTACCACGCGCCGGTCGCGGGTCAGCCTCTCGGTACCACGGATCGGGACGGAACGGGCCCTAGCGTGGCCGGTGAGGCGTCGCGAGGGACGGACGCCGTAGGCCGACCGAGGGAAACGCGCATGATCGACGCACGGCAGCTGACCAAGAGGTACGGCGAGAAGACGGCCGTCGACGGGCTGGACTTCGTCGTGAAGCCGGGCACGGTGACCGGCTTTCTGGGGCCCAACGGTGCGGGGAAGTCCACGACGATGCGCATGATCGTCGGCCTCGACGCCCCGACGAGCGGCTCCGTCACCGTCAACGGCCGGCACTACGCCCGCCACCAGGCCCCGCTCCAGGAGGTCGGCGCCCTGCTGGAGGCGAAGTCGATCCACCCGGGTCGTTCGGCGTACAACCACCTCACGGCCCTCGCGCTGACCCACGGCATCCCGCGCCGCCGGGTCGGTGAGGTCATCGACCTCGCCGGGCTCGGCGGTGTGGCGAAGAAGCGGGCCGGGGCCTTCTCCCTCGGCATGGGCCAGCGGCTGGGCATCGCGGCGGCACTGCTGGGCGATCCGCGGACGATCATGCTGGACGAGCCGGTCAACGGGCTGGACCCGGAGGGTGTGCTCTGGATCCGCAACCTGCTCAAGGCACTCGCCGACGAAGGCCGCACGGTGTTCGTCTCCTCGCACCTGATGAGCGAGATGGCCCTGGTGGCGGACCACCTGATCATCGTCGGGCGGGGGCGGCTGCTCGCCGACACCACCGTGGCGGACCTGATCCGCGAGGCGGGCGGCGACACGGTGAAGGTCGCGACGCAGGACCCGGCGCGGCTTCGGGACGTACTGGCCGGGCCGGGTGTCGACATCACCGGGCACATCGGCTCCGAGGAACTACAGGTGACCGGGGTGACCGCCCGCGAGATCGGGCTGAAGGCGGCCGAACACGGGATCGCGCTGTTCGAGCTGAGCGCCCGGACGGTGTCGCTGGAGGAGGCGTTCATGAACCTGACCAGGGACGCCGTGGAGTACCACGGCTCCACGACCGGGATCGAGACCCTCGGGAGGACGGCATGAGCACCCTCACCGCGACGGCCGAGGAACCCCGGACCGCCCCCGCCCGCCCCGCCTACCGGGTGACCGGGCGGCGCGTACTCGCCTCCGAATGGGCCAAGCTGTGGTCCCTCCGTTCGACCTGGATCACCCTGGGGCTCGGCCTGCTGTTCCTGGTGGCGTTCGGGCTGATCGCCGCGAGCCGCTACAAGTCGGGGATCAACTCCGGCCACCTGGACGGGGACTTCGCCTCGTCCACGGCCGTCAGGCTGTCCCTCTTCGGCACGAACTTCGCCCAGCTGGCCCTCGGTGTACTCGGCGTGCTGGTCACGGCGGGCGAGTACTCGACCGGCATGATCCGCTCGACGCTCGCGGCCGTGCCCCGCCGACTGCCCGTGCTGTGGTCCAAGGCGGCGGTGTTCGGGCTGGTCGCACTCGTGGTGGGCCTGCTGGGCGCGTTCGTCGCCTTCCTGTTCGGCAGCGGCATCGTCTCGGGCACGCCCGCTGCCATGGGCCTGACACACGCGGGTGTGCTGCGGAGTCTGCTGGGCGCCGGGCTGTACCTCGGCCTGGTCGGGGTGATCGGTACCGCCCTGGGCGCGCTGCTGCGGTCGGTGGCCGGTGGCATCTCGGTGCTGGTGGCCACCCTCATGCTGATCCCGGGACTGATCTCGCTGCTCCCGAGCTCCTGGCAGAACGACATCAGCCCCTATCTGCCCTCCAACGCGGGGGAGTCGATGTTCGCCCTGACCCATGACTCGACGACCCTGTCGCCGGGCGCCGGGCTGCTGGTCTTCCTGTGCTGGACGGCACTGGTGCTGGGCGGCGCGGCGTACCGGCTCGCGCGCAGCGACGTCTGACACCTGCACCATGGACGGGTGACATTCGTGACCACCGACGACCTCAGCGGCATGGGACCGCTGGTCGCCCGGCTCTCCCGGGGCGGCCAGCGGCTGCGGCAGGCCGACCGGGCACATCCGTGGGTGCTGGACACCGCGGTCGTGGTCCTGGTCTTCCTGATGTTCTGCCTGCCCGACCTGCTCCACGGCACCCACGGAGACGCTGCGGGTGACGGTGACGGGCCCGGCCGGTTCCGGCTCGCCTTCACGCGGCTGCCCGTCGCGGGAGTGCTGGCACTGCAGGCCGGACTGGTACTGCCCCTGCTGTGGCGTCGTCGTCGTCCCGAGGCGGCCTTCGGAGTCATCGCCGCGGTGTTCGTCCTGCAGTGGTCCCTCGGTGCGGCGCTGCGCGCGGACGTCGCTCTCTTCGTCGCCCTGTACAGCCTGGCCCTGCACGGACGGCTGAGGCGGCTGCCGTGGGCCTGCGCCGCCATGGCGGGCGCCATGGCACTGGTCGCCGTACGCGCGTCCTCGGCCGTGTCCGTCTGGGACGCGCTGTTCTTCCTGCTGAGCACCGCGACCGCGGCCCTCGCGCTCGGTCTGATGGTCCGCATCCGCCGCGCCCAACTGGCCGGACTGCGGGACCGGGCCGCCCGGCTGGAGATAGAGCGCGATCAGCGCAGCAGGCTGGCCGCCGCCACCGAACGCACCCGGGTGGCACGCGAGATGCACGACATCGTCGGCCACAACCTGTCCGTCATCATCACGCTCGCCGACGCCGGCGCCTACGCCACCGACACCGCTCCCGAACGAGGCAAGGAGGCCCTGCGGCTCATCGGCGACACCGGCCGACAGGCCCTCGGCGAACTGCGACGGGTGCTCGGTGTGCTGCGCGAGCCGGCGGACGGTCCCGCAGCAGGGCCCGAACTCAGCCCGCAGCCCGGCATCGCGGACATCGAGGCACTGTGCGCGAAGGTGCGCGCCGCCGGACTGGAGGTCGTCTACCGGACCTCGGGCGATGTGGACGCCTTGGACGGCGGGGTACAGCTGACGGCGTACCGCATCGTCCAGGAGGCCCTGACCAACACCCTGAAGCACGCCGACAGCGACACCCGGGTGCGCTTGTCGCTCGTCGAGACGGACACCCGGCTGACCATCCGGGTCCAGGACACCGGACCGGCGACACCGCCCGGACCGCTTGAGGAAGGACACGGCCTGGTGGGCATGCGGGAGAGGGCGGCGCTCTACGGCGGGACCGTCAGCGCGGGGCCGGCACGCGGCGGAGGATGGAGCGTCGAGGCGGTCCTCGACCTCACGCCCCGAGGCGGTGCCCGGTGACCACCGTGCTCATCGTGGACGACCAGCCGCTGCAACGCTATGCCTTCCGCATCCTCCTGGACTCCGTCCCCGAGACCGAGGTCGTCGGTGAGGCCGCCCACGGTGCGGAGGCCGTCCGCAAGGCCGCCGAACTGCGCCCGGACGTCGTCCTGATGGACATCCGCATGCCCGGCATGGACGGCATCGAGGCCACCCGCCGCATCGTCGCCGCCGGAGAGCGCTCACGCGTGCTCATGCTCACCACGTTCGACCTCGACGAGTACGTCCACGCCGCCCTTCGCGCCGGCGCCAGCGGCTTCCTCCTGAAGGACGCGCGCCCCGAGGAACTCCTCGCCGGCATCCGGGCCGTCGCCGTCGGCGACGCGGTCATCGCGCCCGCGCTCACCCGGCGCCTCCTGGACGAGTTCGCCCAGTACGTCCCTGCCCACCGGGGCGACCTCGCCGAAGACCCGAGGCTCACCTCCCTCACCGAACGCGAGCGCGAGATCCTCGTCGCCGTCGGCAAGGGCTGGACCAACGGCGAGATCGCCACCCGCTTCGTCCTGTCCGAGTCCACCGTCAAGACCCACGTGGGCCGAGTCCTGTCCAAGATCGGCGCTCGCGACCGCATCCAGGCGGTGATTTTCGCCTACGACCACGGGCTCACTCGCCCGAACGTGGACTGAGCGACGAGCGGCGGCCGGTTGCCTCTCCCGCCTCTCCCCCTTCGCGAGGGACCGTTGGCTGCCGGCCTTTGACGCTCCTACCCTGCGTGGGGTGATGACAGCTGATGACGTGTTGTTCGTCCTGGACCTGTTGCGGCGGGCGGAGACGGACGTCTGGGTCGGTGGCGGATGGGGGATCGACGCTCTGATCGGGGAGCGGACCCGAGACCATCGCGACCTCGACTTGATGCACCGGCAAGACCAGGAGGCCGCCGTGTTGGCGGCCCTCTCCGCGGCAGGTTTCGTGGAGAGCCTGGACTGGAGGCCCATCCGATTCGTCGTGACGGCTCCGGACGGGCGGGAGATCGACCTTCATCCGCTGGTCTTCGCCGATGACGGCTCGGCAGCGCAGGCGTCTCCCGAGCCGCGATACCCCTTCACCTATCCCTCCTCCTGCTTCGTGTCGGGCACCATCCGGGGGACGCCTGTCCCGTGCTTGTCCGCCGAGCAGCAGGTCTACTTCCACCAGGGATACGAACCGTCGGAACGCGACCGGCACGACATGGCACAACTTCGCCGCGTCTTCGGGATCGCCACGCACTTTTGATCCAGGCGAGGGGCTATGGCTGTTCGGTTGCGGCTGTGCTCTTCTCCGGTACGGGCCGGGGTGTGAGTCGGAGGGCGCAGGCGGCTGCTCCTGTCGCCGAGCCGACGTTGTACCCGGAGCCGAGCCAGGCGTTCGCTCGCTGATGGCCGGTCACGTCTGCTGGGTCGGGCGGATGACGATTTCGTTGACCGCGACGTAGCGGGGGTTCTGGACGATGAAGTTCACAGCCCGGGCGATGTCCTCGGGCTGGAGGTAGTCGATCTCCCCGAACATGGCCGTGAAGCCCTCGGCCGAGCCCTCGCGGTGGTCGAACAGCTCGGTGTCCACGCGCCCGGGCTCGATGACCGACACACGCAGGTGCCGCTGTGCGAACTCCTGCCGCAGCGCCTCGGTGAACGCGGTGACACCGAACTTGGTGGCGTTGTAGCCCGCGGTGGTCGCGACGGCGAAGCGGCCGGCGACCGACGAGATGTTCACCAGGTCGGCGACCTGGCGAGGGCCGTCCTGCGCGGCGGCGAGCAGGTGCGGGATCGCGGGCTTCGTCACGTTGAGCAGGCCGCGGAGGTTGATGTCGATCATGCGGTCCCAGTCCTGCAGCGTCAGCTCCTCGGTGGGCCCGTTGAGCATGAGGCCGGCCGCGTTCACCACCGTGTCGAGACGACCCAGCTCGGTGACGGTGCGCTCCACGGCGGCAGCGGCCGCGGCGGCGTCCGTCAGGTCGGCCGCGATGGTCAGCACGGTGCCGTCGGCCGCACGGATCTCGTCCGCGAGCTCGTCGAGGCGATCGGCGCGACGCGCGACGACCGCCACCGAAGCGCCGGCGGCTGCCAGGCGAAGGGCGGTGGTCCGGCCGATGCCGCTGGACGCTCCGGTGACGAGCGCGACGGTGCCGTTCAGGTTCTCTGCCATGGGATTGCTCCTCGGTTGTCATATCGGCTTGCACTTCATGACAACAGCGGGGCCGACCGTCCGGAACGAGTTGGCAGGCACCCGTGCAACGGGTACTCGCAGTGCCAGTTAGCAGCCCCCGATCGAGAGTGCGGGGGAGAGAATGGTCGCCATGACCTCCTTCGGGTCCCTCGGCGAGTTCCTCCGCTCACGCCGCGCCCGCATCGACCCCGACGCCGTCGGCCTGCCGCCCTCACCGGTTCCGCGGCGCGGTCGCGGGCTGCGTCGCGAGGAGGTCGCCGTGCTCGCGGGCGTGAGCGTCGACTACTACGCCAGGCTCGAGCAGGGCCGCATCGGCAATGTGTCCGATCAGGTACTCACCGCCATCGAAGACGCCCTCCGCCTCGACCCGCTCGAACGCGACCACCTGCGCAGCCTCGTCGGAACCGGCCCTGCGAAGCCTCCTCGCGTCGCGCCCCCGGCGCGGTCCCGTGTGCGGGTGAGCATGCGGACCTTCATCAACGCGATCGACCCCGTTCCCGCGCTGCTGCAAGGGCCACGGATGGAGGTGCTCGCCTGGAACCGGGCCGCGTCGATCCTGCTGACCGACTTCGGTGCGCTGCCGGTCGCCGAGCGGAACGTCGCCCGCTGGCTCTTCCTCGACCAGTCCACGCGTACCCGGTACCCGGACTGGGAGCAGATCGCCGCGCCCACGGTCGCCGCCCTGCGCGCCTACCATGATCCGCGCGTCCCCGACGAGGCGCTGGAGCGGCTCGTCGGGGAGCTGTCCGTCGCGTCCAGCGAGTTCGCCCGGTACTGGGCCGACTACCGACTCTTCAAGCACACCCACGGGAAGAAGCGGATCTTCCATCCCATGGTCGGGGAGATGACGCTCAACTACGAGACCCTCGACATCCCTGACTCCGGCGGTCAGTTCCTCTCGACCTATACCGCCGACGTCGGCTCGCCCTCGGAAGAGAAGCTGAACATCCTCATGAGCTGGGGCGGCGAACCGGCGGACACGGAGCACGCCGACGAGCCTGCCGACCGGCCCGCCGAGAGCGAGCAGCCCCGACACGACCGACGCTGATTTCACCCGACCACGGCCCACCCGACCACGGCCCACCCGGCCGACGCGCCGGCGTCGGGTACGTGGCGGACGGCGGCGATGACGACTGCGGCGCCGAGTGCGTACGGACCGTAGCCGCGCTCGCTCATGATCCGCCCGGCCTCCTTCACGGGAGGGCAGCTGCCGCAGCCGGTGTGGCCTGCGGGTTTCAGGGTTTGGTGAGGGGCCCGGAGTGCAGTGCGTTCAGACGGCGCCGGTAGTCGTCCTCGTCGATCTCCCCGCGGGCCAGCCGCTCACGGAGGATGTCCTCGGCCGAGGGTGCGGCCGGGGTGTGGGTGTGGTCGTGCTCCTGGGGCCGCGTGAGGGCGCGGAAGAGGAGCACGGCGACTGTGATGATCAGCGCCCAGAAGAGGATCATGCCGGCCGACATCGCGAACCAGCCCCAGCCGCTGACGTCATGGTCGTACCAGAACATCATCGCCACTCACCTGCTTCGGCCTTTGCTTCGGCCCTGTTCGTGGCCGGATGCCGAGGGGCACCCGGTGGCCCGTGCCTTCACTCGCATCGTCCCGCTGCCCGTCGTGGTGGTCTGGGGCCGGTTGGTCCAGGACCGGTGGGCCAATGCGCTCATAGCAGGTAGGGACAGGCGGGCGCAGGCTGGAGAAGGGAACCTACGAGGGAGGTGAGCGGCCCGTGGGCGCCCTCGAAGTTGTTGTCGTCCTGGCCTCGGCCGTGCTGATCGCCGCGCTGGGCTGGTACTTCTTCGGACCGCGCCGTGCCGGTGCCGCCCGGCTGGAAGGCGGGGTGCAGCGGGTGGAAGTGACGGTGCGCGGCGGCTACAGCCCCGACCTGATCAAGGTCCGCGAGGGTACGCCGGTGGAGCTGGTCTTCGACCGGCAGGAGGCCGGAGAGTGCACCTCCCGTGTGCTTTTCCCCGACCTGCGGGTGGGTGCGGGCCTGCCCGCCCACACCCGCACCACCGTACGGCTCAACCCCGGCCGTCCGGGTTCCTTCGGGTTCACCTGCGGCATGAACATGGTCCACGGAACGCTGCTGGTCGAACCTGCGGAACCTGTTGGAACAGCGGATGACTCCGCGCCGCCCGCCCCGGACGGCCACGGGACGACAATCGCGCCTCCTCTCCCCCCTCCTACGGCTGGCGGGCCGCCTGCGGGTGAGGGCGACCGGACACCGGCCGAGGAACGAACCCCGGCCGAGATGGAGGCCGCGGACCTCTCCGAGCGGCAGGCCGAGATCAAGGACCTCACCCACAGGGTCCTGCTGGGCGCGGTGCTCACCGCCCCGGTCCTGTTCGCGGTGATGGCGCACGAACTGTTCGGCGCCGAGTTGGTGCCCGGCTGGATGCTGAATCACTGGCTGCAACTGGCACTGATCACGCCGGTGATGTTCTACACCGGGCGGCCGATCCACGAGACGGGCCGGCTGACCCTGCGCCACCGCGCCGCCGACATGAACTCCCTGATCACCCTGGGTACGAGTGCCGCCTACGGCTACAGCCTGCTGGTCACCCTCGCCCCCGGCCTGCTGCCCGAGGACCTGCGGGAGGTCTACTTCGAGGCTGTCGGCGTGATCCTGACCCTGATCCTGCTCGGACGGCTGCTGGAGGCGCGGGCGAAGGCCGGCACCGGCGAGGCCATCCGCGCTCTCCTGGGCCTACAGGCCCGCACGGCTCGTGTCGTCCGGGACGGAACCGAGAGTGAGATGCCCGTAGAGGACGTCATCGTCGGAGACACACTCGTCATCCGGCCCGGAGAGAAGATTCCCGTCGACGCCGAGGTGCTCTCCGGCTCCTCCGCGGTGGACGAGTCGATGGTGACCGGCGAGCCGATGCCGGTCACCAAGCACACCGGGGACACCGTCATCGGCGCCACCGTCAACGGCACCGGATCCCTGCGGATGCGGGCGGCCAAGGTCGGCGCGGACACGATGCTCGCCCGGATCATCCGCCTGGTGCAGCAGGCCCAGGCGTCCAAGGCCCCCATCCAGCGACTCGCGGACGCCGTGTCGGCGTACTTCGTACCCGCGGTCATCGCGATCGCGATCGGCACCTTCGCCGTCTGGTTCACCCTGGGGCCGTCCCCGGCCCTGACCCTGGCGCTGGTCTCCGCGGTCGCGGTGCTGATCATCGCCTGCCCGTGCGCGCTGGGCCTGGCCACGCCGCTGTCGGTGATGGTCGGCACCGGCAAGGGCGCCCAGGCCGGCATCCTGATCCGTTCCGCCGAAGCCCTGGAGACCGCGCACAAGCTGGACACCGTCGTACTGGACAAGACCGGCACCGTCACCGCGGGCAAGCCCGTCCTGACCGACGTCCACCCCGTCGGCGGATTCGACGAGACCACGCTGCTGCGGCTGGTCGCGGGGGCCGAGGCCGACAGTGAACACCCGCTCGCGCAGGCCATGGTCACCGGTGTCCGCGACCGTGGCCTTCACCCACCGGCGGCGACGGGCTTCGACTCGGTCACCGGCAAGGGTGTCCAGGCCACCGTCGACGGACACGCCGTCCTGGTCGGCACCGCCCGGCTGCTGGGCGACGTCGGCATCAACACCACCGCACTGGACCCCGTCGCGGCCGCCCTCTCCGCCGAGGGCAGGACCCCCGTCCTCGCCGCGGTGGACGGACGGCCCGCAGGTGTGCTCGCCGTCGCCGACACCGTCAAGGACGACTCCGCCACCGCCATCGCCGCCCTCCAGCGCCTCGGCGTCGACGTCGTCATGCTCACCGGCGACAACGCCCGCACCGCCGCCGCGATCGCCGCCCAGGTCGGCATCGGCCGGGTGCTGGCAGACGTGCTGCCCGAGCACAAGGCCGACGAGATCCGCCGCCTGCAGAGCGAGGGCCGCATCGTCGGCATGGTCGGCGACGGCATCAACGACGCCCCCGCCCTGGCCGCCGCCGACGTCGGACTGGCCATCGGTACCGGCACCGACGTGGCCATCGAGGCCGCGGACATCACCCTCATCTCCGGCTCGCTCGGAGGTGTCGTCACCGCGATCCGGCTGTCGCGGGCCACCATGCGCAACATCCGGCAGAACCTGTTCTTCGCCCTCGTCTACAACGCCGTCGGCATCCCCCTCGCCGCAGGCGCCCTCTACCCGCTGTGGGGCATCCGCCTCAGCCCGATCGTCGCCGCCGCGGCCATGGCACTCAGCTCCCTGTCGGTCGTCACCAACGCCTCCCGGCTACGCCACTGGCACACCCAGCCACTGCCCGACACCCAGCCGTCGCCCGACACCCGGCCCACCCGCGTCGGCCCCTCCACCCAGGACAACAGCAACACCCTGGTCGCGGACCCGGTGTGCGGCATGCGGGTCGAGAAGTCGACCGCTCCCGAACACCGCCGGACCGAGCACGGCACCTACTACTTCTGCTCCGCCCACTGCGCCACCACCTTCGACACCGCCCCGGACCGCTACACCGCACCCACCACCGGCGGCACGGGCGAGGGAGACGAATGATGGAACACCTGGAGACCGAGGCCGTGACGGCCCTCGTGAAGGACGCCACGGCCGCTCCGTCCATGTACAACGCGCAGCCGTGGACGTTCCGCTTCCTCCGTGACAGCGGCGCGTTGCAGCTGTACGCGGATGTCGGGCGCGCCATGCCTCGCTCCGATCCGGACAACCGTGCCCTGTGCCTCGGCTGCGGTGCCGCCCTGTTCAACCTGCGGGTCGCCGCCGTACACGCGGGCCGGGAGCCGACCGTCGAGCTCCTGCCTGATCCCGGGGACCCGCACCTGCTCGCAACGGTGCGGCTGACCGATCCGATGCGCACCGCAGGCGGCCTGGCCGAGCTGTACCCCGCCATTCACCGGCGGCACACCAGCCGCGAGCCGTTCAGGGAGACGGAGGTACCTCCCGAGGTGCTGGCCGCTCTCCGCCACGGCGCCGAGCTCGAAGGGGCACAGCTGGCCGTACCCGGGCTCTGGCACGTGCAGATGCTGCTGGACCTGGTCCACGACGCGGAGGGGCACGACTCCGTTGATGCCGGACGCATCGAGGAACTGGCCCGCTGGACCCGCATCGGAGCCGAGGAAGCCGGTGCCGACGACGGCATCCCGGAGTACGCCTTCGGGCCCCGCACACGGGACGGCCGGGCTCCGGTACGCGATTTCGCCGGCCGGCGTCCCATGGCCGGCCGCAGGGCAGCCGTGTTCGAGCGGGCACCTCATCTGGCCCTGCTGGGCACGGCGGGTGACGGGCCGGAGGACTGGTTGCGCGCGGGGCAGGCCATGGAGCGGGTCCTGCTCCTGGCCACCGTGCACGGACTGTCCACCTCCCTCACCTCCCACGCCCTGGAGTGGAACGATCTCCGCTGGCTCGCTCGCGACCCGGCCACGGCGATGGGATATGTGCAGATGGTGCTGCGCCTCGGGTACGGCCCCGAGGTCCGTGCGACTCCCCGCCGCCCGGTGGATGACGTACTCGCCATCGTGTGAACACGGGCAGCTGTCGGCCGCGGGGCGTGGTCGGGTCCGCGCCGCTCACGCCGCGACACGGGAACCCCCGCACCCCGGACCGGGTCAGCCCGAGAGGCGAGCGACCGACTCCCGTTCGACGAGGTCGGCGGAGAAGCGGACCGGGCTGCTCGGGCCCGTGACCGTTCCGTTGAGCGCGCCGAGCAGGGTGTCCACGGCCGCCGCTGTCATGGCCTGGACCGGCTGGCGCACCGCGGTGATCGGTGAGGGGACCCACCTCATCCAGGGCACGTCGTCGAAGCTGATCAGAGAGACGTCGTCCGGGACCTTGACGGAGGTCTCGGTGAACACGCTGAGGCATGCTTCGAGCACGATGTTGTTTCCGGCGAGGATCGCGGTCGGGTTCCAGGCCAGTGCTTCGCGGACGGCGTCGACGGACTCCTCGTGGAGGTACGAGGGCGCCTCGACGACGGTCATGTCGCTGACGAGGCCGAGGTGTTCGGCCGCGCGCAGGGCGCCCTGGGCACGCTCGATGCCGGTTGTGGTCTCGTGTGGGCCCGTGACGACGGCGATGCGCCGGTGGCCGCGCTCGGCGAGGTACTCGACGGCGGTCTGCGCCGCGCCGGCGTTGTCCAGCAGCACGGCAGGGCAGTCAAGTCCCTCCGCGATCCGGTCGAGTTGGACGATGGGGATCCTGTCGTTGCTGAGCCCCTTGAGGGCTTCGTGGTTGCGTGGTGTCGGCGTGATGAGCACACCGGCCGCACGCATCTCGCGAGCTCCGCGCAGCGCTTCGAGTTCGAGTTCGGCGTCCTCGTCGCTGCTGGCGACGAACAGCCGGTAACCCGCGTGCCGCAGGGCCTCCTCGGCGGACCGCGCGATGGTGGCGTAGAAGCTGTTCTCGATGTCGGAGATGATCAGCGCGACGGACGAGGTGCGACTCTTTCGCAGACTGCGGGCCACATCGTTGGGGACGTACTCCAGCTCGCGCGCGGCGGCGAGCACGGCTTCGCGTGTCTTCGCCGACGCGTAGCCCTTCCCGGACAGCACGCGGGAGGTGGTCATCACCGAGTAGCCGGCACGGGCTGCGACATCAGCGAGTGTGACCACGGGAGTTCGTCCTCGCCTTCTTGTGCCGGCCGTTCGGTCCACGGCCGCGATTCCGGGATCGTACACCGGTGTCGACGGCCCTCCTCGGAAACGTGTGGTGCGCGAAGGGGTGGCAACGGTTCAGGGATGTGTTAACGTCACCACCCATCCGATGTGGTAACGATAACACTCGGCCATGTGGTAACGATAACAGTCATGCCTTGCGACGGCGGAAGGACGACGAATGGCGACGCGTACAACGACGCCCCTGCTGCAAGCCACCCAAGTCACCAAGAGCTACGGGCACGTCCAGGCGATGCGCGGCGCGGACTTCACGGTTCATCCCGGGGAGATCGTCGCCCTCATCGGGGACAACGGGGCGGGCAAGAGCACGTTGGTCGGCATCCTGTCGGGTGCGACGAGCCCCGACAGCGGCACCATCGTGTACAAGGGCACACCGGTCCGGTTCTCGGGCCCCACGGACGCACGCGACCAGGGCATCGAGACCGTCTACCAGGATCTGGCCCTCGCTCAGGACCTGGATGCCGCGGCCAACCTCTACCTCGGCCGGGAGCTGCCCCGACGTGGGGTGCTGGGGAAGATCGGTTTCCTCGACAAGGCCGGGATGCGCACGTCCGCCCGCCGTGAACTCGCCGGCCTCGGTGTGCAACTCAAGGACGTCGCCGCACCGGTGGCGACCCTGTCCGGTGGTCAGCGCCAGTCGGTCGCCGTGGCCCGGGCCGCGATGTGGGCCAAGGACATCATCTTCATGGACGAACCGACGGCGGCGCTCGGAGTGGTCCAGACACGACAGGTCCTCGACCTGATCCGCCGCGTCAAGGACGCGGGCATCTCGGTCGTCCTCATCAGCCACAACATGCCCGACGTGCTGGCCGTCAGCGATCGCATCGAGGTGCTGCGGCTCGGCCGGCGAGTCGCGCAGTTCAACACCCAGGACGTCGGCGTCGACGACCTCGTCACCGCAATGACCAGTGGAACAGCGGAGTGACCATGAACGCCCCCCTCATGACCACCGATCTGCCCTCGACCGAGGCCGACGACACCAAGCCGCACGGCTCCCCGCTGAGGGGGCTCCTCGGCAACGACACCTTCCGGATCTTCCTGGCACTCCTCGCGCTGATCGTCGTCTTCTCCGTCCTGCGACCGGACGCCTTCCCGACGGTGAACAACGCGCTGAACGTCCTGTCCGACGCCGCCGTCCTGCTCGTCCTCGCGGTCGGCGCCACGTACGTCATCGTCACGGCGGGCATCGACCTGTCGGTGGGAGGCGTCCTCGTCTTCTCCAGCGTGACCTCGGCCCTGACGATGACGGCGATCGGCGGCCAGTCCGCCGGCACACTCCTGGCAGGACTGCTCGTCGCCCTCGTCTCGGGCGCGACGTGGGGACTGGTCAACGGCGTCCTGGTCGCCCGAGCACGCATCCCCGCACTCATCGCGACGCTGGCCACCATGGGCGCCTCACTGGGCGTGTCACTGCTCATCACCGGCGGCGTCGACGTGCGCGACGTGCCCTTCTCCCTGGTCGAGTCCGTCGGCTCCGGCACCTTCATCGGGATACCCGTGCTCGTCTGGATCTCCGCCCTCGTCGCCGTGGTGTTCGCCGTGATGCTGGCTCAGACCCGGTTCGGCCGCTACACCTACGCGATCGGTTCGAACCCCGAGGCGCTGCGCCGCACCGGGGTCAACAACACCGCACACCTGATCAAGGTCTACGCACTGGCGGGAACCCTCGCGGGCCTGGGCGGCTATCTGTCCGTCGCCCGCTTCGCGACCACCACCCTCGGCGGACACTCCACCGACAACCTCCAGGTGATCACCGCCGTGGTCCTCGGCGGCGCCAGCCTCTTCGGCGGGCGGGGAGTCGTCGCCGGCACGGTCATCGGCGTCTTCATCCCCGCCGTGCTCCAGAACGGCTTCGTGGTCCTCAACATCAGTCCCTACTGGCAGCAGGTCGCGATCGGCGCCGTTCTCGTCGGCGCGGTCTGGCTCGACCAGATGCGGCGACGCGCCACCTCCCGCTGATCCCTCACCCACGGCTGATCCTCCCGCCGATCCCTGACCCACGGCTGATCCCTCACCCACGCAAGGAACACGATCATGCTCCGTCCCCGGAACCTCACCGCCCTCGCGGGAACCGCCGCCATCGCCCTCCTCATGACCGCGTGCGGCACCACCGGCCAGTCCTCCCCGAGCGGTCAGCTCGACAAGGGCGATCTCAAGGGGGCCACCATCGCCTTCGTCCCCGGCGTCAACGACCCCTTCTACATCTCCATGCAGTGCGGCATCCAGGCAGCCGCCGCCGAGCAGGGCATACGGGTCAAGACCCAGATCCCGCAGCAGTTCGAAGCGGCCGTCCAGACACCGGTCGTGAACTCCGTCGTCGCCGCACACCCCGACGCCCTCCTGGTCGCACCGACGGACGGCCAGGCCCTCATCCCGCCGCTGCGACGGGCCACGAGCGCGGGTATCCCCGTCGGACTCGTCGACACGACGCTCCAAGACCCGTCGCTGGCCTTCACCAGCATCGCGACGGACAACGTCGACGCCGGCGGCCAGGCCGCCGAGACACTGGCCAAGCTCATCGGGGAGCGGGGCAGCGTCCTCGTGATCGCGTTCCAGTCGGGCGCCACCACCTCCGACCAGCGCCAGAAGGGCTTCGAGAAGCGCATCGCCGACTACCCCGGCATCCACTACATCGGCGCACAGGTCAACAACAACGACCCGGCCAAGGCCGCGTCGATCGTCTCGGCGGCACTCGCCGCCCACCCCAACCTCGCGGGCGTCTTCGCGACCAACGTGTCCGCCGCCCAGGGCGCGGCGACGGGAGCGCGGAACGCGGGCGCCCAGGGCAAGCTCAAAATCGTCGGATTCGACGCAGGCGCCACCCAGGTCGAGCAGCTCAAGCGCGGTGACGTGCAGGCACTCATCGCCCAACAGCCGGAGCAGATCGGGCGGTTGGCGGTCAAGCAGACGATCGCCCAACTCACCGGCGAGGACGTCGACAAGAAGATCGGCACCGACACCGTCGTGGTGACGCGGGACAACCTCGACAAGCCCGAGGTCAAGCGGGCCCTCTACCGCGAGTCGTGCTGACGTGACATCCGGTACCACCCCGTTCCGGGAAGACCTCCTGGGAACGGTTGGCCAACTCGCACGTGTCGACCGGTTCGTCGTGACCGACGGCCCGGCACACGGCACGCGCGTACTGCGTCTGGTCAACGGCGGTGGGCTCGAGGTCGAGTTGCACGCCGACCGCGCGCTCGACCTCGGGCGAATCACCTACCGCGGCCGCCCGTTCGCCTGGCTCTCACCCATGGGCTTCACGGCCCCCGGGCTCGCCGACCCCCATGACGAGGGCTGGCTGCGCACGTTCGGCGGCGGACTCCTCACCACCTGCGGACTCGACACGTTCGGCGACCCCAGCACCACGACGGACGGTGTCCGGTACCCGCAGCACGGCCGGATCGGCGCCCTCCCCGCAAGCGTCCTGTGCGCCGAGGTCACCGACGGCCAGGTGATCGTCCAGGCCGAGGTGCGCCAAGCCGCGCTCCACGGCGAGCACCTGCGCCTGCACCGAACGGTCCGCTCCGAACTCGGCTCCAGCAGCCTGACCTTGACCGACGTCGTCACCAATGAGAGCGCCGTACCGCAGCCGCACATGGTGCTCTACCACGTCAACCTCGGCTGGCCGCTGCTCGGCCCCCGGACGGTGCTGACCTCCCCTGCCACGGACGTGGAAGCGGAGAACGACGCCGCCCGGGCGAGCGGCCGGCCGTGGAACGCGCTGCACGAGCCCGCTCCCTATGCCGACAGCCTGGTGCACCTGCACCGGCCGCCGGACACCCAGGAGAACTGGACGGTGAGCGCCACCAACCCCGACAACGCCATGCGGCTCGCCCTGACGGCGTCCCACCGATCGCTGCCCTTCCTGCACACCTGGAAGAGCCTGCGCCCGGGCCAGTACGTCGTCGGGATCGAGCCGGCGAACGCCTCCGTCATGAGCGGCCGGGCCGAGGCCGAGGCCCGTGGTTTCCTGCCGGTGCTCGCACCCCGTACGTCCGTGCGATACGACCTGTGTTTCGACCTCGATGCCTGAGTTCCGCCCCCACATCCGAAGGACACCTTGGTATGCCCCTGTCGCCGATCCTCCTGTCGCCGAACCAGCCGCCCCGTCCTTACCGCGGCGGAGCCGGCATCTCACGTCTCCGCGGCAGCACCGCGCCCGACGAATACCGGCCGGAGGACTTCGTCGGGTCGGTCACGACGATCTTCGGTGAGGAGCACGCCGGTCTGACCGACCTCCCCGACGGACGCACGCTACGACACGCGATCGCCTCCGACCCGGAAGGATTCCTCGGCCCCCACCATGTCGCCCGGTTCGGTTCCCAGCCGGAACTCCTGGTCAAGCTCCTCGACACCGCCGAGCGCCTGTTCGTCCACCTCCATCCCGACGACGCCTTCGCGCGCCGGCACCTGGGACTGGCCCATGGCAAGACGGAGGCCTGGGTGGTCATCGGCACTCGCGACACCGACGATCCCTACGGAGCAGGGGGCGCCCATCTAGGCTTCCGCAGGGCCGTCTCGACGGCGGAGGTGCGCGCGTGGGTGCACGGCCAGCACGCCGCCGACATGCTCGACGCCATGCACCACGTGCACGTCGAGCAGGGCGACACCATCCTCGTACCCGGGGGCACACCACACTCGATCGGTGCCGGCATCACCGTCGTAGAGGTCCAGCAGCCCACCGACCTGTCGATACTCCTCGAGTACGACGGTTTTCCCGGCCTCGGCCGCGAGCAGGCGTTCCTCGGCCTCGACGAGTCGCTGGCCCTCTCGGCGCTCGACCGCGGGCCCCTCAGCAGGGGAGACCTGACCGCCCTGATCCGTTCCGGAGCCACGCGGCTCGACACCGAGGGAGTCACCTCCGTCCTTCCCGCGCAGGCCGACCCGTTCTTCCGCGTCGAGGCCATCAGGTGCTTCAGCCGTGTCGACCTCGACCCCGGCTACTCGATCCTCGTGGTCCTCGACGGCGAGGCCCGGCTGACCACGGAGACCGGAAAGCTCGACCTGGCGCGCGGCTCGACCGCACTCATCCCGCACGCCGCCGGCCACCTCGCACTCGACGGCACGGCCACCGCACTCCGTTGCCGACCGGCGGCAGCGGCGGCGGGGTGACGGCGACGCGGAAGGCATCGTCGAACCGTGGGTAGGTTCGGGTCATGACCGGTGAGTGGAGGATGGACCGGATCGGGGCCGCTCTGAGGGGCGAGAATCCGACCGTGCTACGGCGGCTCGAGTCCGGCTTCGCGGTGATCGGCGACGTTCAGTTCCTGCCCGGGTACTCGGTTCTCCTCGTGGACGAGCCGGGTGTGCAACGGCTGTCCGACCTGCCGAGGACCAAGCGGCTTTCGTCCCTGTCCGACATGGACCAACTCGGCGAGGCCGTCGAGCGGGTCTGCCGACGACTGGACCCCGACTTCCGCCGGGTCAACCTGGAGATCCTCGGCAATACGGACCCGTTCCTGCACGTCCATGTCTGGCCACGGTTCGAGTGGGAGCCGGCCGAATTGGTGGGTGGGCCGGTGTGGCTGTATTCGCGTGAGCGGTGGAGCGAGGAGCGGTTCAGGCTCGGTCCGCAACACGTTGTGCTGCGGGATGCGGTAGGCAGTGAACTGGACGAGTTGCGTTTGAGGCGCTGATCGAGCGGGCCCGGCGAGGCAGCCGTGGCACCGGACGCCACGGCTGCCGGCACCCGGGAGGCCGGCGTCGTCGTGCTGACCGGTGATGCCGGAATGTTCAGCCGATGCCGGTGAGCCACACGTCTGCCTCCCGCGTCGTCGTGTGGCGCTCAGGCGGTCAGGAAGGGCAGGATCTCCGCGAGGAGCGCCTGTGGGTTCTCCTCGGCGATGTAATGTCCGGAGTCGGGAATGGTGACGTACTGGGTGTCCCGCGCGCGGCCTTTGAAGCTTCGTTTCATCAAATCCGTGTTCTGGCCGCCCGCGATGGCGAGAACCGGCGCTTCCAACGGTGCGTAGGAATCATTGTCCGCGGTGTCCTGAAAAAAGTTCTGAAAGATTCCCATGGTCGCTCGGATCGCTTCCGGGGTGTTGTACGCGTCGGCGTAGATCTGCCGCGCTTCCTCGCCGATGTTCTCAGGGCGCAGAGCGAGGTTGCTGATCGCAAGGTCGATCAAGCGGCGTCCATTTCCTGCCAGCAGGGCCACTGCCATGTCGTTCTCCGCGAAGAACATGGGGTAGTAGAAGAAGTTGGGTGTGCCGGGTGGCGTGAAAAGAGGCACCGACAGGTTGAATTCCGGGCTGAACGGGGTGCCTTCCCACATGACGAGTTTTCGGGTGGCCTCCGGGAACTGGGCGGCGAAGCTGTACGCCACACCGCCGCCGATGTCGGCTCCCGCAAGATCGACCTGGTCGTACCCGAGTTGGCGGATCAACTCGTACACGTCTCGCGCCATGTTCTTCTTGTCATATCCGTCGACCGGCTTGTCGGACTGGCCTTGACCTCGGTATTCCACGGCTATCACCGTGAAGTGACGAGCCAGCTCCGGCATGATGTGCCGTAGCGCGTACCACGTGCGCGGCCATCCTTCCATCAATACGAGGGGCCGCCCGGTTCCTCCCCGGACGTAGTGAAGCCGCGTTCCATTCACGGCGGCATGGCCTTCGGTGAATCCGTCGAGCATTGTCCGACTCCTTGCGAGAGATGATTCGTGATGCTAGAGGCAAGGGTCCGGTCACTTCAAACGATCCTCAGGTCACTTCGATGTGACCAATTGAATCCGAACGGGAAGGTGGCGTGACCGATGACCGATGACCGATGACCGACGGCGAGGGCGCGACGCTGGAGTGACGTGGAGAGTCACCTCGGGGTGACCCTGGGGTCGTTTGAAGTGACCGTTCCTCGCCGCGTATAAGACGGCTATGAGTATTGTGGAATTTGACGCGGATTCCGTTGACCCGCGTTACACGAAGCGTGGTGCCCTTCACGTCCCGGCCGGTGAGGGCCTGAGCGTGTGGTCCACGGGCGACATCTACACCGTCAAGCTGCTGGGGTCGGTCACCTCGGGACGCTTGTCGTTCATCGAGGCGTCGGTGCCTTCGGGTTCGGGCAGCGCGGTGCTGCCGCATGTGCACGAGCACCGCGACGAGTCCTTCTACCTGACCTCAGGGGAACTGGAGTTCCTTGACGGCGACCACAAGTTCATCGCGCGTCAGGGCGACTTCGTGCACGTCCCCATGGGCATTCGGCACAGTTTCAAGAACGTCGGTGTCCAGACCGCCAAGATGGTCTTCATGTTCAGCCCGGCGATACCGGACGAGGCATTCACGAAGTACTCCTCACCGGCGATCCCCGGGGAGCCGCCCATGCCACTCGACCCCGGGCAGGTCGAGCAGTTGGCACAGAAGGCGAGGGAGTGGGGCGACATTCCTCTGCCTGACCTGCCGTGAGGCCCGGGCGGGAGAAGGCTGTTCGTTGAGTGGACCGTCAGTGCGACGAACTGATCCAGAATGCTGAGCCGCCGCCCGCGGTCGAACGTCTCGCCTCATCGCGGGAGGCGGCCCGGAATACACCACCCCGGCGCCGCCTCCTGCGTCTGTCTCTCGTGTGCAGGGGTCTTGCCCAGGGCTCAGCGCCAGCTGGTCGTTCGATCAGTCACCGGTGACTTCAGGATTGTCGAAGACCTCCCGATGTGACCGGATGGCGTCCTGGTTGTCGGCCGCCCAGGTGGCGAGAGCGAGAACCGGACCACTTAAGGAACGCCCCAGGTCCGTGACGGCGTACTCGACGCGCGGCGGGATCTCGGCGTAGATCGTGCGTGAGATCAGGCCGTCTCGCTCAAGTGCCCTCAGGGTGATGGTCAGCATCCGGCGGGAGATGCCCGGCACGATGTTCAGCAGGTCGGTGAACCGGCGGGGTCCTTCACCGAGGACACCGATCAGCAGCAGGCTCCACTTGTCACCGATCCGGTCGAGTACGGAACGGAACATTTCGGGATCGTGCTCGATGCACATGGCGCCCACAGAGCGCATGGCTGTGTCGATATCGGCGGCTCGACCCATTGGTCCTCCTGGTAATCGGCAAGTAACCAAGGCCCGGTTCAAGCGACTTGTCACCGGACCGTACGTCAGTAATCGTGAGTAACCGATGGGTCGAGCGAGAAATTCCGGATGCCGGCAGGACCCGGAAGCAACTCACCTGGCACTGACGGGAGTTGTTGGCCTGGGCGCGCTGCGGCTGTCGTACCTCTGTTTGTACGCGTGGGAGCAGCTGGTGCGTGTCATCGCACAGCGGCGCGGCCAGGAAAAAAATAGGTCACCCGTCCGGGCGTCTCCGCCGCCGGTGTCCGGGAACGTCCCTGCGCTGTCACCGGCCGTCGATAACGTGACGACCGTGATGGTGGGAACCGAAGAGACCCGGCTGGTCGTGCTGCGCGGCAACAGTGCCTCGGGGAAGTCGTCCGTCGCGGCGGGCCTGCGCGAGCGGTTCGGCCGCGGCCTGGCCGTGGTCGCCCAGGACAACCTCCGCCGCATCGTGCTCCGCGAGCGCGACCGGCCCGGCGCCGCGAACATCGGCCTGATCGGCCTGACCGCCCGCTACGCCCTGGACGCCGGATTCCACGTCGTGATCGAAGGCATCCTCTACGCCGACCGCTACGGCGACATGCTCACCGAGCTCCGCGCCGACCACCGCGGCCCGACCCACGGCTACTACCTGGACGTCCCGTTCGGTGAAACCCTCGCCCGGCACGCCACCAAGCCGATCGCCGACGACGTGAGCGAGACGCAGCTGCGCGACTGGTACCGGGAGCGCGATCTCCTGCCCTGCGGCACCGAAACCGTCATCGGCGCGGACAGCACCCTGCACGAGACAGTCGACCACATCATGCTCGACACCGGCCTGGCCCACTTGCCGGCCACGGACCGCTGACCGAGGCCCCGCTACTTCGTGGGGATACTGCCGTCATGACCCTCACCCTCACCCTCACCCAGCAACTCGCCCGTGTCCCGGCGGCGTATCTTGCCGCCTGCCGCAAGCCAGCCGGAACATCGCCCGATGGAGACCCCCGCTGGGACGAGTTCTACTTCGAGGCGGCCCAGCGGCACTTTCTCGTCCTGCTCTGGTGGAACTTGGCCCCAGGGCCTCGCCCAAGTCGGCTCACGACGGGCACTTGGGGAATTATGTGGCCTTCAGGCCGGGTGAAACGCCGCCTCGGCCGGTCCGGTGTTGACCTTAAAGTTGGTTGAAGCTCGACGATGGCGGGGTGCCGAACTCTGAGTTGATGCCGATCGGGGTCTTCGCCCGACGCACCGGACTGACCGCAAGCGCCTTGCGCTTCTACGCCGACTCCGGGCTGCTCCCTCCTGTTGAGGTCGACCCGGTCTCCGGCTACCGCTACTACGGTGCTGACCAGGTGGCACGGGCAGCCGCGCTGCGTCAGCTCCGTGAGATTGCCATGCCCCTCACCGCTGTCGAAGTGGTCCTCGACGCCGAGCCCGATGAGGCGTCCCGGCTGATCGACGTGCATGTCGCGAAGGTTCTCGGGGACGCGGCAGTGCTGCTGCAGAAGGTCGCATCGATCAAGTCATCGCTCACGGATGTGCCGAGTCTGTCGATTGCTGCGCTGAAGGGCCCTGTTCTGGCTGACGCGATCGAGCAGGTCCTGACCGCGACCGTGCGTGAACCGGGTATGCCCGTACTCGGCGCCCTGCGCATCGAGGTGACACAGGAAGCGGTCACGCTGATCGCAACGGACCGTTACCGCCTCGCCATTCGGACCCTGGTTCCGGCCGAAGCAGCAGCCGCAACCTGGGCTGCCACGGTCGACGGTGACGAACTGCGGGCTGCCGTCGCGGATATCCGCCGTAGCGCACTGGTGCGGATCGAGGCGACACCGCACGGGCTCTGGCTCCGCATGGCAGACCGAGGAGACAGGCACTGCCGACTGCTGTCGGAGGAGTTTCCCGACCACCGGCTGATGCTCGCGTCGCTGCCCGAGGCCACGACCCGGGTGACGGTGTCGAAAGATCTCCTCCTGCGAACCCTGGAAGAACACCCAGGAGCGCGGATCACGCTGAGGGTGACCCATCAAGGTCTGAATGTCCTGGCGACGGAGGCAGAGCCAGAACCCCTCGGCGTCCCGCTCACGGCCACCGTGACGGGGCAGGGCCTTCAGATCTCCTTCGAGCTGACCACGCTGTATCCGGCCGTCAGCACCGCCATCGGCCCCGACGTGATGCTCGACCTGCGGGGACCGGACCAGCCCGTCACGATCCGCTCCGCCGACCGCGGCGACCTCACCACCCTGGCCATGCCCATCAAGCTCGACCACTCAGCCTGAGCAAGAACGACGAGGAGCAACACCATGAGCGCCACTCCCACCAGCCCCGACACGACCATGGAAGCCATCAGCCAAGCCGTCATGGAAGGACGAGCCGGCGACATCGTTTCCGCCCGCCAGAAGCTCCTGGCCTTGTGGTCCACGATCGGCGTCACCGGCGACCCGTTGCACCGCTGTACTCTCGCGCACTACCTGGCAGACCTCTGCGAAGACCCTGCCCAGGCTCTGGCGTGGGACATTCGTGCACTGGACGCTGCCGACGCCGTGACCGAGCAGCGCGTGCAGCAGCACCACACCAGCCTTCACATCGCCGGCTTCTATCCGTCCCTACACCTCAACCTCGCCGACAACTACCGCCGCCTCGGCTCCTTCGAGGCAGCTACTGAGCACATGACCGCGGCCAAAAAGCATGCTCCCCACCTTCCCCAGGATGCGTACGGGGCCTTCCTCCGTACCGCCCTCGATGAGGTGGCAGAGGCCATCTCCCGGCGAGACATCACCAAGCGAGCCTCCGTCGTTGACCTCGCTGAGTACTGAAAGTTGTTCGACAGTCCATCGCCGCAGATGGCAGGCTCCCGCCCCATGGAGCTACTCGACGTCCTGACGGAACTTGCCCGTTCGGGGCGTCTGGGGCCGGTCTCGAACGGCGCCGCCTGGGGTGCGGTCACCGAAGCGCTCGGCGCGCCCTTTGAAATGGCGGACAGCGTTGAACTCCCTGTGGGGCTGGTCGAGAAGCGGGCGTTCATCGGCCACCCACGGCAGCTGTACACGCCCCTGACCTTCGACAGCCAGTGTGCAATCCAGGCCACCCCCTCCGGAGTCGTCTTCGTTTTTGAAATCCCGGAAGGAGAAGACCCCATCCTCAGCGTCGCTGGTCCCCGGCCCCACCACCATGAGTGTCCGGCCGCCACGCGCAGCAGTGTGATGCCTTCTTGACGGAGTTCGGCGGCCTGGCCGTGCAGATCAGCGGGCCGGGCATCACTTGCGCCAAGACCCCCTTCGACTTCGACCCCGACAACCTGATCGGTGAGGAGGATCGCTTCGCCGATTGGAGCGCAACATCCAGGCGCGCAATCTTCCCCATCACAGCTCCCGAGACCCCTGCCAGGCGTCCGAACCGCGCCTCAGCCCAACGGTCCCTCCCGGCGGGTCACACGATTGCTGAAGATCAGCCGATCGGCCCGCTGCTGACGCAGCATGGAATCCGGAGTTTCAACAGGACTTACTGCTGTCGGAGCGACTCGACCTACAGCGGCGCGGCGACGGTGGTTGGTGCTGGTACAGCTCGCCGACAGCCGATCTCGCCACGACTCGAGGTCTGTTCGCCGCAGGCGCCTACACCCGGCTGGGCCGACCAGGGTTCCCGGCCCGCCGTATGGTGGCCTCTTCCATGAAGCGGTGTGTCTTCGTCTCGGTTGCCTAGCCGATGAGGGCCTCGGTGATCTGGCGGGTGGTCTGTGCGGCGACCCGGGGGTTGACGGCGGCGTAGTAGGTGTAGGCGTTCAGGGCCGTGGCCAGCGCCCAGCCGCGGCCTCGGATCCAGGTGGCGTCGTCCACGCCGAGCGCGGCGCGGAAAGCGGCTCGGCTGTCGGCCGACATCAGGGTGAAGGCGATCATCATGTCGCACGCCGGGTCGCCGATGCCGAGCCCGCCGAAGTCGATGACCGCGCTGAGGCGGCCGTCGACGGTCAGCAGGTTGCCGGTGTGGAAGTCGCCGTGGAACCAGACCGGTGGGCCGTCCCAGTCGGGGGCGCTCAGCGCCGCCTCCCACAGCTCGGTCATGGCCGCGGCGTCGAACGCGCTGCCGACCTCCGCGATGGCGGCCCGCGTCGCCCGGTCCCGTGCGACCAGCGGCCGGACGGTGAGGTCCTCGCGGGCGCGCTGTGCCGGGATCTCCTCGGGCTCGAACCGCTGGAGAGCGGTCAGGAACTCGGCCAGTTCGACGGCGGCCTCGGACGAATCGGCCAGTGCCTCGACAGTCGCCACCTCGCCGTCCAGCCAGCGGGAAACCGCCCACGGCCACGGATAGCCGAAGCCGGGCTCTCCCACCCCCACGGGCACGGGGACGGCCAGCGGCAGGTGAGGGGCGAGCCGCGGCAGCCACTCGGACTCCTTCCGGGCCTGCCCGACGGCGTCGGCATGGCGGGGCAGCCGGACGGACAGCTCCTCGCCCAACCGGTAGATCACATGGTCCGAGCCGGCCGGGTCGAGCAACTCCAGGTGCAGCTCGGCCCACTGCGGGAACTGCGTGTCGACCAGGCGCCTGACCAGCGCGGCATCAATCGTCGGACGGGCGTCCGCGACCCTCTCGGTTGTCAACAGCAGCTCCCGGACTCGGCCCGCCCCGTGCGGCGCGCAGTTGGGGCCATCACAGTGCGTCGCGGGTCACCTGTCGACCGGTTTTCTCCGCCGACCTGACCGCTCCGGCAGAGTCTGCCGGTGGGGGACGGCCCCGACCCTGAGTTCCGCACGCACGGCAATCTCTTCGCCGTCCGTCGGCCCTGGAGGTATGCCGGACCGGGTCGACCGCCTTCGTCGGCCGTCCAAGGTGTCCTTCAGGATGCGGTACCCCAGTGAATCCTTGACAGGTATATCGATACCTGTATGGTTCTTACCATCGCATGTTTGAACTCTAAAGTGTGTTTGTGGAGGTAATCATGACGTTCACTCAGGCGCGAGTGTCCGAGTCCGGTGCGCGCACGTACTCCGGCTCGGATTCGTCTCGTCCCGCGCCGCACGACGTGGGGCTTCTCCTGCTGCGTCTTGTCCTCGGGACGGCACTCGTCGCCCATGGAGCACAGAAACTCTTCGGCTGGTTCGGCGGCGGAGGAATCGACGGCACGGCGCAGTTCTTCGAGGCCAGTGGCTATCCGGCAGCCCGCTTCCTCGCCGTTGTGGCAGGACTCATCGAGACCGCGGGTGGCATCGGCCTGGCCCTGGGGCTGCTGACGCCGCTCGCCGCTGCCGCCGTTCTCGGCGACATGATCAACGCGATCGGAGTCAAGTGGGGCGGTGGCTTCTTCGCCCCTGAAGGCGTCGAGTACGAACTGCTGCTCGCCTGTGCCGTCGGCGCCCTGACCCTCTCCGGTCCCGGCCGGATCGCGGCCGACCGCTCGCTCCCGCTGCTCCGCGAGCACCGGCTCGGCTACGGGGGCGTCGCCCTGCTCGTCGGGGTGGTCACCGCGGCGATCTTCCTCGTCATCCGCAACTAGGAACCACGGAAGGTCACGTCCCGGCCCGTCCGTCCCGCCGCACGCCTACGGCAACACCCGCACATCGTCCACACGAAAGGGCAGTCACACCATGTCTTCCTCGACCAACACCGCCGTGACGGTGCCGGATCCCAGCACGCTGGGTCTGGACGACGTCTACGGCCCCCTCATCAACGGCGAGTTCGAGCCCGTACAGGGCGCCACGTTCGACGCCGTGGCTCCGGCGACCGGCGTCCTGCTGGCGAAGATCGCCCGTTGCGGCGCGGACGACATCAACGCCGCGGTGGCGGCGGCCCGTGCCGCGTTCCCCGCCTGGCGGGCCCTGTCCTACGAGGAGCGGTCGGCGCTGCTGATCAAGTTCGCCGACGCCCTCACGGAGCACGCGGAGCGCCTCGCGGCCATCGACGCCCTGGACATCGGGCGGCGCCGGTTCGAGACCCGGCTGGACTACCAACTGGCCGCCTCCCAGTACCGCTACTTCGCCGGAGCGGTCCTCACCCACGAGGGCATGGGCCGACCGATGCCGGGCGGATACCTGGTGGCCAAGCGGGAACCGCACGGAGTCTGCGGTCAGATCATCCCCTGGAACGTGCCCGCCATCATGACGTCGTTCAAGCTCGCGCCGGCCCTCGCCGCGGGCAACACCGTGGTGCTCAAGCCGGACGAGAACGCCTCACTGTCCACCCTGGAAGTCGCGAAGATCGCCGCGGAGATCTTCCCGGCCGGCGTCGTCAACATCGTTCCCGGTACCGGGGAGGAGGCCGGCGCCGCGCTCACCGCGCACCCGGGCGTCGACAAGCTGGCCTTCACCGGCAGCACCGAAGTGGGACGCCTCGTCGGCATCGCGGCGGCCAAGCGGCTGGTGCCCGCCACACTCGAACTCGGCGGCAAGAGCCCCAACATCGTCTTCCCCGACATCGAGGACGTCGACGCCGTGGTGGACAACGTGCTCTTCGGCGGGCTGTGGCACAACGGGCAGGCGTGCTTCGGCGGCACCCGGCTCTTCGTCCACGACGACATCTACGACACGTTCGTGCCGCGTCTGGCCGAGCGCGCCCAGTCCCTCACGATCGGCGGCCCGTTCGACGACACCGCACGCTTGACCTGCCTGGTGTCCGAGAAGCAGGGCAAGCGCGTGCTCGAGTACATCGAGGTGGGCAAGAAGGAGGGCGCACGGCTGCTCACCGGCGGCGAACGCGTGGCCGTCGACGGCAACGAGCACGGATACTTCATCCAGCCCACGCTGTTCGAGGCGACCAACGACATGCGGATCGCCCAGGAGGAGATCTTCGGCCCGGTCATCTGTGTGATCCGCTGGAACGACGTGGACACGTTGGTGAGGGAGGCCAACGACACCGAGTACGGTCTCGCGGCGGGCCTGTACACCCGTGATCTGAAGAACGCGATGGACACCGCGGACCGGCTGGACGCGGGCTCGGTGTGGATCAACTCCTACGCCAACCTCGTCCCCGGCATGCCGTTCGGCGGATACAAGAACAGCGGGCTGGGCCGGGAGTACTCCCACGAGGCCCTCACCATGTACAGCCAGCTCAAGGCCATCACCATCCAGTACGAGGTCGGACAGCCCTGGTTCGCGTGAACCGGAACACAACAAGGGTGTGGCCGCGCGGAACACCGCGCGGCCACACCCTTGTGTTCCAGCAGCCGGGTTCAGGAAGCCGTGTCCTCGGGCTCCCGGACGGAGGCGACGGCGTCGGCGCGCCGTCCGCGTTCCTCCAGGGTCGTTCCGCCGCTGCTCCACAGAGCGGGCGGCACTTCCGTCAGCAGCACCCGCACGGACGCGGCCGGCACACCGAGGCTCGCGCACACCGCTTCGTGCACGGCCGTGAGGCAGTGGCGAAGCTGCTCGGGGGTGCGGCCCTGTGCCACCGAGATGTTCACGATGGGCATGTCAGCCTCCCACCACGACGCGGCCGAGGGTCGCGAAGTCGGCTGACACCGAGGTGCCCGGGCCGAGGGGGACCGCGTCCGTCATGCCTCCGGTCAGGACGATCCAGCCCCGGCGCAGGGAGTGGCCGCGGCGGCCGAGGGCGTTCGCCGCGAGGGCCAGCGCCTCGGCCGGGTGGCCCTGGACGGCGGCGCCGGTCGCCGTGTCGACGACGGTGCCGTCCACCTCCAGGGCACAGGACTCCAGGGACAGGTCGAACGCCTCTGCCGACCGCGCGACGGGCCCGGTGACGAAGCTCCCCGAGGACGCGTTGTCCGCGACGACGTCGGGGAGGGTGAAACGGAAGTCCCGGTAGCGGCTGTCGATGATCTCGACGCCGCTGAGGACGCGTTCGACGGCGGTGATGGCCGTCGCCGCGGTCACCCCGGGGCCGGTGAGGTCGCGGCCGAGCACAAAGACGATCTCCGGCTCCGCACGGGGGTGGATGAACGCGTCGAGGGGTGCGGGCTCACCGGCCGGCAGCACCATGGCGTCGGTCAGCCACGCGGTCAACGGGGCGTCGACGTTCATACGGCGCTGCTTGGCGCGGGAGGTGAGCCCGAGCTTGACGCCGATCAGGGTCTCGCCGCGTTCGAGCCGCAGGCGCAGGGTCTCGTCCTGGACCCGGTAGGCGGTGGCCAGATCGAGTTCGGGCCACTCGTCGCTCAGCGGACCGCCCTCGGCGCAGGTGTCCTCCCGCGCCAGCAACGCGCGTGCGGCACGTTCGACGTCCCAGCTCATACGATCACCTTCCGCTGTTCCACGTGGAGACCGAGATGGCCGAGTCCCTGGAAGTCGGCACTGAGTGTGCTGCCCGGTCGCAGGGGGACGGCCGCCGTCAGGGAGCCGGACAGGACGACCTGTCCGGTGGTGAGCCCCGTGCCGAGGGCGCCGAGGGTGTTGGCGAGCCAGACCAGTGCGTTGAGGGGATGGCCGAGCACCGCGGAGCCATTGCCGGTGACCACCACCTCCGGGCCGTCCCGGAGGACGCAGCCGAGCCGGGACAGATCGTGCTCCCGCGGGTCCGCCCCGACGGCACCGAGCAGGTAGGCCCCGGAGGAGGCGTTGTCCGCCACCGTGTCGGGAAGGGCGATGCGCCAGTCCCGGACGCGGCTGTCGATGATCTCCAGAGCCGGCAGGACATGGCCCACGGCGGCGAGCGCGTCGCGTGGGGTGAGTCCGGGTCCCGCCAGGTCGGCCTTGAGGACGAAGGCGATCTCGGGCTCGACGCGCGGGGCGATGAAACGCCCTGGGTCGATACGGCCGTCCACCACCTCCATGTCGTCGTAGAGGTGGCCGAAGTCCGGTTCCCGCACACCCAGTTGGCGCTGCATGGCGGCCGAGGTGAGGCCGATCTTGTGCCCGGTGACACGGGCACCGGCCGAGGTGCGCTCGCGCACCTGGGCGAGCTGTACGCCGTACGCCTCGCGCAGATCGAGACCGGGGAAACGCTCGGTGAGCGGGTCCACCTCGGTGCGTTCGCGCGTGGCGTCGAGCAGTTCGCGGGCGAGGGCGGTGGTGTCGAAGGTGGTCATCGTCCGTCGTGTCCCGGGGCGAGCTGGGGCTGGGTGGTGACTCTCCTCGTGGGGCCGCGCCACAGGTCGACGGCGTCCGGCTCCGAGGGGTCGAAGTACCGCGGGCGCCAGGCCTGTTCGTCGGTGATGCGCCGTACACCGTAGGAGTACTCGTAGGTCAGGCCCTCGGGACCCTTGAAGTACAGGAAGATCGCCGTGGACTGCGGGTGCCGACCGGGGCCCATCTCGATCTCTACGCCGTTCTCCACGAGGAAGTGCCAGCTGCGCATCACGTCGTCGATGGACTCGACCTGGAAGTTCATGTGGCACAGGCCGGGTTCGTCGCCCTGGAAGACGGCCAGCTTGTGGTGGACGGGGTCGAACCGCATCAGACAGGCCTTGTCGCCGATCCAGTCCGAGACCCGCATGTTGAACAACGACGACCAGAACCCGTACGCCTCACGGACATCGGGGGCGTCCAGGCACAGGTGGCCGAACTCCGTGATGCCGGCCGTCCTGCCGAAGCGGACCGGGCCGGGCAGGGTGACCTGGTCGACCACGAGATCGACCAGGTTGCCGAACGGGTCCTCGAACGTCAGGTAGTCGCGGACCCGTCGACTGCGTGCGCCGTCCGGTGTGCCCCGTACGACCTTGACTCCGGCCCGCTCCAGCTCCGACTCGGCGGCGGCGAGGGAGTCCTCGCCCGGCAGGCTGAGACCCGACGAGATGACGCCGCTCTCGCCCTCGACGAACGCCAGACAGTGGTGGCGCTGGTCGGCGCGCAGATAGGCCACGCCATCGGTCTCCTCGACGAGTTCGAGTCCGACGATGTCGACCGCGAAGCGGACGGCGGTGGCGAGGTCGGCGCTGCCCGACCGTACGTAGGCGATGTCGCGAATCTCGATCACGGCCGCACCCCGATGCGCAGGGGAAACCTCATGACTCTCCTTCAGGTTCGTCCGTCACTGAAAATGAGAATGCAATTACAGGAGACTACAGGTATATACATACCTGTCAATGATTCGGGATCTCCCGATCCGTTGACAGGTATATGTATACCTGTAATCGTTGGTGGTGTGAGCCTGGACAAGATCAGCACAGACCTCGCCCGAGCCGGCCGAGCCCTGGCCGCCGCGGGACTCGTCAACGCCTTCGGCCATGTCAGCGCCCGCGAGCCCGACGCCGCGGCCCTGTTCATCACGCCCCCGGAACCGCTGGGCCGACTCGGCGACGACTCCGTGTTCCAGCGGATTCCGCTGGAGGGCGGGACGTTGCCCCAGGGGGTCCCCAAGGAGGCGTGGATCCACCGCGCCGTGGCGGTCGCGCGACCGGACGTGGGAGGAATCTGCCGGGCCCAGCCGTTCTACGCCACCGCAGCCGCCGTCGCGGGCATCCCGATCCGGCCTCTGCACGGCCAGGGAGCCCTGCTGGGCGGCATCACCCCCGTGTTCGAGGAACCACGCCTGGTCCGCGACCCGGAGACCGCCTCTGCCCTGGCCGGCACCCTGGGCCCGGCGCACAGCCTGGTGATGCGCGGCAACGGCGCGATCACCGTCGGCCGCACCGTGGGTGAGGCCGTGGCCCGCATGTGGGTGCTGGAGGAGTCGGCACGCCTGGCTCTGGCCACGGCCTCCGCCACCGTCTCCACAGCCCCGCCGACACCGCTCACCTCGCCCGAGAGGCATGCGTGGGAGGCGGCGGGCACCGAACTGCTCGATCGGATCTGGAACCACCTGACGTCGGTCTCCGACAGCCCTCCCGCGCTCGCGGCGGGCCCGGCCACACCCAAGGAGTACGCACTGTGATGATCCGTCATGTCATCGACGGTCAGGAGACCGACTCGATCGACGGCGCCACCTTCGACGACGTCGACCCCTTCACCCGAGCCGGCTACGCCACGGTCGCCCAGGCGTCGGACAAGGACGTCGACCTCGCCGTGGCCGCCGCACGCCGTGCCTTCGACACCGGTCCGTGGAGCCGCATGGGCTTCACCGAACGCGGCCGGATCCTGCACCGGTTCGCCGACCTCGTCGAGGAGCACGCCGACGAGCTCGCCAGGGCGGAGGCCCGCGACATGGGCAAGCCGGTCAGGGCCGCGGCCGGACACGACGTACCACGTGCCGCGGACAACCTGCGGTTCTTCGCCGACCACGCCCGGCTCAGCAGCTCCGAGAGCCTTCCGTCCGACACCGGGCACCACGTCTACGTACGGTACGAGTCGGCCGGTGTCGTCGCGGCGATCGCACCGTGGAACTTCCCCCTGATGCTGGCGACATGGAAGATCGCACCCGCGCTGGCCTGGGGCAACACGGTCGTGCTCAAGCCCGCCGAGGACACGCCCCACTCGGCCGCGCTCCTGGGCCGGCTCGCCCTCGAAGCCGGCGTCCCGGCGGGCGTGCTCAACGTCGTGCTGGGCCACGGCCCCGTCGGCGCGACCCTCACCCGGCACCCGGACGTGGACCGCATCACCTTCACGGGTTCCTCGGCGACCGGACGGGCCATCAGCGCGGCGGCGGCCGCCCACCTCACGCCCGTCAGTCTGGAACTGGGCGGCAAGGGCGCCGCCGTGGTGTTCGACGACGCCGACCTGGACAACGCCGTCGAGTGGGCCGTCAAGGCGGCCTTCGGCAACAGCGGGCAGGTGTGTCTCGCGGGCTCCCGGCTGTACGTGCAACGCGGCGTCCACGACGAGTTCCTGCGCCGCTTCACCGCCGCCGCGAAGGCGATGAAGCTCGGTGACCCGTCCGCCCGGGACACGGACATCGGCCCCCTCGCGAGCGAGAAGCACTTCACCAAGGTCACCGGCTACCTACGGGAAGAGGCCCTGGGCGGCGGGCGGATCGTCACCGGCGGCGTGGACCGGGGCTGGTTCGTCCGGCCCACCGTCGTGGTCGACGTACCCGCCGACGCTCCGCTCCAGCGCGAGGAGGTCTTCGGCCCCGTCGTGACCGTCACCCCGTTCACCACCGAGGAGGAAGGCGTCGACCTCGCCAACGCCACCCCGTACGGGCTGTCGGCGATGGCCTTCACGGAGAACCTGCACCGCGCGCACCGTGTGGCGGCCGCACTGCGCAGCGGCAACGTGTGGATCAACTGCTTCTTCGTACGCGATCTGCGGGCGCCGTTCGGCGGGGTGGGGGATTCGGGTACGGGACGGGAGGGAGGTACGTTCAGCCGTGAGTTCTTCACCGAACCGAAGTCGGTGACCGTGCAAGTGACCAGGTGACGGCGGTGTCGTCGGCGGGCCGGAGAGTTGGGGATCGATCATGTCACTGCAGCATGCGCTTCTGGGAGTGCTGGAGGCTCGTCCCATGAGCGGGTACGACCTCGTGCGGTTCTTCGACGGGTCGTCGCGATGGATCTGGGCGGCACCGCAGAGCCAGATCTATCCGACGCTGCGGCGCATGGAGGAAGCGGGCCTGATCCAGGGCGACGACGAGGCCCGCGGGCCACGGCTGACCCGAACCGTGTACACGGTCACACCGGCAGGTCTCACGGAGCTGCGGCGCTGGCTCGAGCTACCGGGGAAGCCCACGCCGGTGCGGGACCACATGCTGCTCCAGGCCCTCAATTTCGACATGATCGATCCGCAGGCCGCCCACGAGGTACTGGACCGGTTCATCACCGAACAGGATAAGGAGGCCGAGGAGGCGGAGGCCCACCGCGACCGCCTGCTGCACCGCGACACACCGCTGCTCCGCGAGCGGCTCTCCCGCCGTGACCCGGCGGACCACGAACGCATCGTCCGGCTCAAGGCGCATGTGTTCGACGGCCTGGCGGCCGTCGCCCGCACCCGAGCGGAATGGGCACGGCAGGGCCAGCACCTCCTCAGGGAGGACTACGGGGAAAACCCGCAGGACGAACGTTCCGAAGGGACCGTCGGGAAGAGCGGTCCGGACGCGGAGCGGGCCTGAGGTCGTGTGGCCCATCGCTCACACGGTGACGGCGGCTTCGACGGGAGGCTCACAGCGCGGAGCTGGGGCACCGGGGATACAGGCGCCGGGTGAGGGCCGCGGCTGCTGCCCGCACCGCGGTCTCGGCGTGGGCGACGTCGAAGCGGGTGCTGCGCCCGCTGACGGAGAGTGCGGCCACCGCGGTGCCGTCATTGGCCAGGACGGGAGCGGCGGCACAGGCCAGACCCGGACGGCACTCCTCCAGATCGGTGGCGGAGCCGCGCGCGGCCACGGCGGCCAGTGCCGTGCGCAAGGCTCCGCCATGGCGGATGGTGTGGGACGTCAGCCGTTCCAGAGGGCCGGACAGCGCCCGCATCCGTACGTCGGCGGTCGCGTGTGCCAGGAGCGCCTTGCCCAGAGCCGTGGCATGGGCCGGCATGCGGCCGCCCACCCGCGAGGGCAGCGCCGGGCCGGCCGGACCATGCATGATGGCCAGGTAGAGCACGTCCCGGTCGGAGAGCTCCGCCAGGTGCACCGAGTGGCCGGTCGTATCGCGTAGGCGAGTCATGATGGGCACGGCGCATTCGCGGATGACGTTCTCGCGAGCGACCAGATGGCCCAGTTCGAAGAGCCGGACGCCGAGCCGGAACATCCCCTCATGGTGTTCGAGCAGGCCATGACGGGTGAGTTGGAGGGCCAGCCGGTAGGCGGTGGGCTTCGGCAGCCCGGCCCGTCGGCCCAGCTCCGACGGGCCGATCCAGGTGTCCTCCAGCGCGAACGCCGTGAGCAGGGCGGAGGCCCGGTCGAGCACCGACGCCCGACCGGTGTCGCCGACTGCGTCGGAGGGTGCAGCGGTCATGTCGTCCTCTCCTTCTCGACCTCGCCTGTGTCTCACCAGTGCGGGGTGCTGAGCGCCCGTGGATGACGGTAGCGACACCAGCGTGTTTCATCCAGTGATACAGGTTCGTAGGAACAGGTATCTACATGACTGTAGCTTGCGTGTGGCCAATTCGGCTCTTCCCCAGCAGGAGTGAGTGCCCATGCTGAATCGTCGTACCGTCCTGAAGTCCACCGGAGCCGCGCTCGGGTCGGCCGCCGTGCCCAGGTTCCGTCCGGAACACCGCGGGGAACTGCCCACGGACTACGTCGTCGTGGGAAGCGGACCCGCCGGAACCGTGCTGGCCTCCCGTCTGTCCGAGGATCCCCGTATCTCGGTCACCCTGCTGGAGGCGGGGGAGGAGAACACCAACGAGGTCGGACGCATCCAGGGCGCGTTCTTCAAGACGTGGGGCACACAGCAGGACTGGGCCTACACCACCGTCAACCAGCCCGGCCTGGGCGGGCGTTCGATCGCTCAGCCGCGCGGGAAGGCGATCGGGGGCTCGGCCACGATCAACGTGGGGGCATGGCTGCGTGGCGTTCCGGCCGACTACGACTCGTGGCAGCGTGCGGGAGCCGCCCGGCTGAGCGGTGCGGGGGCGGTCGCCGCTTTCAAGGCGCTGGAGGACACGTCCCGTGCGGCGGCGAGCCCACTGCGTGGCGGGCACGGACCGGTGCGGCTCGCCCCCCTGGAGCCGGCCACGCCCTTGAGCGGCACGCTCGCGGACGCCTTCACGGAAGCGGGGTTCGGCCCCCGCGGCGACGTGGACGCGGAGTCGCCCTACGTCATCGACCGCTTCGAGACCATCTTCCCCGAACACCGCCGACGCACCCCGGCCGACGCCCTGCTGGCCGCCGACATCCGGCGGCGGCCCAATCTGACGGTCGTCACCGGGGCGCACGTCACCAGAGTGCTGTTCTCCGGCCACCGTGCCGTGGGTGTGGAGTTCTCGCAGGGCGACTCCCGTCAGGAACTCCGGGCCGGACGGGGAGTCGTGCTGGCGGCCGGGGCCTACAACACCCCCCAGTTGCTGATGCTCTCCGGCATCGGGCCGCACAAGCACCTGCGGTCGCTGCGTATCGGCACTCTGGTGGACGCTCCCGGTGTGGGCGCGAACCTCCAGGACCACCTGGGCGTCCCGCTGCGCGGGCTGGGCCGCGTCGGTACCACCGGATCCATCCCGATGGACGCCCGACCCGAGTGGGTCGCCCAGTGGATGCGCGACCGCAGTGGCCCCGCGAACTACTTCCAGGAGAACAACGTCGGCTTCCTCAAGGCCTTCCGGAACACGCCCTGGCCCGACTTCGAGTTGCTGCCCAGCTACAACCCGGACTTCGGAGCGGACGGCCAGTACTTCGCGGACGTCTCCGACAAACAGCGGCGGGCCGGTTACGCCATCACCGTCGTCCAGTTGCACCCCCGAAGCCGCGGGCGTCTGCGCCTGGCCTCGGCGGACCCCATGGCGAAACCCGTGATCGACCTGGGCTACCTCGCCGACCCCCGGGACATCGAGGACTTCGTCGTCGGACTGCGTACGGCGCACCGCATGCTGCGCACCCGCGCCCTCGCCCCCTACTCCGAGTACGTCTTTCCGCAGCGGGACGCGGACGACGAGGTGTACCGGGCGCTGATCCGGCAGGACGGTCACACGATGTATCACCCCGTGGGAACCGCCCGAATGGGGCGTCCTTCCGATCCGACGGCCGTCGTCGACCCGGACTTCCGGGTCCGGGGCACGGCCAACCTGTTCGTGGCCGACGCCTCGGTCTTCCCGCACCTCATCAGCGGCCACACCATGGCACCGTCCATGTACGTCGGGGAGGTCGCCGCGCGGCTGATACGCCGACGTCACTGACGCCGGGCCGGTGCGCTCACCTCGCCCGCCGCACCCGGACGTGAGAAGGGTTCACAGCCGCGTCGCCTGTCCGTGGCTGTGTGTCCCCCGGCCCGTCATCCCGTGGCCTTCGGCTTGTCACTCGGCGCCTGCACGCACAGCGGAATCACAGGGCCTCCACCTGTACGGAGGTCGGGGGGCGGTGCTGAACGACCGGCGGAAGAAGAAAGGGTGCTTGATGTCATGCTCCTGAGGAAAATGAACCGCGTCTTCCTGGCCGTCGCCATGGCGGTGTGCCTACTCGCAGCCACGGTGGTGTGGACGCTGGTGTCCTCCACGCCGGCGAGCGCGGAGGACGACTGGAGAAACCTCAACAACCTCAACTCGGGCAGATGCCTGGCCGTGCCCAACTCCAGTACGACGGGCGGCACCGGCCTGGTTCAGTGGACCTGTAGTGACAACTCGGACCAGGACTGGACGCTCGTCAAGGTGGCGGGCGGAAACGGGGACCGCTACCAGATCCGCAACCGTTACAGCCTGTTGTGCCTCGCCATGCCCAATGCCAGTGTGGCCAACGGCACCCAGGCCATCCAGTGGCCCTGCGGCACCGGCGATGAACAGGTCTGGATCCACGACAGTTGGAACCGGCTGCGGAACCTGCACAGCGACAGATGCCTGGCGGTCCCCAACTCCAGCACCGCGAACGGCACCGAGGTCGTCCAGTGGACGTGCTCGGACACCTTCGACCAGCGCTGGACCTGGTTCGACCACGAGGCGGTCTCCGCCCGCCTCTACAACATGGCCACCGGCCTGTGCCTGGCCGACTCCAACTCCGACACGGCCGACGGTGCCGTGATGATCCAGTGGGCGTGCAGCAACAGCGACAGCAACTACTGGGCGCTCCAGGCCGTGACCGGCGGCTACCGGGTGATCAACAAGGCGAGCGGCAAGTGCCTCACCCCCCTGAACGGCAGCACGGCCCTGGGCGCGAAGGCCGCGCAGGCGTCCTGCGGCGACGGTGACGACCAGGTGTGGATCCACGACAGCTGGGACCGACTGCGCAACGTACGGAGCGACTACTGCCTCGCCATCCCCAGCAGCAGCCCGACCCCTGGAACGGAGGCCGTCCAGTGGACCTGCACGGACAACCCGAACGAGCAGTGGCTGTGGTGACGCGACGACGGGCATGGCCCGTTCTCCTGACCGTGGTGGTGCTGGCCGTACTGACCGGCCTGCTCCTGCCCCGCTCCGCCTCTGCCGAGGGCATCTCGGGCGAGGCGATCGTGTACACGAATCGCGTGAGCAAGGGCGACGGCACGCGTACCCCCGACATCATCAGCACGAGCGAGAACAACGCGGTCGTGGTCTGGCGGGAAGGTCTCAGGCCCGGCAACGTCGACATGGGTTACATGCGGTACTCGTACACGACCGACGGCGGAGCCACCTGGAGCCGCCCCAGGACACTGGCCCAGGAGACCGACCAGTACGCCTGGCACTACGTCATCCTCTACCAGGCCGGCAGCACGCTCTACGCCTACCTCGGGCGCACCCCGATCGCGGACTCGACCGAATCCGACGACGACGGGGTCAACAACAACGGTCTTCCGATCAACGGAACCTTCCTCAAACGCAGCACCGACCAGGGCCACACCTGGCAGGACGCCCCCCTGACCGTGCCGTCCAAGAGCAACCTCGTCCTCTCCGGCCGTCCGCTCCAACGGGACGACGGGCAGTACGTCATGCCGTACTGGTCGTCGGGGCGGGAGAACGGGGCGCTGATCTCCCGCGACCTCCAGACCTGGAGGCTCGGCGGTCACATCAGCGGGCTCGAACTCACGGCGGGAGAGAACCAGATCGCCTTCTCGCAGGAGCCACAGGATCCCGACCACCCGAAGAACTCGCTGGTCATGGTGGCCCGTGACGATGCGGCCGGCGCCGCGAAGTCCACGAGCGCCGACGGCGGCGAGTCCTGGACGCCCTTCCGGACGGACACCGACCTGCCGAGCTACAACATCGCCAGGAGCTACTTCACCAACGACACGAGTGGCCAGTACCTGTACATCTACAACGCCGGTACGGACAGGGCCAACCGTGACATCCTCAACTACAAGACCAAACGCCCCGGCGCGGCCTGGAGCGCCGCCAGACTCTTTGCCAATGGAACCGACGGCACCGAACAGCCCGAGGGCGAGGGCTGGGACAACTACCCCATGGCCGACGAGTACGCCCCGGGCAAGTTCTGGGTCGTCTGGGAGTTCGACACCACCCGTATCAAGATGAACAGGCTCGACATCTCCGACACACCCTGACACCCGCTTTCCGGAACCCTTCTCCCCGCCGGTGTGCACGCGGGGAGAAGGCACTTCCGGGCTGTCGCGCCGAGTGCCGTGTGGCAGTGGGGTTGCTGGCTGCGGTGGTGCTTCCGGCTTCAGAAGGTGCGGTAGTACAGGAGTTGGCCGGCTTCGCCGGGAGCGGCTCCCTCGCTCGGGAGGAAGAGGCTGACGAGGATGGCCTGCCGCCCGTCAGGGGCCTGGAGGGCGGTGATGCTCGGATTGGCGAAGGCCTTGCTGCCCCGGTCGGTGGTGATGGCCGTGGTGTCGGCGTTTCCCGTCTGGTAGTCGTAGACGAAGGTGCGCCAGGAGCCGAAGTCCCCCTTGGTGAACTGTCCTTCGAAGAGACCGAAGGGAAATCCACGGAAGGCCACCTGGTCGCGGTCGCCGATGTTGCCCCGGACACCCCAGTACAGCATGGCGTTGTCGACGTTCGGCTGAGCGGTGGCCGACCAGGACGTGAAGTTGGTCAGCGTCCCCCTCATCTGCCGGTCGACGTCGCAGTTCGCGAAGTAGTGGCCCCCGATGTCGATGACGGAGTGGTCGACGTCCGGGGAGAACCGGATCGAGTAGATGTTGGGGGTTCCCTCGGCGCACGTCGACAGGGTGCGGACGGTGTCCTTGCGGCGCGTGTCGGCTCCGTTCAGCAAGGCGGAGCGGCTGGGGTAGTAGCGCACCGCCACGTGGTTGGACGGGTCCTGCTCCCAGGCCATGACATAACCGCCGTCGGGCGCCCGGGCGATGGTCGGCTGTGAACTGCCCGCCCCGAAGTCATGCGCGAACGTCCACGTCATGAGGTCGGTGGAGGTGGAGAGCGCGGTGTGGAAGCGTCCGTCGCTCAGCATGGTGTGGTACACGGCCAGATAGTGGCCGGGGGACTCCTGGACGATTTTCGCCGCGTCCATCGAGCGGCCGCTGCTGTCGGTGGCGCGGTAGCGGCGTGCGTTGGCCTGCGTGACGTTTTCTATGAGTCCGCGCAGCTCGGCACGGGGAGCGTCGGAGGGCGGGCTCGCGGCCGATGCCGAGGAGGCGGGGAGCGCCATGCCCATGGTGACCACTCCGGCGAGCAGCGGGGCGAGCCATGAGCGGGGGGAGCCGAACAGTCGGCGCACTGGGTTTCGACGTCGCACGGAACAGGGTCCTGTCTCGTTGGGGGAGAGAGCTGACCCGACCGTACCGGGCACAGGATGTCGGGTCCGGCACAGTGGACTTCCCTAGCGTGGATATCAGTGAGGGAAGGACGGCAGGGAGTGCTGGAGCGGCTGAATCAGGCCATGGACCACATCGAGGACCACCTCGATCAGCCCATCGACGCGGCCGAGTTGGCCCGTATCGCCATGACGTCGGAGTACCACTTCCGGCGGATGTTCTCCGCGCTGGCGGGCATCCCGCTCTCCGAGTACGTCCGCCGTCGGCGGCTGACGCTCGCAGGAGCCGAAGTGCTCGCGGGGGAGCGGACGTTGCTCGATGTCGCGGTGCGGTACGGATACAGCTCGGGCGAGGCGTTCGCGCGTGCGTTCCGCGCCGTGCACGGAGTCGGTCCCGGCGAGGCGCGGCGGACGGGTGCCGCGCTGTACTCCCAGCCGCGGATGTCCTTCCGGCTGATCGTCGAAGGGAGCAGCAGCATGCGGTACCGGGTGGTGGAGAAGGACAGGTTCAGGCTCGTGGGCAGGGGGACACGGGTCCCGCTGGTCTACGAGGGGATGAACCCGGCCATCGTGGAGTTCGTGAAGAGCATCGGCAAGGAGACGCTGGGGCGGTGGCAGGAGTACGCGACCGGGGAGCCCGGCGGTGTCGTGGCCGCCGTCAGCAACCACTCCGCGGACGATGCGGAAGGCACCGAACTCGACTACTTCCACGGGGTGGTGAGCGAAGCGGAGGTGCCCGGGGCTTCGGACAGCCTCGACGTCGAGCCGGGGACGTGGGCGGTGTTCGAGTCCTCGGGCGAGTTCCCGCGGGCCGTCCAGTACCTTTGGCGAGACGTGTACACGCAGTGGTTCCCGTCGAACCCGTACCGGAGCCGGCCCGGTCCGTCGCTTTCGCTCACGCGGGTGTCCGAGGACGGTACGCACGCGGACGCGGAGCTGTGGATTCCGGTGGAACGGGCCGGCGGCTGAACCCGACGTCGATACGGGCCTCGTGATCGAGCCGGAATCGAGCCGGATACGGCAGCGCGCTCAGCATGCTGACGGCACGGTCGAAGAGTGTGCGGTGCTTCGACCGTGCCGTCGGGGCGGGGCGGCGGTCAGGGCACGATGTGACCCGCGGTGCGGAACAGCTCGTACCATTCCGCGCGGGTCAGCGGCACGTCCGATCCGAGGGCGGCGTCCGCGACCCGCTGCGGTGTGGTGGTACCGATGACCACCTGCATCCGCGCGGGATGCCGGGTGATCCAGGCCGTCGCGATCGCCAGGGGCGGCACGCCGTACTTCGCCGCCAGGCGGTCGATGACGGCGTTGAGCTCGGGGTGGTCCGCCGAGCCGAGGAACGGGCCGTCGAAGAAACCGGCCTGGAACGGGGACCACGCCTGCACGGTGATGTCGTGCAGTCGGCAGTAGTCCAGGAGCCCGTCGTCACGGCTGACCGACTGCTCCAGACCCTTCATGTTGGCCGCGACACCCTGCGCGATGAGCGGGGCGTGCGTGATCGACAGCTGGAGCTGGTTGGCCACCAGCGGCTGGCTCACGTGGCGGCGCAGCAGGTCGATCTGCCGGGGCGTGTGGTTCGAGACGCCGAAGGCCCGTACCTTCCCTGCCGCGGACAACTCGTCGAACGCACGCGCGACCTCTTCGGGTTCGACCAGGGCGTCGGGACGGTGCAGCAGCAGGATGTCGAGGTAGTCGGTGCCGAGGGCCTTCAGAGACCCCTCCACCGACTCGACGATGTGCTCGTAGGAGAAGTCGAAGTACGGGCCTTCGCGGACGATGCCCGCCTTCGACTGGATGATCAGCTTTTCGCGCTGCGAGGAGCTCAGCCGCATCGCCTCGGCGAAGCGGCGCTCGCAACCGTGCAGCTCGCTGCCGTACACGTCGGCGTGATCGAGGAACGTGATGCCGGCGTCCAACGCGGTGGCGACGAGTTCCCGCACCTCCTCGTCGCTCTTGTCCTGGATGCGCATCAGGCCGAGCACGATGTTCGGGACGACCATTTCGGTGCCGGGCAGCTTGAACGTCTTCACGATCGGGTCCTTTCGGTCGGTGGTGTCAGGTGCCGGTACGGGGCGCCTCATGCCGCCGAAAGGCGGGAGATCTGCTCCGGGGTGAGCACGACGTCGGTGGCGGCCACCGAGTCACGGATGCTCTCGGGGCGAGAGGCCCCGGGAATCGGGACGACCACGGGCGCGAGGGCGAGCTCCCAGGCCAGGGTCACCCGGTAGACGCTGACACCCACCTCGTCGGCGACCTCGCGGAAGGCGGCGTGGCGCGCCGAGAGTTCGGGAGCGTTCGTGATGCCGCCCAGCGGACTCCACGGCAGGAACGCGATGCCCAGCTCGGCGCAGCGCTCCAACTCGCCCAGACTGGAACGGAACCTGGGCGAGAACTGGTTCTGGACCGATACGAGCCGACCGCCCAGGATCTCGTTCGCCTCGTCGATCTGGTTCACGGTCGCGTTCGAAATGCCCGCCATGAGGATCACACCCTCGTCGAGCAGATCACGGATCGCACCGATCGAATCGGCGTACGGCACACTCGGGTCCGGGCGGTGGAACTGGTAGAGACCGATCGCCTCGACACCCAGGCGCTTGGCCGACTCCTTCGCGGCCCGCTTGAGGTAGGCCGGATCGCCGTTCACCGTCCAACTGCCGTCGCCGGGCCGCAGATGGCCACCCTTCGTCGCGACGAGCACGTCGTCCGGGCCCCGGCCGTCCGCGCGCAGAGCCCGAGCGATGAGTTCCTCGTTGTGCCCGACCTCGCCTGCGTCGCGGTGATAGGCGTCCGCCGTGTCGATGAGCGTGACACCGGCTTCGAGCGCGGCGTGGATCGTCGCGAGCGACCTGCGCTCGTCGGGACGGCCCTCGATGGACATCGGCATGCCGCCGAGCCCGATCGCCGAAACGGTCCGTCCGCCGATCGTGCGTTGCTTCATCGGACATCTCCTCCGGTACTGGAAGACAAGCGGTCGAGGTCTTCTCGCACGCAAACCCAGCCCTGCCCGAGCCTAGAAATCACCGATCCAGAAGTCCAACACCTGTCGCTCATGGCATTGAGAAACGGAATGGGTCAATGGACGTGCGGCAGGTGTCGGCCGATGAGCAGTGTCGAGCTGGACTTCGGGAGCCTGAGCCGTCACACACCAGCGGTACACAACGATGTGTCCCGCAGCATGACCAAGGTCTTTTATCGTGGGCACCTCAATGCCGTCCTGGCACAGGACTCCAGTGACTTCGACATCGGCTGGGAGAGATCGTGTTCAACCGACTGCCGCGTACGACGACGCTGCTCGCGGGCGTGGTGCTTGTCGGAGGTCTGGCCGCCTGTGACCCGGACGGTCTGCACTCCGCCGAGCACGCCGGACCGTTCCCGCACGAGTCTCCGTCGGACGCCGCCGATGTCAGCCTCGAACAGGCCCTGTCCGACTACGGTGTTCGCCTGCCGAGGGGCACCGAGGACATCGCCTACGGTGCCCTCAAGGCTCTGGACGGATACCCGTTCAACGTCCGGTTCTCCATGCCCTGTGACAGTGTTCCGACGTTCGTCCAGGACAACCGGCTCGCTCCCGCAGGGAAGGAGACCCCCGACGAAGTACTGACGGACGTCGTGGACGCGGGGTTCACACCGGATGCCGGCCCGGCCTACCTCCGGGCGAAGGGGTCGAAGCTGCCCAAGGTCGTCGGAGCGGTCTTCGAACGTTCGGGCACGTGCACGGTGTTCCTCGGTTCCTGAGCCGCCGGCGCGACCGGGGGCGCGCGTGCAGGACAGGCCCCACCGACCCTCGCCGGTGTTCTCCGCCGACTGGCCGCCGCAGCACAGGGCTTGGCCGACGGCCATCACGACCGCCTCGCCTCCCGCCCCGCCGGAGAACCCGCCCGTTACGGCGAGTCCGGATTCGAACCCGCCGTCCGTCTGTTCGCGGGCGCGATTCCCGGTTCGACCGGAACCGTCTCGAAGATGCTGGCGGACCGCACCGGGCCCTGGTGGGTACGGCTGTCGCTCACCACTCGGCAGGCCGTGCAGGTCGCGGTGGCCACCGGACTCGCGGTCGCCCTCGGCAACACGATCTCGGGGCAGCGGTACCCGTGGGCCGTACTCGCCTGCTACCTGGCCTTCACCGGCACCGCGACAGCCGCGCAGACCGCGCGGAAGGCCGCGCACCGGGTCCTGGGCACCCTCGTCGGGCTGTGCGCGGCGGTTCCGCTCGCCGCAGTCACCAGCGGGCGCACCGAGATCGCCCTCCCGCTCATGCTTGTGTCGATCTTCGCTGCCTTCTACGTCCTGCGTCTGTCGTACGCGCTGATGACCTTCTTCATCACGCTGATGCTGGGCGAGATGTTCGCCGTGCTCGGCACGTACACCCCGGACCTGATGCTGTTGCGCCTGGAGGAGACCGCGCTGGGCGGCGCGGTCGGCATCGCCGTCGCACTGCTCGTGCTGCCCGTCCGAACCCGGTCGGTGACTCTCGCCGCCCGCCGCGCCCTGCTCGGCAGTCTGCGCGAACTGATGGAGGGCATCACCCGGGTGCTCCGCGACCCCGCCGCCGATCGCGACCTCAGCGGCGCCTCCCGCGCACTGGACGCCCGACTGCACCAACTGCTGCTGCTCGGCACGGCGTTCCTGCGACCGGCTCCGCTCCCGCGGAACGGGGCCGGGGGGCGACGGCTGATGATCTACACGACACTGGCCCATCACTCCCGCGGCCTCGCCCGCCTCACCGCCGAAGACAACGGCCCGCGCCGCACTCACGCCCATGCGATCCTCGCGCACGTGACCGAGCGGATCGTCGACCTGATCGACGAGTTGTACGCGGAGGAGCCACGGATCGACCCGAGTCGCTCCGCCGCGACGACCGAGCTGCTCTCGGGGGTCGACGTCGGAGACGGAGTCGATCCGCGACTGCGCCACTTCGTCCATGAGTTGGGCCATCTACACGACGCACTGGTCTCGCTGGGCGGTGTCACCGAGACCGCCCCGAAGCATGAACTTCCCTCGGTTCCGGTGCTGCACGGCCGGGTCCGCCACGCCGGGCGGACACCCGCCTCCGCCCTGCTCACGCTGGCCGACACCCGCGGGGTGCAGCAGGACCACACGCGTACGGGCAAGGACGGCAGTTACCGGCTCACCGCCACCGAGCCGGGCGCCCACCTGCTGATCTGCAGCCCGGACATGCCGGGAGCGGAGCCGGTGGCCACGTGGGTGCTGGTGGGGGCGAGGGTCGGCGTCCACGACGTCGACCTCCCCACCTTCGCGAAGACCACGGCGACCGGGGACAGCGCGGGTCGGACCTAGGGGTGTCATCCCGCCCCGACGGAGCCCCGACCTTCGCCTCCCGGGCCAACCCGATCGAGGCGCACATCGGTCCGTCGCGGCAGTTCACCCCGGCCAACTCCGATGTCCAGTGCGGCCCGGCCAAGAACCGGACCGACACCCCTGGCACGTCACTAACCGACCCGCTGCATCGCCTTCCGGTGCCGTTCCGCCATCGCGGCCCCGGACTCGCGGCGGGCCATCCTGCGCAGGACGGACGGTGCGAGGAGCAGCCCCGCGACCACCCAGGCGCCCAGCACCCCGGCCGTCTCCAGGTGCCGCCAGGATTCGCCGATCTCGGCGGCGACCGCTTCGGCCGGCAGCAACGCGGCCCGGAGACCGAGGCCGAGCCAGTACACGGGGAAGACCTGCCCGACGGTCTGCAGCCACTCGGGCAGCTTCGAGAGGGGGAAGTAGATCCCCGAGATCATGACGAGCCCCATCACCGGAAGCGTCAGCAATCCGACGGTGCGCGGACTGCCGACGAATGAGCCGATGACAGCGCCCATGGGCAGGGTCGCCAGCAGGCCCAGCGGCACCACCCACACCAGCGCCAGCAACGCTCCGCCGCCCTGCCGGGCAACCCCGTCCACCAGGAACACGCCCACGGCAAAGGGGAGTGCCATGGAGACGAGAGCCGTCCCCGACACCATGATGATCTTTCCGACCAGGTGGCCGACCATGCCGTGGGGCACTGCCTTGGCCCTCAGCAGGGTGCCGTCCTCGCGCTCGGTCGCGAGGAGCTGCGCCGTGGTCATCACCCCGGTGAACGCAAGGGTCATCCCCGCCATGCTCGGCACCATGAAAGCGCCGGCCGAGATGCCGGCGCCCTTCAGCGAAGCGTCCCTGACCAAGAACAGCGGCACGATGAGCAGGACCGTCCAGAGCACGTACCCGAACACGTCCTGACCGGTGGTGAAAGTCTGCCGAAGTTCCGTCCAGCCGCGCCGCACCCCGATTCCCGCCGCGTACCACACCGGACTCATCGCGATCCCTCCCCGAAAGCCTGCGCCGCCCGCTCACCGGGGACGCTCCCCGCCTCCAGCTCCCGCACCATCGTCAAGTAGGTGTCCTCCAGGCTCGCCCGGCGCACCTCCAGCCCGCCGATCGCCTCGCCGTGCTCCTCGAACAGCCGACGGACGAACCGGGTGGGCTCGGCCGTCGCCCGCTCGAAGGGCTGCCCGTCCCGAGTCCAGCGCACGGTGGCCTCGGCCGATACCTGCCGGGACAGCTCCTGGGCCGAGCCATCGGCCACGATGCGGCCACCGGCCAGGATGAGGATCCGGTCGGCGAGCTTCTCCGCCTCGGCGAGGTCGTGCGTGGTCAGCAGAACGGTGGTGTTCTCGTCCGCGAGCCCGCGTACCAGGCCGTGGAACTCGTTCCTGGCCTCCGGGTCCAGACCTGCCGTCGGCTCGTCCAGGAACAGCAGCTCGGGTCTGCCCACGATGCCGACGGCCACGTCGAAACGCCTGCGCTGCCCGCCGGACAGAGTTCCAACCCGCTTGTCCTTCTGCCCGGTCAGCCCCACTGCGGTGAGGAGCTCGTCAACGTCCCACGGGCGCCGCACGAGAGGGGTCGAGTACGGCGCGTAGTACGAGCCGAGATGGGACAGCAGTTCCCGTACCCGCCACTTGCCGTGGTCGCGCCAGGACTGCAACACGATGCCGAGGCGCGCACGCCACCGCTCGTCCCCGCGAGCCGGATCGGTGCCGAGGACGGTCACGTCACCGGCCGAGCGCATCCGGAAGCCCTCCAAGACCTCGATCGTGGTCGTCTTGCCCGCGCCGTTCGGGCCGAGCAGCACGACGACTTCACCTCGCCGGGCCGTGAAGCCGACGCCCTTCAGTACGTCCTGGCCGGGGTAGCGCATCCACAGCTCGCGTACGGCGATGACCGTGTCACTCTCCGGCGGTGTGCTGCTCTCGCCACCGGACAAGGCGTGAGCGGTCGTCATCGGTGTTCCCCCGTCCGTCTCGTGGTCCGTCCTCTGGGATCAGGGGCCGGAGGTCGTCACGCACATTACCGAACGGTCCCCGTATTTCCCGCTGTTCCACCGTCCCGGCGAACGTTCCCGGTCACTGCACCGGGCCCCGGCCCTCCGGCGGCAGTCCCGTGTGGGACAGGCACGGGACCCGGTACCCAGGTGCCCGGGACAGGGAGTCGCCTAGCGTCGGGCCGCAACGGGGGAACGGAGGACGTCTCGTGGTGCGGACTGCAGTGCGGACGGCGATCGTCGGCGCGGGGATCGGAGGACTGGCGGCCGCCCTCGCGCTGTCGCGCAGGGACCTGGCCGTGGAGCTCTACGAGCAGGCCCCGGAGCCGGGCGAGGTGGGGGCGGGCATGCACCTGGGCTCCAACGGCAGCCGTCTGCTGCACCGCCTGGGCCTCGTCGGCGAACTGGAGCGTGTGGCCGTACGTCCGGTCGCGCTGGAGGTGCGGGACTGGCACGACGGCCGGGTACGGGTGCGGCAACCGATTGGCGCCTCCTGGGCGGACTCGTTCGGCGCCCCCTACTACACCGTCCACCGCGCCGACCTGCACCGGATGCTCCTCGACCGGTTGCCCCCGGGCACCGTGCGAGCAGGGCACCGGCTGACCGGCTTCACGGCCGGGAACGACGTGGTCCGGCTGGACTTCGCGGGCCACGCCGCCACCGAGGCGGACGTGTTGGTGGGCGCGGACGGGGTGCACTCGGTGGTCCGCGCCACCCTGCACGGCGGCCCCGGCACACCGGTCCTCACGGACACCGTCGCCATGCGCGGAGTGCTGCCCCACGAGGCGGTGCCCGGCCTGCCGAACGACACCCTGCTGGTCTGGTCCGGCCCAACCGCGCGCCTGCTGTGCGCGCCGGTCCGCGCCGGGCGGCAGATCGCGTACGTGGCGATCCTCCCCGCCACCCGGCGGGACCGGGAGTCCTGGAGCGCGGTGGGGGACCCCGCCGACCTGCGTGCCGCGTTCGCCGACTGGTGTCCCGACGTCAGGTCGCTGGCCGCGGCGGTGGACGGGACCCACCGCTGGACCCTCCACGACCGCGAGCCGCTGGCCTCCTGGGGCACGGGACGTGTCACCCTGCTCGGTGACGCCGCCCACCCGATGCTCCCGCACCACGGGCAGGGCGCGAACCAGGCCGTCGAGGACGGTGTGGCCCTGGCCCACTGTCTGGCCGGGGCCGGTGGTCCCGGCCGTGCCGTCCCCGCGCTGCGCCACTACGAGCGCCTGCGCCGACCGCACACCACGCGGGTGCAGCTCGGCGCCCGGGACGGCGGCAGCGGGCGGCTCGCGGGGCCGGGCGCCGGCGGGAGCGTCCGCGGCCTGGTCGAGGACGTCTCCTGGGTGCAGCGGTACGACATCGAGGCGGAACTGCAACGCAGTTAGCCCCCCGCCGCACAGCCACTGGCCCCCCGAATCTCCATGAGCGGTCCTGGCATCCGCCAGGGCCTGACGAAGCATGACCCGAGGAGTGAACATGACCCGGAGGACGACCCGCCCCGTCGGGCGGCGCGAGCTGTTGCGTGCGGGCGCCGGGGCGGCGCTGGCCGTCGGCCTGACCGCGACGGTGGCCCGTCCGGCGGCGGCCGACGGACAACGAGGGGGAGCCCCCTTGCCGCCGGTGCCCGGCATGATGGGCGACCGCAGGGCCAACGAGTTCTGGTACCAGATGGACGAGGTGTCGCTCTACCACCCGACCCAGGAGACGCTCGACGCGTACCGGGCGGTCATCGCGTACGCCGGGTCCCTGGAGTTGGGCATCAAGGACACCTGGCTGGCCATGTCGAAGCTGCCCGAGTACCCGGGGAACTACCGGACGTGGGCACAGCCCATCGAGCAGCCCCTGCGAGTGCTCTCCCGCATGCAACTCGACGTCGTGGACTCCCTCTACCACCGCAGGGACCCCCGACTCACCACGGCCTGGTCCGACTTCGGCCAGGGCATCCTGTACGACCCGCGCCGGGCCTCGGTGGGCGCCCCGGTGCACACCATGGACGGGCCGCAGGGCTACCACACGTGGCATGCCTACCTGAGGGCGATGATGCTGCTCGGCATCGACCGCGAGCGGTGGGCCGAGATCGCCCCGCTCCAGGGCTTCGCCTGGGCGTTGCAGTCCATCGCCAGGCCCGCCTCGCAGACACCGAACCCACCGCTGCCGCGCAAGGTCGTGATCGTGCAGGCGGCGTACTGGCTGCGGCGCTCCGCACGGCAACTCGACGGCGACTTCCAGTCCGTTCCGTTCCCCAAGGGCATCGGCTGAGACGGTGAGCGCCGAGCTCGGTGACACGTACGGGCAGAGCGGCGAGCGCACCGGCATCTGAGTACGTCCTGGAGTGCGCCCGGGTCCTGGCGGCCCCCCTCGTCCACGGGCCGGCACGCGCCGGCGAGCAGGCACCTGGACGAGGGGCCCGCCGGGCGAGGCAGTGGCCGGCCCGTGCCGACCCCGGCGACTGGGGGCGCTTCGACACCTCCCCGTGCCGGTCCGGACGTGGGCCGGGACTGTTCAGGTCGTGCGGGAGAACCGGTAGGTGGCCACCGCCAGCACCACGGTGGCCAGCAACGCGACCAGACCCAGTTCGAGGGCGACCGGTGGTTGCCAGCCGTTCCAGCGTGGCCCGCGTGCCACCCCTCCGAGGTCCAGCGGACCTGACAGGGTGCGGCGCAGCGCGTCGATGCCGTACGTCAGCGGGTTGGCCAGCACCGCCGCGTTCAGCCAGGCCGGCAGCCGGCCCACCGGGAACAGCGCGCCGGACAGGAACAGCAGCGGCATGAGGAACAGTCCCGCGACGACCTGGTAGGTGTCCGGCCGCCGTACGCACACCGCCATGAGGACGCCGAGGGCGGTGAACGCGAAGGAGAGCAGGCCCACTTCGACCAGGGCGAGCAGCAGCCGGGCGTCGTAGGGAACGTGCGCCGTCCCGGCGAGCACCAGGACCAGCGCGCCGTGGGCCGCGCCCGTGCTGGCGCCGCCCAGACAGATCCCGGCGATCAGCGCGGGACGGCGGACCGGGGCCACGAGCATCTGCCGCAGGAACCCGGACTGCCGGTCCCACAGGATCGACGCGCCGACGGCGAGCGCCGGTGCCTGCGCGGCCATCAGCAGCATGCCGGGGAAGAGGTAGGCGCGGTAGCTCCCCGCGTCGCGGCCGTCGCCGATCGCGGAGCCGAGCCCGGTGCCGAGCACCAGCAGGAACATCAGCGGGCTGACCAGCCCCATGACGATCCGCACCCGGCGCCGGGCGAACCGGATCAACTCCCGCTGCCACAGCACACGCACCGTCCGCAGGTCCCGCGCGATCCCGCTCCCGGTGGACGGCGGCACGGCCGTGAACGTCGTCATCCCCTCGCCCCCGCCCAGTCGGCCGCCCGGACCTCGTCCCGGATGGTCCGGCCGGTGTGGTGCAGGAAGACGTCGTCGAGGGTCGGACCGACCGCGGCCTTGAGCTCCTCGGGCGTGCCCTGCGCGACCAGCCGGCCATGGTCCATGATCGCGATCCCGTCGCAGTGCTCCGCCTCCGCCAAGTGGTGCGTGGTCAGGAACACGGTGATGTCCTGCTCGCGCCGCAGCCGGTGCAGGTGCTCCCACACCACGGCCCGGCTCTGCGGATCGAGCCCGGTGGTCGGCTCATCCAAAAAGAGCACGCGCGGCGCGTGCAGCAGCGCCCGGACGATCTCAAGCCGTCGCCGCATCCCGCCGGAGAGCGCCCGCACCGGCGTCCTGCGGCGCTCCGCGAGACCGACCATGCCGAGCAGACCGTCGATCGCCGCACGGGCCCTGGCCCGGGGCACCCCGTAGAGATCCGCCTGGAACCGCAGGTTCTCCTCGGCCGTCAGGTCCTGGTCCAGGGTTGTCTCCTGGAACACCAGCCCGATGGCGCGGCGCACCTCGTCCGGGTGACGCAGCACGTCGTGTCCGCCGACCTCGGCGCGCCCGGCGTCCGGGCGCAGCAGTGTGCACAGCATGGCGATGGTGGTGGACTTCCCGGCGCCGTTGGGACCCAGGAAGCCGAAGACCTGCCCCGCGGGCACCACCAGGTCGAGCCCGGCCACCGCGGTGGCGGCGCCGTACGTCTTGCGCAGTCCCTCGGCGAGCACGGCCGGTGCCCCGGCCGCGGTCACGGACGTCGCCCCGGACGCAGCCGCACGCTCATGGTGGTGTGGTACGGCGACATGTCACCCTGTTCGCCGACCGCGACCCCGTCCACCTCCACCCACGCGTGCGCGCGGAAGGGCTGCGTACGGATGCCGGTGCACCAGTCGGGCCACCTGCCGCGCAGCCGGCACAACAGGACGGCGGCGACCGACCGTTGCAGACAGCCCTGTCCGGAGCACCGGGCGCTGACCGTCACGGCCGCCTGCCGTGCGGCGAGCGCCTGGGCCGCGGTGGCCGGCCGGGCCCCCGTGCGCAGCAGCCGCAGGACCCCGGCCAGCCGGCGCGGCGGCAGCAGGATCAGCAGACGCGCCGTCACCACGGCCCAGCGCGCGGTGACATGCCGGTGCCAGGAAAGGCGTACCCCCGGCTCGTACGTCACGGGCATGCTCATCGGGCCACCACCAGACGCGCCCGGCGCAGCGCCTCCACCAGGGAGCGCACGTCGGAGAGCGCCCGCCCGGCGGCCTCCGGGCCCTGTTCGCCCAGCCGCCGGGCCGTGTCCTCGGGGGAACTGCCGTCGAGCAGCATGCGCAGCGCCGCGGCACCGGTGCCGTTGAGGTGCCAGTACCGGCCGTCGCGCTGGTCGAGCAGCACCAGGCCGTCCTCGACGTCGGTCAGGGTGACGTCGGAGGTCAGAGCGAAAGTCATCGCGGGTCTCCTGCCGGGACCCCGTCCAGATCGGCCGTGGCGCTCGGCGAGCGGAGCCAGACCTCCTGGGCCAGGGTGTTGTAGAAGGGGTTGACATGGCGGCTCTCGGGCCCGAGAGCCAGCAGGGCGGCACGCAACCGGTCCGCGTCCACCAGGCCAAGCCGGGCCAGGCGCAGGTCGTCGCAGAGCCCGACCAGCGAACGGCGGTTGCGGCGCAGCCCGTCGTACACCTCGGCGGTGTACTCGCCCTTGCTGCGCCGCTGAAGGATCTCCTCCGGCACCACACCGCGCAGGGCCGCGCCGAGCACGGGCTTGTAGCGTCCGTGGGTCACCCGGTCCTGGACCCGTACCGACAGGGCGGCTTCGACGACCCGGTCGTCGAGGTAGGGGGCGTCCCACTCCACGCCGAACGGCGCGAGCCCCAGCCGCATCTGCCGCAGGGTGCAGCCGGCCAGCACGGTCAGCTCCAGGATCTGGTGGGTCAGCCGGTCCGGGCCCAGGGGCGCCGGGTCGCCGTCGGCGGCCTCCCGGAGCAGACGGCGGACCGTGCCCACCGCGTCCGGAGTGGCCCAGGACGGCAGCCGCGGGGCGAAGCCCCACTCCAGCGCGGGCTCGAACGCGCCGCGCTGGGGCGCCTGGAGGAGATCCGCCGCCCGTGCCAGGGAATCGGCGAAGGTCGAACGGTCCGCGAGTCCGCGCAGGGTCGCCCCCGCCCGCCAGCGGTTCACGGCCCGGTGCCGCCGTACGACCCGCAGCCCGAGCATCGGACTGCGGCGCACCAGCGTCCACAGATAGGTGGGGATCACCCCGAACAACTCGTCGCCGCCGAGCCCGATCAGGTGCACGTCGCAGCCGTCCGCCGCGTCCAGCCGGGCCAGGTGCTCCATCTGCGTCCGGTTGCGGTTCCACGCGGACAGGCCCTCGACGTCGTCCCGCAGGCCGTGCGGATCCTCCTGGTGGGCGAACCAGCCGGGCGCCTCACGCGCCTCGAACACCTCGTGCCGGGCGTGCGGCAGCCGCTCCGCGGCCCGCCGCGCCCAGACGGTGTCGTCGTTGCCCCGGTCCCGCGGCCGCCAGTGGTGGGTCAGCAGCCGGGCCCCGGATTCCGCCGCCAGGAAGCACAGGCTGGTGGAGTCCAGCCCGCCGGACAGGTCGGCGCCGATGCCGTCGCCCGCGCCGGCGCGTACGGCGAGCGCGTCGCGCAGTGCCTCGCGCAACCCGTCGGCCGCCTCCTCCAACGGCAGTTCGGCGGCCGGGGGTTGCCACCAGGGCACCGTACGGTGCGCGCCGTCGGGGCCGGTCTCCAGCCAGTGCCCGGAGGGCAGTTGGGTCACGCCCGTCCACAGCGTGCGCAGGGCCAGTGGCCAGGGCACCACCGGGTTCACCAACTGGAGGGCCAGGGTCTCCTCGTCGAGGACGGCGCCGGTGAGGGCCGTGAGCGGACGCGGGGTCGTGGCGGCCACGGTGACCCCGTCGACCCGCGCCAGGAAGAGCTGGCGTGCCGTCGACACGGAACCCTGACTGCGGGTCCTGCCGTCGAACGACACGCTGAGGTGTACACCGCCCGGCAGCGCGCAGGCCACCGCGTCGAGGTCGTACGGGCTGCGCGCCCGGCCGAGCGCCCGGGTCACCGCGTCCGGATCCAGCCGGGTACGGCCGACGACGCCGAGCCGCCGGTCACCGGCGCTCACCAGGGTCAGGTCCCGCCGCCCCCAGGGGCCGGCCGGCACCAGCCAGGGCCGTCCGGAAGCGTGCGGGACGACCTGGCCGGCACCGGCCGTGACGGCACGCCGGGCCGCGCCCGCCGCCCCGTCGCAGTCGGGAAGGATGAGAAAGTCCGTGGTCATGGCGGTCGACTGCCCTTCCGTGGGGATCCGCAGGACGGCACCGATGGCCGGGGGGCAGCGGCCCCCGGCCATCGGGCGGATGGCGTCAGCCCAGCCAGGCGTACAGGCCGAACCAGTCGTCGTTCCCGTTGGGGAGGCCCATGGTGAGGTCGGCGAAGTCGCCGAGCTCGGTGAGGGTGGGCGGCTCGTAGATGCCTTCGTTCTCGGTCATGCGTGATCTCCGTCCCGTGAAGGAAGAGGTGAGGGCCGCCGTGTCCGGTCCTCGCTGACATGGCCGAAGCTAGGCAGCCCACTGTCCCGGGCACATGGGGTGCCGGCACCATCCGTGTCCCTGCGCCGACCGGGTCAGGCGTCGCGGCGGACCAGTACGAGGTAGCCCCCCAGCAACGCCGCGACGGTCCACGCCAGCAGGACCAGGAGCCCGGCGACCGGTCCCGGTCCCGGGCCCTGGGGAACGACCGCCATGACCCGCAGACCGGCCTGGTCGGGCAGGTACCGGGTGACGGTGAGCAGCCCGGGGATCTTGCCGATCAGACGGGAGAGGGCGAAGAAGAGCGGGATCAGGATGCCCAGGGACAGCGTCGAGCTGCGCAGCATCGCGGCCACGCCCATGGAGAACGCGGTGAGCAGCGTCAGGTAGGCGCACGTGCCGAGGACCGCGCGCAGCGCCCCGGGGTCCTGGATCGAGGCGTTGTACCGGCTGCCGATCGCCGCCTCGCCCGCGAAGAACGTGACGAACACCGTGACCACCGACACCGCGAGCGCGGCCAGGGTACCGGCGAGCACCTTGCAGCCGTAGAAGAGCCCGCGCGAGGGCACGGCGGTCAGGGAGGCCCGGATCATGCCGGTGGTGTACTCGGTGCTGACCACCAGCACCCCGAAGACGACCAGCACGACCTGGGTGTAGAGGAGTCCGCTGAGGCCGGTGGCGACCGGGTCGTAGTTGTCCACCGGGTCGCTGGCCATCAGGTCGCGGACGGCGAACCCGAAGGCCACGCTCAGGCCGACGGTGGTGACGAACGCCAGGGCCAGGGTCCAGGGCGTCGACCGTACGGAACGGATCTTGATCCATTCGGCTGCGAGGACCGCGGGGAGGGACGACCTGCTCATGCCCGTGTCTCCTTCCGCCCGGCCTCCGCGTCCGCCGCGCGGTACTGCACGGCCTGCGCCGTCAGCCGCATGAACGCCTCCTCCAGGGACGCCGAGCGCGGGCTCAGTTCGTCGAGCGTGATCCCGTGGGCCGCGGCCAGCGAGCCGATCGCGGCGGGCTGGGCGCCGCTCGCCTCCAGCGCACCGTCAGGCGTGGCCTCGGCGCTGATGCCCGCGCCGGACAGCACCTCGCGCAGCCGCTCCGGCTCGGAGGTGCGGATCCGCACCTGGGCACGGGAGTTGCGGGCGATGAAGTCCTCCATGCCGGTGTCGGCGAGCAGCCGGCCCCGGCCGATCACAACGAGGTGGTCGGCCGTGATCGCCATCTCGCTCATCAGGTGGCTGGAGACGAAGACGGTGCGTCCTTCGGCGGCCAGCCGCTTCATCAGCGTGCGGATCCACAGGATGCCCTCGGGATCGAGGCCGTTGACCGGCTCGTCGAGCAGCAGGACGGAGGGGTCGCCCAGCAGCGCCGCGGCGATGCCGAGCCGCTGGCCCATGCCCAGGGAGAAGCCGCCCGCGCGCCGCCGGGCCACGTCGTCGAGTCCCACCAGCCCGATCACCTCGTCCACCCGCCGCCTGGGGATGCGGTTCGCGCGGGCCAGGCACCACAGGTGGTCGTGCGCGGTACGGCCGTCGTGCAGCGCCCGTGCCTCGAGGAGCGCCCCCACGTGCCGCAGCGGCTCGCCGATACGACGGTAGGGCCGGCCGTCGAACAGCACGCTGCCCTCGTCGGGCCGGTCCAGGTTCAGCATCATGCGCATCGTGGTGGACTTGCCCGCGCCGTTGGGGCCCAGGAAGCCCGTGACCCGGCCCGGTTCGATGCGGAAGGACAGCCCGTCGACGGCGACGGTGGGCCCGTAGCGTTTGGTCAGTTCACGCACTTCGATCATGACGTCCACGCTCCCGCACCGCGGGCGGCTCCACATCGCACCGGCCTCCGATTCCCGCCGTAGGTCCCGGGGACGAGGACGGACCGCCGGGACACCCGGCGTCAGACCGGGGAGTGACATACCGTCGGCCGAGGCGCGACGGCGGCCCACCCCGTTACGGTCGGGACATGGACGACCTGCATCCCCGGTGGCCGCCCGTGCCACCGCTCGGCCGTCGCGGGCTGATCGCCGCCGACACCGCGGCCTGTCTGCTGTTCACCGCCGTGCTGGCCGGGCTCACGGTCTCCGCCCACGAGCGGCCGCCGGCCGCGGGGACGGCGCCGCTGTGGGTGCCGCTGGTGCTGGCGGCGGGCATCGGCCTGCCCGGAGCCGTCCGCCGGGTGTGGCCGCGCGGTGTGTTCGCGCTGGTCCTCACCGCGTCCGTGCTCTCCGCCTACTACGGCGACGTGCCCGAGCCGTTCGTCGCCGCGTCGTTCGCGCTGTACACGGTCGCCGTCGGCGAGCCGCGGCGGCGCTGGCTGCCCACCCCGGTGATCGGCGCGGTGAGCCTGCTGGCCCTGCTGGCGGCGACCCTGGGCAGCTCACCGGGGCGGTGGCAGGACGGCACCCCGCTGCTGATCGTGGGATGCGCCCTGATGGGCGGGGCGTGGACGGTGGGCCGTGCCGTGCGGGAGCGCCGCGCTTCCGCCGTGCGGCTGGCCGACCAGGTCACGCAGCGCGCGGTGGCCGAGGAACGGCTGCGGATCGCCCGGGAGCTGCACGACGTGGTGACGCACAGCATGGGGGTGATCGCGGTCAAGGCGGGCGTCGCCAACCACCTGGGACGCGAGCGCCCGGAGGTCGCGTACGAGGCACTGGCGGCGATCGAGACGGTGAGCCGGGGCGCGCTGGGCGAACTGCGGCAACTGCTCGGCGTGTTACGGACGCAGGAGCCGGAGAAGGAGGCCGAGCTGCGTCCCGTACCCGTGCTGGACGGCCTGCCCGGTCTCGTGGAGCAGGCCGAGATGGCGGGCCTGCACGTCGAGTTGACCGTCACCGGCACCGAACGGCTGCCCGGAGGAACCGAGTTGACGGTCTACCGCATCGTCCAGGAGGCGCTCACCAACGCGGTCAAGCACGCGGCCCCGGCACACTGCCGAGTGCTCGTCACGGCGGACGGGCACGAGGTCACGGCCGAGATCACCGACGACGGCCGGACCGGACCGGGCCGCGGCGCGCCCACGACAGGACTCGGACTGGTGGGCATGCGGGAGCGGGTGGCCGGCTGCGGCGGCGTGTTCGAGGCGGGTCCCCGGCGGGGCGGCGGCTACCGGGTGCTGGCCCGGATACCCTACGAGCCGACCGTCCGCAGCGAGGAGGACCTCACGTGAGCGAGACCGTCCGGGTGCTGGTCGTCGACGACCAGGCGCTGCTGCGCGGCAGCTTCCGGATGCTGCTGGACGCGGAGCCGGACCTGGAGGTGGTCGGCGAGGCGGCCACCGGCGCACAGGCCGTGGAACTGGCCGCCGCTGAACGCCCCGACGTGATCCTGATGGACGTCCGCATGCCAGGCACGGACGGCATCGAAGCGACCCGTCTGATCTGCGCCGCCGCTCCCGCCGAGGGGCCACGCGTGCTCATCCTGACCATGTTCGACCTCGACTCCTACGTGTACGCGGCGCTACGGGCCGGCGCCAGCGGATTCCTGCTCAAGGACACCCCGCCGGCGGACCTGCTGACCGCCGTACGCGTGGTCGCGGCGGGGGAGGGCCTCCTCGCGCCCTCGGTGACACGCCGTCTGATCGCCGAGTTCGCCAACCGGCCCGAGCCGTCCCGCAGGCCCTCCCGCGCGCTCGACGGCACCACCGAGCGCGAGCGGGAGGTGCTCACCCTGGTCGCCCGGGGGCTCTCCAACCGTGAGATCGCCGACCACCTTCGGGTCAGCCTGCACACCGTCAAGACCCATGTCGGGCACCTGCTGAGCAAGCTCGGCGCCCGGGACCGGGCCCAACTGGTCATCGTCGGCTACGAGTCCGGGCTGGTCGCCCCGGCGCGGAACACCGGCCCGGTCACTCACTGACCGAGACCCGCGTCACGCGCCAGCACCACCGCCGCGGCACGGTCGCCGACCCCCAGCTTGGTGAAGACGTGCGAGACGTGGTTGCGCACCGTCTTCTCCGACAGCGTCAGCGCGCGAGCGATCCGCCGGTTGTTGTGCCCACGGGCCACCAGATCGAGGACCTGCCGCTCCCGGTCGGTGAGTTCGGGCAGGGCGGCCCGGCTGGGCAGCTCGTGCACCGCGGAGAACAGCGGGGCCAGCCGCGCGGCCACCACCGGACTGAAGGCGGCACCGCCCCCGGCCACCACCCACACCGCCCGGATCAGTTCCTCGCGCGGTGTCTCCTTGACCAGATAGCCGTGCGCTCCCGCCCGCAGCGCCATGACCACCGCAGTGTCGCTCTCGGAGGCCGACAGCACCAGGAAGTACGGCGTCGGCGCCCCCGCCTCCGCGTCGGAGACCAGCGAACGGATGACGTCGAGGCCCGACCGGTCGGGCAGCTGGAGATCCACCAGGACGACGTCGGCCGCGAACTCCGGCGCCCGAAGGCTGTCCAGCGCCTCCTTCCCGGTGTGCGCCTCACCGACCACGGTGATTCCGGCGTCCTCCAGCGCGACGCGCAGACCGGTCAGGAACAGCGGGTGGTCGTCCACCAGGAACACCCGCGGCGTCACCGAGGGCTCAGCGGCAACTCGGCGTGGACGTCCGTCCCGCGAGCGGCGCCCGCCCCGGCACGCACCGCGCACCAGCCGCCGGCGTCCGCCGCGCGCCGCGCCATCGAGACCAGCCCGGTGCCCTTCCGCGGGCTCACGCCCGGCGCGGGTCCCACGCCGTCGTCGACGACGTCAAGGACCAGGACGTCCGGGGCGGCGCGCAGCCGGATCTCCACTCGGCGGGCCCGCGCGTGCCGGACGGCGTTGGTCACCGCCTCGGCGGCGATGCGGTAGGCGGCGACCTCGGTCGCCGGGCGCAGCGGCACCGGCAGACCGGGGTCCTCGACCACCAGCACCGTGGTCGTCGGTCCCGTCATGCGCGCCGCCAGTCGTCCGAGCGCGCCCGGGAGCCGGGCCTTGTCCAGGTCGGCCGGGCGCAGCCCGTCGATGACCCTGCGGGCCTCGGCCATCGCCTGGCTGGCTCCCTCGGCGGCGTCCTCGACGAGGGTGCGGGCGCGCGGGTCGTGGTCGAGCCGGCGTGCCGCGGTGTCCAGCAACAGCCTGACCCCGGTCAGGACGGGGGTCAGACCGTCGTGCAGATCCCGGTGCAGTCGGCAGCGCTCCTCCGCGCGGGCCACTGCCCCCGGCCCGTCCGAGTCCTCCAAGTCGGCTGAGTCTTCGGGGCCGTCCGAGTCCTCGGAGCAGGCCGTGTCTTCAAGGTCGGCCGAGTCCTCCGGCGCGTCGGGGGACCGGCGGTCGGTCGGGTCCAGCCTGAACAGCAGGCGTCCGCCGACGAAGCAGAGCGCCGCGGCGCCCAGGGGGGCCGAAAAGAGGAACAGCGCGAGCATCAGGGCGCCCACCAGGAGCACCCGCGCCCGCGCCCAGGAGATCGCGTGCGTGCCGCGCAACCGGCCGGCCAGGGTGACGTAGACCGGCAGCAGCAGGACGGGAGGTATCAGCCGCAGGCTCCAGACGAGCACCTGCGCCGGCAGCTGCCCGGCGTTCGACGCGGCGCTTCCCGTCGGTGGCAGGTCACGGAGCGGGAGCATAGCGTAGGCCATGCACAACAGCAGGAGTGCGACGGCAGCGTCCCGCCAGCGCTCCGTCGGCACGTTTCTGACATAACGAAGGGGCGTGTGCCGCGACCTACGGCCGCCCCGGCCGCTGCTTCCGCCCTGCTCCTCTTCCTCCCCGGATGTCCTGAACGTTCCCAGCGTAGACGGACCGTCTGACAGTGTGGGACCTCGATGCATTTGTTTTCCCCCGTTGCACAGCAAACTGATTGCACCCTAACGCCGTCACGGAATGTCCTTGTAGGGAACGATTCGGTCAACCTGTTCCCTCGGGTAACCAGCCCCTCGCCCTCCTGCCGAGCGGCACGCACGGTCCACCTGGCTGGTCCTGGACGATTCTCGGCCGTTACCGCCCGGTAGTCACCAGCGGCGGCACGAGCCCTTTTCGTCCTGATGCAAGGGCAACTACTTGGGGTCCCAGGCCGTCGAAGTACCTTCCGCCGGTTCAAGGACCCGGGCCGCGAGACATTTCCGGCGGGTCTCCGTGATGTGGAAAGTCGCGCATCGACCAAGGCGGAGCCGGACGTAGGGTCGGCTCATGACCTCTACCGACAGTGCTGCGCAGGCCCCCGCGAAGGGCCCCTGGGACCTCCCCGACGTCTCCGGACTGGTCGTGGGCGTCCTGGGCGGGACCGGACCGCAGGGCAAGGGCCTGGCTTACCGCCTCGCCAAGGCCGGCCAGAAGGTGATCGTCGGCTCGCGGGCCGCGGAGCGCGCGCAGGCCGCCGCCGGGGAGCTCGGGCACGGCATCGAGGGCGCGGACAACGCCGAGTGCGCGCGCCGCAGTGACGTCGTGATCGTCGCCGTGCCGTGGGACGGCCACGGCAAGACCCTGGAGGCGCTGCGCGAGGAGCTGGCCGGCAAGCTGGTCGTCGACTGCGTCAACCCGCTCGGCTTCGACAAGAAGGGCGCGTACGCCATCAAGCCGGTGGAGGGCAGCGCGGCCGAGCAGGCCGCCGCGCTGCTGCCGGACGCGCGGGTCACCGCCGCCTTCCACCACCTGTCGGCCGTCCTGTTGCAGGACCCGGAGATCAACGAGATCGACACCGACGTGATGGTGCTCGGCGAGGAGCGCGCGGACGTCGAGATCGTGCAGGCGCTCGCCGGGCGCATCCCCGGCATGCGCGGCGTCTTCGCCGGGCGGCTGCGCAACGCCCACCAGGTGGAGTCGCTGGTCGCCAATCTGATCTCGGTGAACCGCCGTTACAAGGCACACGCCGGGCTCCGCGTCACGGATCTGTGAGCCGGCGGGGCGTGTCACGCGCACGCTCCCTGCCGACCGCCGGAACATGAGGGCTCGAGCCGTCTCGTGGGGGATCGAAACAGACCTGCCCCACCGAGTCCGCGAGGGCCGCCGCACCGGCGGACACCTCTTCTGCCCTGTCCCACCGCGATACGACACATGAAAGAGCGCCGAGATGGCCGAACGCCTGGTACCCAGCACCCTCGACCCCGCCGTCCTCAAGGAACGCCTGGGCAGTACGGGGGTATGGCTTGCCTCGCTGTCGTCGGTCTCCGCCGCCGAAGAGCGCCGCGCGGCCGCGGAGATCGAGCAACTCGGTTACCGGGCCCTGTGGTTCGGCGAGACCACGGACGGCCGGGAGGCGCTGACCCATGCGGCCCTCCTGCTGTCCGCGACCACCAGCCTGGTCGTCGCCACCGGCATCGCCAACATCTACGGACGGGACGCGACCAGTGCGGCCAACGGCGCGGCCACCTTGGCCGAGGCCTGGCCCGGCCGCTTCGTACTGGGCCTCGGCGTCAGCCACATGCCGCTGGTCACCAAGCGGGGCCACGACTACGGCAAGCCCGTCACCGCCATGCGCGCCTACCTGGACGGGATGGACGCGACCACCACCACGGTGCCGATGCTGGAGGCGCCACCGCGGGTGCTGGCAGCCCTGGGACCCAAGATGCTGGAGCTCGCCGCCGCTCGCACCCAGGGCGCGCACCCCTACTTCACCACACCCGAGCACACCGCAGAGGCCCGCCGCGTCCTCGGCCCCAAGCCACTGCTCGCCCCGGAACAGGCCGTGGTCCTGGAGACCGACCCCGAGCGGGCCAGGAGGGTCGGCCGCGACTACGCCAGGTTCTACCTGACTCTGCCCAACTACCTGGGCACACTGAGGACTCTCGGTTTCACCGACGCCGACTTCGCCGACGGCGGCAGCGACGCCCTGATCGACGCCATCGTGCCCTGGGGCGACGCCGAGACCCTGGCCACACGCATCCGGGCCCACCATCAGGCAGGCGCCGACCACGTGGCGGTCCAGCCGATCGCCGACACAGTGGACGAGCAGCTGGACCACTTGCGACAACTGGCCCCCGTCCTCAACAACCGACCCTGACCCACCGGACCGGTCGAGACGCTCCCCGGCACGGCCGAGGCAGACCGCTGGTGAGGTTGTCGACCGCGTCGCGCACCTTGGACGGCGGTCGGTCACCGGGAGGTGAGGGGGGTTTCGGACTCGACGCGGGTGAGTTTTTCGGGGTTGCGGACGTAGTAGAGCCCCGTGATGTGGTCGTCCTCCACGCGGAAGGTGAGCACACCGTCGAGCACACCGCCCAGGCGCAGGGTGAGGGCGGGGTTGCCGTTGACGGTCGCCGGCCCGGCGGTGAACGCGGCGTTGGCTTTCTTGGCGGTGCCGGTGATGTAGCGGAGCACCTTGTCGGCGCCGGTGACGGGCCGCAGGGCTGCATCGATGAGGCGATGCACGGCTTCGGCACGGAGGCCATCACCCTGGCGCTGGTCCTGGGCGACGCACTCGGCGGCGGGTTCGAGTGCGCTCTGACGCACAACTTCCTCATCGCAGAAGAAGGCGCCCGCCTGGGATTTCCCGAGGCGAAGTTCAACCTGTTTCCCGGGATGGGTGCTTATCCGTTGGTGGCGCTGCCTCGCCGAAGGCATGGTGAGGCAGTTTGGATGGCATCTGCGGGCCGACGTGCTGTCCGCTGGGACTGTGGGGCGCACGGACTCCGGGCCGGGTCAGTATCCGATGGCTTCTCGGAGCAGCAGCACGGTGCCGCGCCCAGGGTGGGGTTCCGCGTTGAGGATGAGCAGACGGTTGACGGCGCTGGGCATCCCGTAGACCGCCTGGGCACGGGCGTTCTCCAGGGGGAGGGCGTACTCCTCGACGCGGCGCAGCGCCGTGTTCAGATCGGGCACCACCTTCTGCGCACCGACGATCCAGACCGCGTGGGCGGCGCCGCCCGCGTTGGCGGGGAGCTGACTGCCACTGCCCGAGGCAAGGACGAGCGAGCCGGTCTCGGTGACTGCCGCGACGCTGTTGACGACGAATTCGGGGCTGGCGATCAGCCTTCGGATCTCGTCGGCGCCGGTGGCTCGGTCGATGGTCAGGACGTGCGGCCTGATGGCGTCGTACTGGCCGCCGGCGTTGATGTCGTCGTCGATGCCGGACAGCCGGAGGGTCTCGCTGGCTCCGGTGAACACGCCGGCGCCCTCGGGGATCAGGTCCTTGACGCGGGCGCGCGCGGCCGCGGCGTCGTCGAGGACCTCGACGGCGAAGCCGTTGGCACGCAGCGCGGTCGCTGCCCGCTCCAGTCGTTCGGCCGGTGCCGGATCGGCGAAGGAGGCGGCCGGGGCCGGAGTGGCCGTGGCGTCCGCCGCGTTGGTTCCGGAGCCCTCCGCAGTGTGGGGGGCCGTACCCGCCAGGGGGGAGGTGTCGAGGTACCTGACCTCGTACACTCGCTCGGCGAACTTCCAGCCTTCCACGGTGCGTTGGTAGCGGTCGTGGTACACGGCGTAGTTCAGTCCTTGGCGTCCGTCGAGGGCGCGCGCGAGTTCCTGGACATAGGCGCGGCCGGTCGCGGTGTCGCCGTCGAGCAGGATCGTGCCGGGGTGTGTGGTCTGCACGAAGAAGTCCCACTGGCTCTGCAGCCGCTCGCCCCCGGCAAGGATCTCCTCGCGGCCGACCTGTACTGCGGGGATGTTGGGCATGCGCAGGGCACCGTTCGGTGTGAACAACGATGCCAGGCGGGGGCGGTCGCGCATCATCGCCGCATCGGTGAACTCGCCGCGCAGTGCCTCGATCTCGACGCGGTCCGCGATGGTCTGGAAGTCGTTCATCGAAGGCCCCTCTCCCTCTTGTCGTCGTCCTCACCGGTTACGACAACGCAGCCCGCCGGAATGTGAGGCCGACGCGCCGCCTCACATTCCGGCGGGCTGTCTTGTCGTAACGGGTAGAGGCACAGAAGCGAGTGAGGGGGGCGGTCGGACCATGACCACCAGAGCCGAGCCCGGCGAAGATCAGAGCGATCCGGGCCTCAGCGTGATCATGAGCGAGCGGCGCCGGCTGATCAACCTCGCCTATCGACTCCTCGGGTCCCTTGCCGATGCCGAGGACGTCGTGCAGGAGACCTACGCCCGCTGGTACGCCATGTCGGCACGGGAGCAGCAGGCCATCGAGGCACCCGGCGCCTGGCTGATGACGGTCGCCGGCCGCATCTGCCTGAACCTGCTCGGCTCGGCGAGGGCCAGGCGGGAGACGTACGTGGGCGACTGGATCCCGGAACCGCTGCCCGACCCCACGGAGTGGATCACCGGGCGTTTCGGCGGCCGGACCGACCCTGCAGATCGGGTCACCCTCGACGAGTCGGTGACGATGGCCTTCCTGGTCGTCCTCGATTCGATGACACCGGCCGAGCGCGTCGCGTTCGTCCTGCACGACGTCTTCCGCTACCCGTTCGGCGAGGTCGCCGAGATCGTCGGCCGTACGCCCGCGGCGTGCCGTCAACTGGCCTCGTCCGCCCGCCGTCGCATCCGCACCGCGCGGACACCGGTCGGCCCGGGTGCGGGGCGGGCCGACATAGTCAGGCGGTTCAGAACGGCGTGGGAGGCCAGGGACATCAACGCCCTGATCAGTCTGCTCGACCCCGACGCCACCGCGACCGCGGACGGGGGTGGGCTGGCCGTCACCCATCTGCACCCGATCGTGGGCGGTGAACGGATTGCGCATGCCTACGCCGAGATCGCCCGTGTGTCGGGCGACCGCACGACGTTCCTGGAGCGCACCGTCAACGGCCTGCCCGGCCTGGTGGCGCAGCAAGACGGCGACATCGTGACCGTGTTCGCGTTCGAGATCGTCGACGACCGGATCAGGCATGTCTGGGCAGTCCGAAACCCGAAGAAGCTCCGTTCCTGGCGGATCGGTTGAGGAACGACGGAGCGATCCCGAACACCGCGGCGAGAGGGGAGGCATCCCGGCGCAACGGTCAGGCGGCGGCTGGGGTCAGCACGGTCTTCGACCTGGAATGTGATGGTGAGATCCGGACTTTGCTCAGGCGGACCGATTCCGGCCGTCAGGTAACCGTTGGTGATCTCCGCATGAACGACGATGTCATGGGCGTGCAGCTCCCAGGACGCGGTCACTCCGGTCGCGGCGGCCGGGTCGAACGCGGCACGCAGGGCCATGGCGACCGCGGAGGGAGTCACGATCTCCTCCGGTCGGGGATCTCCGAGCTGCGCGGTGCCCCAGCGGCCGAGAGCGCTGACGACCGGTTCGAGGTCGTGCCCAGTAGCGGTCAGCGCGCAGAGCGAACATCGGATCGCCCGGGAGCGCGTCGAGCGGACCTTGCCCCGGTTGCGCGCTCCCCAAGAGCCGTCCCCCACGCGATGCGCCTGTCCACCTCCGGCATTTTCATCCACGGCAACTACTGGGCGCCGGACTCCGTCTTCGGACATGCCAACGTGAGCCACGGCTGTGTGGGCCTCAACGACGTCCGTGGCGGCGGTGACTCCGGGCAGGACGCGTCGTGGTTCTACAACAACTCCCTGCTCGGTGACGTGGTCGTGGTCGAGCGCTCCCACGACCACACGATCGCCCCCGCCAACGGCCTCAACGGCTGGAACATGGCCTGGGACCAGTGAAAGGCCGGTTCAGCCCTCGCACTCTCGTAGATCGCCCTCCCCTGGGCGTTCTCGGAGCCGTTCTCACCACCACAAGCGCATCAACCGGGCGCCGCCAGTTGCCGGCCTCCGGCAGATCCACCGTTCTGACCGCCCCCGACACCGAACAGAACTGCCGGGGAGTCGTTCAACCGAGGCCGACCTCAGCACCGACGTCATCTCGGGTTGCCGCGCTCAAGACGGCGTTCAGCAGGCCGGGGAAACGGGCGTCGATGTCGTCACGACGGAGCGTGACAAAGCAGCGCGTGCCTTCCTGCCGGGTGCGGGTGACGCCCGCGGCGCGCAACACGCGCAGGTGGTGGCTGAGGGTGGACTTGGCCACCGGCGCACGGAGTTCGCCCCATCCGCGTTCACAGCCGTCGGCAAGCGCACGCACCAGCCCCAGTCGGATGGGATCGCCGAGCGCACCCATCACCTCGATGAGAGTGATGTCGTCCGGGGCCGGGTGCCGCACCTGTTTCATGGTCCCATGGTACGTTATTCGATGTTCAACGAACTTCGAACAAAGGCGGCGTCATGGCTGATCAGTCCTCCGAGTTCACTGACCGGGTAGTTGTCGTCACAGGTGCCAGTTCCGGCATCGGAAGGGCGGCGGCCCACGCCTTCGCGCACGCCGGCGCACACGTCCTGGCTGTCGGACGCCGCACGTACGCACTCGAGGAGACCGCCACCGCAAGCCCTCGGATCGCCGTCCACTCTGCCGACATACGTGCCTCGGGAGCGGCTGCGGCAGTCATCGACGCCGCGATCGATCGTTGGGGCCACCTCGATGTGCTGGTCAACAATGCCGGTGCGACCAAGATGATGCCGTTGGCCGAAACCAGTGCGGAGGCCATCACCACTCTGTTCGATCTCAATGTCACGGCCCCGAGCCTGCTGGCCTGTGCCGCGCTGCCACACCTGCGCCGAACCCGCGGCTCCATACTCAATGTCTCCAGCACCTTTGGCCACCGGCCATTGCCCGGCGCTGCCCACTACGCGGCCTCCAAGGCTGCGTTGGAGCAGCTCACGCGCAGTTGGGCTGTGGAGCTCGCCGCTACGGGGGTCCGAGTCAACGCGCTCGCCCCGGGACCGACGGAGTCCGAAGCACTCGCTGCGGCCGGACTGCCCAAGGCGACCGTCGAGCAGGTCAAACGAGAGGAAGCGGCGCGCATCCCGCTCGGTCGCCGTGGCGAGCCGGAGGAAGTCGCTGCCTGGATCGTACGCCTGGCCGACCCTTCCGCAGGCTGGCTCACCGGCCAGGTCCTCACCATCGACGGCGGTCTGGAACTGGTCTGATCATGACGGGTCCCGGTCGACCTGGCCCACGTTCCGAATCAGCTCGTCGCTGCCCCGTTCACTCAAGAGACGAACACCAGGACCGATGTTCGTCACCCACCGGGTCGGACCGCCCGCCGCAGTGCGCAGGCGGCCCGGCCTGTTTTCACGCATCAGCCCACTTGCTCCAGCGCGAGGTGGCCTGCCCGTTCCTCCCTCCTTGTTCTCACCGTCAGCCCGTATGCCTTCGCTGTGCCTATTCCGCGGGGATCGCTTGGAGATGCCTGTCGATGACGACGGCGGCGATGTCACGCGTGGTTGACGCTGCTTCCGGCGAGTTCATCACGACTGCCCGCGCCGCTGCTCCGTCATGCAGCAGTACGAGTTGCCGGCCGAGAGCATCGGGCTCCAGGGCACCGGCCTCGCGGGCAGTGTCTGCGACGCGTCGCACGAACGCGAGCTTTTGACGGCGGCTGATCTCGTGCGCTGCGGCATCGGGATCGGCCGTCTCGACGGCAGCGTTCACAAAGGGGCAGCCGCGGATGATCGGTGAGGAGTTCACCCGGAGTTCCGACGCGTTGAGCGCGTCGAACACGCCCAGCAGGCGCTCCCGCGGAGAGAGATCTGAGCGCTGCAACCCATCGAGCAGGTGGTTGGCGGGGACGGCCGCGTCGGCCTCGGATGCGCGGAACTGCGTCCAGGAGCGGTATGAGCTGGGTGACGTTTCCGGTCGCCGCCGGTGGGTGAGAGGGCGAGCGGGGTGCCGCAGCGGTCGACGGTCACGTAGTGCTTGCAGCTGGGACGGAGTCCGTGGACAACGTCGACGTCTTCGTGGATCTCAGGATGGCTTCCGGCGGAGCACGACCATTGCTCAGACGGGCTCGTCATTCGTCGCGGGTTCTTGGCGCATGCGGGTGGGGCCTCCTGAACGGATCGTCGGTGTTGAATCACAGCAACGTCAGGAGGCCCCGATCTCGCACCATCTCGTGCGCCGCTCAGCGCCATTTCGCGGTCATCGGAACCTACCCGTCACAGCCATGCCGTGATCGAGTCCTACCGCGGCGCCGCCGTTCCGCCCTGTCCCTTGGCCAGGGCAGCCCGCTCCGCGCTCTTGGCGTAGTTCGGCGTCTCCAGGCCATTGTGCTCGGCCATGGCGGCGTTGCGCTCCGCAGCGACATCCGCGAACGAGACCCCAGCTTGTTCCCAAGCGTTGAGCAGCGTTCGCGTCGGGTGGGCGATCACGGTGTTGGGGCTCAAGGACCTCGGCCACGTAGTGCTGGACGACCAGTTGCCCTCCGATCTCCTCGACGTTGATGCTGACCGGTCTGCCGTCGGTGGTACGGGTCCAGCCGGCGGCCCTATGGTCGGGCACCGCGCACTGCTGGTACTACTCGTCGGTCAATCCGGTCAACCACGTGCCCAGGTCGATCTTCGCCGGCGGCGCGTTGATCACGGCGGTGGCCACGGAGTCCACCAGCACCAAGTCCGTGACGATCTCCTCGGTCTTCGTCATCTCCTTGCTCGTCAGCGGTTCTTCTGCCACCAGTCGGTGAGGAAGCGGGCGTAGGCGGCCGCGTCCTCTTCCCAGATGAAGTGGCCCTTGTCCACGAGGTCGAGCCGGCTGTGGGGCAGCCGCTCGTGCAGGTACTCGGCGTTGGCCATCGGAACCACCGGGTCGAACCGACCACTGAGAATCTGCACGGGAGTGGTGATACCGGCCAACTGCTCGCCCAACACCGGCAGCTCGGTCTTGTACGCCTGCACGTACGGGATCTGGTCGGCGAACCGCTCGCCGGTGTAGGCGGCGAGATAGTCCTCCCTCACCTCGTCGGGCAGCTCATAGCCCTCGATGGTGCTGATGGCAAAGTTCACTACGTCCTTGGGGCCCATCTGCCGGTACGGCGTGAGGTCCTCGTCGTGCACCCACGCGTGCAGCGGCTCACCGCGCTGGAGCGGCACCGCCGTGCCACCGGTGCCGACGGTCGCGGTGCGGAACCGGTCAGGATGCGCGGCGACGGCGAACAACACGGCGCTGGTGCCGATGTCGGGGCCGACGATGTGCGGCTGGGACAGGCCGAACTCGTCCGCGATGCGGACGATGAACTCGCTCATCGCCTTGGGGGACAACAGGTCCGCGCGCATCTCGGAGTGGCCGAAGCCAGGCAGGTCGACAGCGATGAGGTGGGCGTGCTCGGCCAGTGTCGACCAGGTGGCGTCGTACGCGTACAGGCTCTCCGGCCAGGGCGCCAGCAGCAGCGCCTCGACGTCGCGAGGCTGCGCGCTCTCGGCGTAGCGGATGGACAGCCCGTCGATGGTGCGGAACCGCGTCTTGATCTTGCTCATAAGCTTGCCTTCCATGAATATGACCGCTCATCTCATGATGACCGGTCGTCTTGAGCCGCGTCAAGGTATGGAGGCCGGCCGTCGACACTCCCTTGTTGGGAAGTTGAAGTTAACTTGCAAAGATGAAGTACGATCTCTAGGGTTGTTGTCGTGCAAGTTCGCCCGTGTCACGCGGGCCAGGTGAACGGAGCCAGTTGTGACAGATCTGCTCGACCACGTGGTTCTGGACCGTTTCGGTGCTCCGGACCGACGCGCCCGGTACACCCCTGGCCGTGTCGACATCCTCGATGGATCGGGTGCTGTCATCGTCGGACGCGATGAGCCTCGGCGTGCGTTCGACGACTATTCCGGCGGCGAGCTGTGGAACGAGACGCAGGCGGCCTACTTCGCCGGCTACGCGTTCTGGACCTACCTGACCGTCCCGTTCACGCTTTCCTGGGACGGCATCCTGAGCACCGAGATCGAGCCGTGGCAGGAGAACGGCGAGCAGTGGCGGCGGCTGCGGGGCGAGTTTCCGGAGCACATCGTCATCCATAACTCCGTGCAGACCCTGTACTTCGGCGACGACTTCCTGTTGCGCCGCCACGACTGCAGCCCCGACCTGCTCGGGAGTCCGTTGACGGCGCACTATCCCGCCGAATACCGCACGTTCGACGGATTTGCCTTCCCCACCCGACGGCGCATGGTGCGCCGCACGTCCGACGACAGCACCTCCGGCGGAACCCTCATCACCTTCGATGTCCACTCCGTGACGTGCCTGGGCGCGGGTGGGTGAGGAACCACCGACCGGGAAGAAAAAGGGAATTGTGACCAGATCCTGATCGATGGCGACGCGGTGTTCTCGCACATGGATCTGCTCGAATTGCCGCTGACGGCGTGCAGGCGCTCGGGGTCTGTCCGGGGCCGAGGGACACGTCCCCGCACGCACCGCCCTCTTCCCGGCTTTCTGTGCACGTAGCAACCCCATTCACTGTCCGGTGCGGTCGCCACAATCCCTGTGCGCCACACCGGTTGTCCGAAAGGACCGAACGCCATGGACGAACTCGTCGACCGTAACCGGCACTTCGCCCAGACCGATTTCCGCGCCGGTCTCACCATGCGACCCAGCCTGGCCACGATCGTCATCAGCTGTTTCGATCCCCGCGTGGACCCAGCGGTCGTGCTCGGCGCCGAGCAGGGCGAGATCGGTGTGCTGCGCAATGTCGGCGGCCGCGTGACCCCGCACACGATCGAGGAACTGGTCATGCTGAGCGCGGTCGGGCGGGCCGTCGGCTCCGGCATCGGGGCCGGCTGGGAAGTCGTCGTACTGCAGCACACCCAGTGCGGCATCACCCTGATCCAGGACCGATCGGACCTGCTCGCCCCCTACTTCCAGGCCGCCTCAGCCAGTGTCTCCGTCGGTGATCCACGGGCCGCTGTCGCCCACGACGTCGCCGTGCTGCGCACCGAGCCCCGCCTGGCCGGCGCTGCCGTGTCAGGTCTGGTCTACGACGTCACGACGGGGCTGGTCGAGACCGTCGCCAAGAGCAGCGAGGATTGAGATGAACTGGCAGCAGCGCAAGTCCCACGCCCAGGTGCTCGGTCACCGGATGGCCTACGTCGAGGCCGGGCAAGGCGCGCCGATCGTTCTCCTGCACGGGAATCCGTGGTCGTCCTACATCTGGCGCAGTGTCATCCCGGCCCTCGAAGGGCTGGGGCGAGTGATCGTGCCCGATCTGATCGGCATGGGGGACTCGGACAAGCTCGGCCCGGAGGATTCGACCCGGCACACCTTCCTGCGGCACCGCGACTTCGTGGACGCTCTGCTCGACGAGCTCGGCGTCACGGAGAACGTCACGCTGGTGCTGCACGACTGGGGGAGCGCACCGGGCTTCGACTGGGCTCGTCGGCATCCCCGCACTTCGTGCAGGAGGACTCCGGGACAGAGATCGGCACAGTCATCGCCGACTGGCTGACTGGGGGGCACGTCCGGCGTCAACGCCATGATCCACATCCGTGGGCACCGGTCCAGTTACGACGCATGGCCCGGGCTCGGCGCCGAGGGCTGGGGCTACGACGATCTGGTACCGCACTTCCGGCGCAGCGAGTCCGTGTCACACGGCAACCGGGACGTCCGTGGCGACGCCGGTCCGATGACCGTGACGCCCGCGTCCCCGGGGCACCCCCATCGCACAGGCCGGTTTGGCCGCGGCGGCGGAGGTCGGTCGTCCGTCGGCCCACGACATCAGCAGCGGCCTCGAAGTCGGTTTCGGCACGCCCGACCTGGCCATCGTGGACGGTCGCCGACAGAGCACGGCGGACGGGCCGTCGACGTCGAGTTCTCCATCGCCGGCGAGGTGCTGTCGGTCTCCTGCGCGCGCGAGATCGTGCTGACCGCCGGGTCGGTCGGGTCGGCGGAGATCCTGCTCCGGTCGGGCATCGGTCCGACGCGATACCTCCGGGACCTGGGCATGGACACCGTCGTCGACGTGCCCGGCGTCGGTGAGAACCTGCACGACCACCCGATGGCCGGCATCACGTATCGATGCCGCGAACCACTGCCCGACAGCACGAACAACCACATCGACACATCGAGGCTGTCGGGCTGTTGTCGAGCACCGGCGATCCCGCTCCGGATCTGCAGTTCCTGTTGTCGTCGGTGGCCTACCATCCGCCGACCCGACAGGGGCCGGAACACGGCTACACCATCCTGGTCGGGCTCATGGCTCCGCGCAGTCGCGGGCCGCGAATACGAACGCGACGGTGCCGGCGATCGCGGAACGCGGCGCCGCGTTGATCGCCGACCAGTAGTCGGCCACGGTCCCGCCCGCCCGCCCGTCGGCCGGGCGGGTGGGCGTCGTCCGCCGGTCGTCATGTTCCGGAAGTTCTCCCCACGCGCCCGCTCAACCGGTGTCCGTCCCCGTCGCGGTCGCGAGTTTCACCGTTCCGCCGAAGTACATCTGGGCGAGATCGGGGTCGTCCAGGATGGCCTTGGCGGGGCGCTGTGCGACGACCCGGCCGCTCTCCATCACCACGCCGTCCGTGGCCATGCGCATGCCGAATCGGACGTTCTGCTCGACGATGAGGATCGTCTTGCCGAGGTCGCGCAGGAGCATCACCGAGGTGTAGAGCGCCTGGAGGGCCTTGGGGTCGAGACCGACGGAGGGCTCGTCCAGCAGCAGGAGTGCGGGGTCGAGCATCAGGGACCGGGCGAACTCCACCGTACGACGCTGTCCGCCGGACAGATTGCCCGCACTGTCGTCAGCCCGCTCCTCGACCAGGGGGAAGAGCTCGGTGACCTCTTCGTAGCGCTTGCGGACGAGTTTGCGGTCGCGTCGGATGATGTACGCGCCGAGCAGGACGTTCTCCCGCACGGTGAGGTTGGGGAACAGGGCGTTGGCCTGTGGTACCTGGGAGATGCCGCAGTGCAGGATCTGTGCCGGTGAGCACCGGTCGATGCGTTCCCCTGCCAGCCGGATCTCGCCCAGGCGTGGCGTCAGCAGGCCGCTGACCGTCTTGAGGACGGTGGATTTGCCGGCGCCGTTCGGTCCCACGATGCAGGCGAGGGCGCCCTTGCCGACAGTGATGTCGACGCCCTGGAGGACATCGCCTCCTCCGTAGCCGGCGACCACGCCGCTGATTTCCAGCATCACTTCACCGCCTCCTGCTCCAACTGGAAGTCGTCGCCCAGGTAGGCGTCGATGACATGGGGATCGGTCCTGATCGCTTCGGGAGCGCCCGAGGCCATGACCGTTCCGCGGGCGAGCACGTGGATCGGGGCGCACAGGTCCAGGAGGAAGGGCATGTTGTGTTCGACGATGAGGAACGTCTTGCCGTAGCCGTTCAGTTCGCGGATCATCTCGGCCATCCGCTCGATGAGGACGGGGTTGATACCCCCGGCGGGCTCGTCGAGAAGGATGATCTTGGGGTCGAGCATCAGGACCTGCGCGAGTTCGACCAGTTTGCGCTGGCCGTAGGAGAGGGCCCGTGCCTTCTGGTCGCGGAACGCGCGCATCCCCACGAACTCCAGCAGTTCCTCCGCTGCCGCCGCCTCGGGACCGCTGACGGCGATCCGTCCGAGCTGCCTCCAGGAGAAGCTCCGCTGTGCGGCGACGACGTTCTCCAGGACCGTCATCTCACCGAACAGCCGCGTGATCTGGAACGTGCGGCCGAGTCCGAGGTGTGCCCGCTCCCAAGAGGGCAGGTTCTCGATCCGCCGGCCGCCCAGCGTGATCGTGCCCGCGTCCGGCGCGATGGTGTTGTCGATCAGGTTGAACACCGTGGTCTTCCCTGAGCCGTTGGGGCCGATCAACCCCGTGATGGAGCCCTCGGGCACACTGAACGAGCAGCCGTCGACGGCTTTCAGACCGCCGAAGCTCCTGCGCAGTCCGGAGACTTCGAGCAGCGCCCGCGCCGGCGTCGGCACGGTGTCGTGTGCCGGGGGCCGGGCGCGTTCCGCGTACGAGGTCAGGGAGGCGGGTGAGCTCCCGGTGCCGATCCGGGCTCCGACGAGGCCGGCCCTGCCCGTGGTGCGGTGCCGTCGCAGGAACGACTCGACCGCGGGCAGTACCCCGTTGGGGAGGAAGACCACGACTGCCATCAGCAGCCCGCCGAAGAGGAACAGCCGGGTGTTGCCGCCGCCGAGGCTGTTGTTCGCGTACTCGTTGAGCGGCTCGATGAGGAACGCCCCTACCACCGGCCCCCACAGGGTGGCCTTGCCACCGATGAGGAGTGACAGGACGATCTGCACGCTGATCAGGATGCTGAACATGCCGCGGGGGTCGATGAAGGTCAGGTAGTAGCCGTACACCGCGCCGGCCATGCCGACGAAGATGTTGCTGGCCGCGAAAGCGAGGATCTTCTGGGTGGGGAGGGTGATCCCGATGGTCGCGGCCTTGGTCTCGTCCTCGCGGATCGCGACGAGTCCCATACCGAACTTGGTCCGTCTGATCCACCACGTCATGAGGAGTTGCAGGGCGAGGATGACCACCAGGGCGTAGTAGAAGGGCCAGTTGATGATGTCCCTGTCCCACGTCGGCAGCGGGAGCGTCAGTCCGGCCGTGCCGTTGGTGAGGCCGGTCCAGTTGATGGCGACGACCTGCGTGAGGAAGAGGAACGCGACGGTGATGATGACGAAGGAGGGGCCGCGCGAGCGCAGGGAGACCAGACCGAGGAGGACGGCTGCCAGCGCGGTGACGACACCGCCCACCGGGACCCAGAACCAGGGTGGGACTCCGTCGAGGCGGGTCGCGAGTACACCGATGGTGTAGCCGCCGAGTCCCACGAACGCGCCCTGGCTCAGGGAGACGTACCCGGCCAGGCCGGTGATGATGTTGAGCCCGCCGGCGCCGATGGCGAAGACCATCGACAGGATGATCATGTTCTGGTAGTAGGCGCTGTCAAAGGCCGGAGGAAGGCCCAGGAGGACGACGGCGCCGACCGCGGCCAGGATCCGGCCCGTCCACAGCGGATTCACGAGGGTACGGAGATCGATGTTCACGCTGCCACCGCGTCCTCACGAAGTCGCGAGCCGAGAAGGCCCTGGGGCCGGAAGAGGAGGACGGCGAAGACGATGACGTAGGGGACGGCCGTTGCCCAGGACGGCGAGACATACGTGGAGGCCAGGGTCTCGGCCACGCCGAACATCAGCGCGCCGATGACGGCACCGCCCATGCTTCCCATGCCCCCGAGCACGACGATCGCCAGCAGGCGGGCGATCCACTGGTAGTGCGCCCCGGGTACGAAGGGGTACATGACGCCGACGATGGCTCCTCCCGCGCCGGCGGCCGCGATGCCGAGGGCGAAGACGAGCGCGCCGACGGAGGCGACTTTGATCCCTACGAGCTGGGCGCCGGAGGGGTTGACGGCCGCGGCGCGGATCGAGCGGCCGAGCCAGGTCTTGGCGAGGACGAGCCACAGGGAGACCAGTACCAGGACGGCGACCACGCCGCCGTAGACCTGGGCTTTGGGGAGGAAGAGGTTGCCCAGGAGGAAGGACTGGTCGGCGTAGGCGGGGCGGATGGCGGTGGCGTCGTTGCCCCAGAGGGTTCCCATGGCCGCTTCGAGCACCAGGGCCAGTCCGAAGGTGAGGAGGATCGTGGACGCCATGGGCGCGTCGCGCAGCGGGGAGACCACGGTGCGGTACGTGAGCCAGCCCAGGGCGAAGACGAGGGGCGTGCTGATGAGGATCGACAGCAGGGGGTCGATGCCGAGGCCGTTCCACAGGGCGTAGGTGAGGTACGCGGAGAGGATCAGGAAGGCGCCGTGCGCGATGTTGATCACGCGCATGACCCCGAAGATCAGGGTCAGTCCTGCGGCGGCCAGCGCGTACACCCCGCTGAGCAGCAGGCCCAGGACCAGGTTCTGGAGGAACTCGGTCATCCCGTGCTCCCCGGCTTCCAGCCCTGGACGATCCGCGGGGTGGTGGCGACGTCCTTGGGCAGCACGATCTGCACCTGGCCGTTCTGCCACTGTCCGGTCAGGAACGATCCCGTGGGGCTCCCGTCGTCGTTCCAGCCGAGCTTGCCGAGGATCGTCTGGACGTCATTGTCGCGCAGCCATGCCGCCATCTTGTCCTGGTCGGAGACGTTGCCGACGGCTTCCACGGCCGCCTGGAGGGTCTGGGCCGCCGCGAAGGCGTCGGCCGCGTCCTCGGGCGGGGCGTCCTTGAACTTCGCGCGGTATCGGTCCACGAACTCCTGGTTGCCCGGGGTCTTGGCCTGGACGGCGTGGCTGACCGCGAACAGCACGCCCTCGGTGTTCTCCTCTCCGACCGCTTTGGCGTACTGGGAGCCCAGGGAGGGGGCGTTCGTCTGGTAGAGCCACTTCGGGGTGAAGTCGGCCTTGGCCATCGAGCGGACCAGGCCGACGCCGTCCTCGAACTGCGCGCCGTTGACGACCAGGTCCGGCGCGGCGGCTTTCATCGCGCCGGCGATCGTGTCGAAGTTCTTGGTGTCGATCGCGTAGGTCTGCCGGTAGACCGTCCGGATGCCGGCCTTCTCCAGGATCTTCCTGATGCCGTCGGCGGTCGGTCCCGCGAACGGGTCGTCGATCGCCGGGTAGGCCGCGGTCTTCGGTCGCTGGTCCGCGGGGAGGCCCGCGATCCAGTTGGCGAAGTTCGCTCCCTGCTTGTCCGCCGTGGCCTGCTGGCTGAAGAAGAGGTACTTGAAGCCCCGGCTGAACATCTCCGGTGACCCGCCGGCCGGCTCGACGTAGAGCATGCGGTTGCGCTCCGCGACGGCGGAGGCGGGCAGGTTGAGCAGGGAGGAGAACGTGCCGAGCAGCAGCTCCACCCGGTCCTGGCTGATGAGGGCGTTGTAGTCGGCGACGATCGAGTTCTGGTTGGACGCGTCGTCCTTGATCACCAACTGGACCTTGCGCCCCAGCAGGCCGCCCTGCTCGTTGATCGTGTCCTGCCAGATCTGGTAGCCGCGCTTCGCGGCCTGTCCTGGCTGCGAGAACTCGCCGGTCAGCGGGAGGGAGGCGCCAATCTTGATCGGGCCGTCCTTGCCGCCTCCGGTGCCGCTGCCGCAGGCGGCAGTCACCAGAAGCAGGCAACCGACGGCAGCCACGGCCATGAGCCGACGGCGTTGTGGGCTTGTTGGCATCGTTCCTCCTCGCCGACCGCAATCGATTGCGGTTGCGCGCAGTCTCATGAAGAAGTGCTGATCACGTCAAGGACTCGGGCGAAATGCCCCTGGGTTGTCTTCACGGTCACACGAAGTGATCTTGATCGGATGGATCTTCCAGCCGATCCGGAACCGCATCCATCAGGTGGTGGTCAGGCGAGGATCCGCACGGGTTCCTCCATCACGGCGACGAACACCCGCATCCACTCGGCCGCCAGCGCACCGTCCACCGCCCGGTGATCCACCGAAAGGACCACCCGCATCACGCTCCGGACCGCGGGCCGGCCCTTCACCGCCACGGTTTCCTCGTGCGCCGCACCGACGGCGAGGATCGCCGACTGGGGCGGATTGATGATCGCGGCGAACTCCTCGGTGCCGTACATCCCGAGGTTGGTCACCGTCAGCGCCCCTCCCTCCAGTTCCTCTTGGCGCAGCCGACCCTCCCGGGCCCGCTCTGCGAAGTCGCGCACCCCCGCGGCGACGGCGGAGACGGTCATCCCCTCGACCCCGCGCAACACCGGTGTCACCAGACCTCGTTCGGTGGCGATGGCGACCGAGACGTCGACGGAGGTGAACCGCCGCAGTGCGTCGGGCAGCCACACGACGTTCATCGCCGGCACCAGGCTGTGCGTGCGGGCGACCGCCTTGACCACCAGGTCGTTGACGGAGATCCGCACGTCGTCCGAGGCATTCAGCCGGGCACGCAGCGCGAGCAGCCGGTGGACCCGGACCGTGGCTCGGAGGTAGAAGTGCGGCACGTCCCGCTTGCTCTCGGTGAGACGTGTGGCGATGGCGAGCCGCATCCGCGAGTGGGGGACGTCCGTGTACGCGGCAGGTTCGGTGACGCTCCCGCGGTGCCGGGCAGGAGCCGGGGCGGCGCCGCCGGCACGGGGCGCGTCGTCGTCCCGCGGCGCCCGAGCGGCGTTCCTCGCGGCCAGCGCCGCGTCCACGTCGCGCCGGGTGATCCGCCCGTGCGGCCCCGTTCCGGTGATCTCCTCGAGTGCCAGACCCGCTTCACGGGCGACTCGCCGTGCGAGCGGGCTGGCGAAGATCCGCTCGCCGCCGGCCGGAGCGGGGACGCCATCGCCCCCCTCGGGCGGGTCCGCGGGCGGCAGGGCGGCCCGCGGCTCAAGCGCTGGAGTACGAGCTTCCGGGACCGTACGGCGCTCCGGTACGGTCGGCGCCGTTTCGGCCGCCACTCCCAGCTCCGACAGGACCGCGTCGATGTCCCCGGGTCGCTCTCCGGGGGCGCCCAGCAGGGCGATCGGCGCACCGACGTCGACCTGGGCCCCAGCCGGGACCAGAAGGCGCAGGACGACACCCGCGGCCTCGGCCTCGACCTCGACGACGGCCTTGTCCGTCTCCACCGAGGCGATCGGATCGGCTGCTTCGAAGTGTCCTTCGTCCGCGACGAACCACTCGTGCAGGACCGCTTCGGTCACGTTCGCCGCCACCTCGGGCATCCGCAGCACGTGCGCCATCTCAGAACCCCGTCATCTCGCGCAGCTTGGCCGCGACCTCGTCGCTCCGGGCGATCACGGTCCGCTCCAGCACCTTGCTGATGCTGGGGGAGGCCTCCCCACCCGTGACCCGCTCCACGGGGTGATCGAGCCAGTCGAAGAGCCGGCGCTGGATCTCGTCGGCGAGCCATCCGCCGTACGACGTGCCGGGCGGGCCCTGCTCGGCGATGAGCACCCGCCCGGTCTTGCGCACACTCGCCCCGATGGTGTCCCAGTCGACGCTGGCCCGGTCCAGCCAGCGGAGATCGATCACCTCGGCGTCCACGGAACCGAGTTGGTCCACCGCTTCCAGCACGTGTGCCACCATCGCCAGGTACGAGATCACCGTGACCTCCGAGCCGGTCCGCCGGACCGCGGCCTTCCCCACCGGCAGGCAGTAGTCCAGGTCGTCCACCGGCCCGGGACCCACGGCCCCGTACAGGTCGACGTGTTCCAGGACGACCACCGGATCCTTGCAGCGCAGCGCGCTGTTCATCAGCCCGACGTAGTCGAACGGCGTGGTCGGCGCGACGATGCGCCACCCCGGCGCGGTGGCGAACACTCCCGCCGGATCCATGGAGTGCTGCGAACCGTACCCGGTGCCCATGGCGACCTTGCTGCGCAGGACGAACGGGACGTCGCCCTCGCCGCCGAACATGTGACGCGCCTTGCCGATCTGATTGAACAACTGGTCGGCGGCCACCCACATGAAGTCGGCGTACATGAACTCCACGACCGGCCGGAACCTTCCGTCCAGGGCGACCCCACCGCCCAGGCCGGTGAACGCGTTCTCGCTGATCGGGGTGCCGAGCACCCGGTCGGGGAAGCGTTCCTTCAGACCGCGAGTGGCGCCGTTGGTGCCGCCGTTGAGGCGGTGCACGTCCTCACCCATGACGACCACCGACGCGTCGGTCTCCATCCGGCGGGCCAGGACGGCCGCCACGGCGTCGACGAGCCGCTGCTCCGCCAGCTCACCCCGGTAGGAGTCCACATCGGCGAAGCGGGCTTCGCGGAACTCACTGAGATCCCCGCGGATCCCGACGTCGGCGAACGCCGGATCCGGCCACTCCGCCGGCCTGATCCTGCGCTGCCCGGGTTTGCCGCCGGGCAGCGGCTCCAGCAGGACATCGCCCGTCTCGGCCATGCACCGGGCCGCACGGGCGGACATCCCGGCGATCTCCTCCGGTGTCATGAGGCCGCGCCTGACCAGATGCGCCGCGACCTGGTCGAGGGGGTCGCGGGCACGCCACTGCCGCTCCTCCTCCTTCGAGCGGTAGCCGAAAGCGGAACCGGGGAAGCCGCCGTTCTGGTGGAAGTAGCGGTAGGTGTCCGCCTCGATCATCGTGGGACCGTGTCCCGCCCGCATATGGGCGACGGCCTCCCGCATGGCCAGGTGGACCGCGAGGGGGTCCATCCCGTCGACCTTCCAGCTGGGGATGGCGAACCCCGGGCCGCGGGCGGAGAGCCGCGGTTCACCCGTCGCCTCGGCCACGTTGGTGGAGACCGCGTAGAGGTTGTTCTCGATGAAGAAGCAGACGGGCAGCCGCCAGGCCGACGCCAGGTTGAACGTCTCCAGCGTGGAGCCGATGTTGACCGCGCCGTCGCCGAAGTAGGTGACGGCGACGTCGTCGGTACCCGCCTGCCGGGCGGCCCAGGCGTATCCGGCGGCGAGCGGAACCCCGCCGCCGACGATGGCGTTGGTTCCGACCGCGCCCGCCTCGTGCCACTGGAGGTGCATCGAGCCGCCGCGCCCGTGGCTCCAGCCCCGGTCCAGGCCGCAGATCTCCGCAAGCGTGCGGAGCAGGACCTCGCGAACTTCGGGCGAGAGGTCGGCCGCGGGATCCAGGCCCTTCGGCGCGACGTGGTGGAGCGCCTTGGCGAGGAACTGGTGGTGGCCGCGGTGGGAGCCGTTGACGGCGTCCGCCGAGGTGAGCGCGAGGACCGAGCCGACCGCGCCGCCCTCCTGCCCGATGCTTGAGTGCGCCGGCCCGTGGACCAGCCCGGCGCCGGCCAGTTCGAGCACGTACTCCTCGAAGGACCGGACCAGGGCGAGCTGGCAGAGCATGGTCCGCAGCAGCTCGGGGGACGCGGCGTCCCAGTCCTTCTCCGTGGCGGTGACCTCGACCCACGGGGACGCGGCCTTGAGCGTTCGATGCTCCGTCACAGCCGACCTCCTCAATCGTTTGCAGTGGCAGGCTGCCACAGCATTGGATCCATAATCTAGAGAGGCGCACGTATCAGATGATGATTTTTCTGGCATCATTCAGTGCCATCGTCGAAGTCGACAGCAAGAAAGGATCCAATATGGCAATCCCTGGGTTGAAGCGGCTCGACCACATCGGATTCACGGTGCCTGACCTGGAGGAGGCCACCCGCTTCCTCGTCGACGTCCTCGGGTGCGAGTACCTGTACTCCCTCGGGCCGTTCCGCGGAGACGACGACTGGATGAGCGATCACCTCAACGTCCATCCCCGGGCGGAGATACGGGAGAACCGCTTCTTCCGCTGTGGCGACCAGGCGGTCTTCGAGGTGTTCGACTACACCGCCCCCGACCGGCTGGACACCCCGCCCAGGAACAGCGACGTGGGTGGACACCATGTCGCCCTCTACGTGGATGACCTCGACGAGGCCGTCGCCTATCTGCGCGAGCGCGGTGTCCGGGTCATGGCCGGTCCCACGGCGAGCCGGGGCCCGGGGGAGGGGAACCGCTGGATCTACTTCCTCGCCCCGTGGGGCATGCAGTTCGAGCTCGTCTCCTACCCCCGGGGCAAGGCCTTCGACCGCCTCCGGCAGCAGGGACCCGCCGCCGTATGACCGCCGCACCGGACCCCGGACCCGGCCCCTCACGCGCCGCCGCCACCAGTGGGCGGATCGCGGCCCACCTGCGGGAGGCCATCCTCAGCGGCGCCCTCGCCCCCGGAACACGGATCCGCCAGGAGGAGGTCGCCGAACGTCTCGGGGCGAGCCGACTCCCCGTACGGGAGGCACTGCGGATCCTGGAGGCCGAGGGGCTGACCGAGCACGAGGCCAACCGGGGGGCGCGGGTCCCCCGGCTGACCGCGCGGGAGGTCGACGTCGTCTACCGGATGCGCGAGCGGCTCGAACCGCTCGCGCTCGCGCAGAGCATCCCGGCCCTGGACCGGACCGCCGTCGAGCGCCTCGCCGAGATCCAGCGCCGGATCGAGGCGACGACCGGCCTCGGCGACTTCCTCGACCTGGACCGAGAGTTCCACCTGGGGTCCTACGCGGGGTGCGCCGTTCCCCAGCTCACCGCGACGGTCGTACGGCTCTGGAACTCCACCCAGCACTACCGCCGGGAGTACGTGGCGCTCAGCGGTCCGGAACGGATGTGGGTGATCAACGCGGAGCACCGGCTCATCCTCGACGCCGTGGAGCGCGGCGACACGGTCGCCGCCGAGCAATGCCTGGGCGGCCACATCCGCCGCACCCGGATCGAACTCGGCCGGCACCCCGAGATCTTCGAGGACGCCCCGCCCTGAGCGGTGCCTCAGCCGTCAGGGCGTTCACCACTCGACCGCGATGTACTTCGACTCCATGTAGTCCAGGACCCCTTCGTGCCCGCCCTCGCGACCGATCCCGCTCTGTTTGGTCCCGCCGAAGGGCGCGGCGGGATCACTGACCAGTCCGCGGTTCAGCCCGACCATGCCGGAGTCGAGCGCCTCACTGATCCGCAGGCCCCGCGCGAGATCACCGGTGTACACGTACGACACGAGCCCGAACTCGGTGTCGTTGGCCAGCCGGATCGCCTCCTCCTCGTCCTCGAACGTGACGAGGGGGGCCACCGGACCGAAGATCTCCTCACCGAGGATCGCCGCACCGGGCGGTACGTCCAGCAGCACGGTCGGCTCGTAGAAGAAGCCCTCGCGCTCGGGGCGCCGGCCACCGACGACCGCCCGCGCCCCGGCCGCCACCGCCGAGTGGACCAGGGAATCCACCTTCGCGACGGTCTCCTCGTTGACCAGCGGTCCGACCTGGGTCTCCGTGTCGAGGCCGGGCCCGATCCGCATCGCGCTCATGCGCCGGGCGAGCCGGTCGCCGAACTCGCCCGCGACGGAGGCCTCGACGTAGAAGCGGTTGGCCGCGGTGCACGCTTCTCCGCCGTTGCGCATCTTCGCCAGCATGGCGCCGTCGACGGCCGCGTCCAGGTCGGCGTCGGCGAAGACCAGGAACGGCGCGTTGCCGCCGAGTTCCATCGAGCAGTTGACCACCTGGTCGGCGGCCTCCCTGAGCAGCAGCCGGCCGACCTCGGTGCTGCCGGTGAAGGACAGTTTGCGCACCCTCGGATCGTGGAGCAGGGCGGAGACCACCGCGGAGGAGCGGCGGGAGGGCAGCACGTTGACCACCCCCGACGGCACCCCGGCCTCCTCCAGGATCGCGGCCATTGCCAGTGCCGTCAGCGGCGTGTCGCTCGCCGGTTTGAGGATCACCGTGCACCCGGCCGCGAGCGCCGGTCCGATCTTGCGTGTGGCCATCGCGGCGGGGAAGTTCCACGGAGTGACCAGCACCGCGATGCCGACGGGTTGCTGGAGGACCATGATCCTGTTCGCCCCCGACGGAGCAGTCAGCACCGTTCCGTAGGCGCGGACCGCTTCCTCCGCGTACCAGCGGAAGAACTCCGCCGCGTACATCACCTCGCCCCGCGCATCCGGGAGCGCCTTGCCGTTCTCCCGCGTCACCAGCCGGGCCAGGTCCTCGGCGCGTGCCGTCATCAGCTCCCAGCCGCGCCGCAGGATCTCCGCCCGCTCCCGGGGAGAGGTCGCGGCCCAGTCGGCCGCGGCCCGCTCGGCGGCGTCGACGGCCGCGAGCGCGTCGGCGACCGTGGCGTCCGCCACCGTGGCGATGGGCCGGTCCGTCGCGGGATCGCGCACCTCGAAGCGGGCGCCTTCCGAAGCCGCGGTCCACTTCCCGCCGATGTACAGATCGGTCGGGACCGCGGGGTCGGGGATGTTGTCGTTCATGGTTGGGCACCTTTCGTGCGGGTCCTGCTCGGGTCCTGCTCAATAGGCGTTGGCGACGATCAGGTCCTGGGCCGGGAACAGGGTGAGGATGCGAGGACCCTCCGGGGTGACCACGACCTCCTCCTCGATCCGGGCGGCCGAGAAGCCGTCGCCGGCAGGGCAGTACGTCTCCAGGGCGAAGACCATTCCCACCCGCAGTTCGACCGGTTCGCGCATGCTGTTCAGCCGAGAGATGATCGGCCGCTCGTGGAGGCCGAGGCCGAGTCCGTGGCCGAACTGGAGGCCGAATGCGGCCATCTCGTTCTCGAAGCCGAACTCCTCGGCCTTCGGCCACACGGCCGCGACCTCGTCGGTACCCGCCCCTGCCTTCACCGCGCCGATCGCCGCGTCCATCCATCCGCGGGCCCTGGTGTACGCGTCGCGCTGGGAGGCGGTGGCGCTGCCCACGCCGAAGGTGCGGTAGTAGCACGTCCGGTAGCCGTTGAAGGAATGGATGATGTCGAAGAACGCCTGGTCCCCCGGGCGGATCAAGCGGTCGGAGAAGTTGTGCGGATGCGGGTTGCACCGCTCGCCCGAGACCGCGTTGACGGCTTCGACCTGGTCCGATCCCATCTCGTAGAGGCGCTTGTTCGCCAGGGCGACGATCTCGTTCTCCCGGATCCCCGGCTTCAGCACCTCCACGATGTCCTGGTAGACACCGTCGACCATCGCGGCCGCCTGGGTCAGCAGCATGATCTCGTCCTGGGACTTGATCTGCCGCGCGTCCAGCATCAGTTGCTGCGCGTCCACCACCCGCAGCCCTTGGCGCTCCATCTCGAAGAGGAACGGGGGTTCGACGATGTCCACCCCGACCGGCATGTCGGCGACTCCGGCGTCCTCCAGGAGCCCCTTGATCTCGCGCACCGCCGACTCCATCAGCCCCGCGGTCGGCGCGATGGCCCCGCGCAGGCCGAGCATGCCCGCGTGGCAGTTCTCCGGCTCCAGCCACGGAGCGTGGAGGCGGTGGTGCCGGGCGGCGGAGCCGAAGTCCCACAGCATCGGGTCCCCGCTGCGCGTGAGCAGCGCGTACCGGGTCATCTTGTCCCCGAGCGCGCCCCCGATCCAGGTCTGCGTCGTGTACCGGATGTTGTAGAAGTCGAAGAGCAGGAAGGCCCCGCACTCGCTCGCTTCCAGGGATGCCTTGGCGCGCGCGAGCCGGTACCGCCTCAGCCGGTCGAAGTCGATCCTCTGCTCGTGGTCCACGGCCATGTGGCCGGGCGCCGCCATCGGGGCGGCCGTCGGCCCGGGAGCGGACGGCGTGTTCACAGCACGGCCTTGTCGGCCGCTCCGAGACCGTCGTCGACGACCACGTTCTCCGGGCTGAGCTTGAGGGCGGAGTTCTGCGCCTGAAGGTCCAGCAGGATGGCGAAGTCCTCCTCCACCCTTCCGCTGCCGACACTGGCCTGCACCAGTTGGGCGGTGGCGGAGGCGAGCGGCATCGGTACGTCCAGCTCCCGGGCCGCCGCCAGACCGAGGTCGAAGTCCTTGCGCAGCAGGACGGGGGTGAAGGTCGGCGTGTAGTCCAGGTTCACGAAGGCGGGCGCCTTGTACCGGGTGAACGGCGAGCCCATGACGCTGTTGTTGAGGAAGTCCAGGAACGACGCGCGCGGGACGCCCCCCTTCTCCGCCAGCACCGTGATCTCGGCGAGCGACTGGGTCACCACGCCGAGGAACAGGTTGTGGCAGATCTTCACCAGCCGTGCCACGTCGCCGTCACCGGCGTACGTCACCGACCGGCCGATCCGGCGCAGGAAGGGCTCCACGCGCGCGTACGTCTCCTCCGGGCCGGAAGCGACCATGCTCAGCTCCCCGGCCCGGACCACCTTGCCGTTTCCGCTGACCGGGGTCGCGAGAAAGGCGACACCCCGCTCGGAGCAGGCGGCGCGGACCGACTCCGACGACGCCGTGGAGACGGTGGAGCAGTCGACGACGATGCCGGGCACCCGGGCCGGGTCCGCGAGCAGTCCCCCCTCGCCCAGCAGGACCTGGTCCAGGTCGGCGTGGGTCGAGACCATGGTGAACACGACGTCGAGGCCGCGGAGTTCGGCCACCGTGTCGGCGACGGCGCAGCCGTGGGCGGTCAGGGTCTCCGCCTTCGCCCTGGTGCGGTTCCAGACCGTCACCGCAGCGCCGGCGTCTCCCAGGCGGGCGGCCATGGCCGCTCCCATGCGCCCGGCTCCGATCCAGCCGATCCGCAGATCCGGTAGCCGTTTTGCCGTGTCGTCCATGAGCCACTCCTGCAATCGATTGCATGTCGAGGTGTCGCAGAGTGCGCTCCGGCGCCACTGCAAACGACTGCAAGCTTTGACCAAGTCGGACGATCGAGTCAAGGCTTCAGGCGGCGCCTTTCCGATCGCCTGACGGTGGGTGGTGGCGTGACGGACGTCGTGTACCCCTGGATACGGCCTGGGGTGCGCCGACAGAAGGAGGGATCAGGCAACGTATCGATACAGGGGGAAGGTCGCTATTGCCTCTGCAATCGACTGCATTTTCCCGCTAGGCTCAGCCCCACTCAGTCCCGAGAGATCCCCGGAGACAGACATGACCACCACCTTGGTGACAGGAGAGTTCACGCCCTCCGTCCTGCTCTCGCTGGCGGAACGTTCCGGACGACTGGAGCAGGCCGGCCTCGCCGTACGGCGGGTGCCGGTGGCCTCTTCCCCCGCCCAATTCCGCTCGCTCCTCGCCGGTGACCTCGACATCGCGCTGACCAGCCCGGACAACGTGATCGCGTACCGCTTCGTCCCCGACAACCCGCTCGGCGCGTGCGCGGACGTCAGTATCGTCGCCGCAGTGGACCGCGGGATGGGCCTGGCGCTCTACGGCCGCCCGGGGCTGAACAACGCGGAACAGCTGCGCGGCGCGGTCGTGGGTGTCGACGTGCCCGACTCCGGTTTCGCCCTCGCCCTCTACGCCCTGGCCGACTCCCTCGGCGTACGGCGCGAGGAGTACACCCTGACCGCGCTCGGCTCGACTCCCAAGCGTCTGCGCGCCCTGCTCGCCGGCGATTGCGACGCCACGATGCTCAACGCGGGCAACGAACTCGTCGCCGAGGCGGCGGGCTGCCGGATGCTGGCCTCCGCCGCGGATGTCTGTCCGCCCTACCTGGGCACCGTCGTCAGCGTCGCCGGTGACGGCAACCTCCTTCCCGCGCGGCGACTGGCCGCCGCGCTCCGGGACACCGCACGCACCGTGGTCGCCGGCGAACTCGACAACGAGGCCGCCGCGGAGGCGGTTGTACTCCTCGGACTCGACCACTCGTTGGCACAGCGGTATGTCGCCAGGCTGAAGGATCCCAGGGAAGGCCTCGTCACGGAGGAGAGCGTGGACCGCGAGGCGCTCGGCACCCTCATCCGGCTGCGGCGGCACTATCGGCCGACGCCGGCGGAGGGGCCGGACCCGCTGGCCGACGCACTCGACCCCGACGCCGGACTGGTGGCCGCCGCGGCCTGATCCACGGGGGAGCGCACCCGCCCGCTTCACGCGGCCTCACCCGTGCGTCCGCGCCCATGACCCCTAGGATTCATTCGTGCAGAAACCAACACTCCGGGACGTTGCCCAAGCCGCAGGTGTCCACGTCGCCACCGCGTCACGGGCGCTCAACCCCAACACCCGGTCCCTGGTCAACGCCGACACCGCCCGGCGCGTCAGCCATGCCGCCAAGTCCCTCGGCTACACCCCGAACCCGATCGCCCGCAGTCTGAAGACCGCGAAGTCGCTCACCATCGGCGTGGTGCTGCCCGATCTGACCAACCCGCTGTTCCCCCCGATAGTCCGGGGCATCGATGACGTCCTGGGACCCGCCGGATACAGCGCTCTCATCGTCAACACCGACAACGACCCGGCACGGGAGCAGGCCCAGATCGCATCCCTGCGCTCCCGCCAGGCCGAAGGGCTCATCGTGGCCACCGCCCGCACGGAGCACCCGCTGCTGGCCGGACTGCACGAGCAGGGCGTGAAGATGGTGCTGGTCAACCGGCGTACCGACAACCTCGACGTGCCCTCCGTCGTCCCGGACGACGCGGCCGGTATCGCGCTCGCCGTCGCCCACCTCGCCCGGCTCGGCCACCGCCGTGTCCTGCACCTCGCCGGGCCGGCCACGACCTCCACGGGCGTGACCCGGGCCAGGAGCTTCCGCAACTCCGTACGGGAGCTCGGCCTCGACGAGGACCCCGCGCTCGTCGTCGCCTGCGATTTCTGGACCGAGGACGAGGGAGCCCGTGCGATGCGCGCGGCCCTCGACGCCGGTACCGAGTTCACCGCGGTCATCGCGGGCAACGACCTGCTCGCCCTGGGCGCCTACGACGTCTGCGGCGAACGCGGGATCGCCTGCCCCGACGACATCAGCATCGTCGGATTCAACGACATGCCCTTCCTCGACAAACTGCGGCCTCCGCTGACCACTGTCGCCGTTCCCCATCAACAGATCGGCGCAGAGGCGGCCCGCATGCTCCTGGAGGGGATCGACGGCCCGGACCGCCCGGCGCGCTCGGTACTGCTGCCGGTCTCCCTCGTCGTCCGGGCGTCGACGAAGGAGCCGGCAGGTCGCTGACGGCTCAGTCCCTCGGCGGCCAGGTGGGAATCTCGCCCCGTCCCGAGGGGAACCGGACGTTCTTCGAGCGGACGAACTCGTGCAGCGTCTCCAGGGCGTTCTCCCGTCCGAATCCGCTGCCCTTGACGCCGCCGAACGGCGAGCCGAGGAAGGCGCGGCGCATGTAGTTGTTCACGAACACCATGCCGACTTCCAATCGCGCGGCGATACGCCAGGCACGTGCCTCGTCGGCGGTACAGATCGCGGCCGTCAATCCGTACGCGGTCCCATTGCAGATGTCGATCGCCCGCTCCTCGTCGGAGAAGCGCATCACACACGCGATCGGCCCGAAGATCTCCTCCTGAGCCAGTGTCATGTCGGCCGTCACATCGGCCAGTACCGTCGGCGGGACCCAGTAGCCGTCCCTGAGCCGCTCGTCGGTGGGGAGCCTGCCCTGCGTCACCAGCCGGGCGCCCTCGTCGAGCCCGGTCCGCAGGTACGCCAGGACCTTGTCCCGCTGCCGGCCGTCGACCATCGGACCCACGTCCGTGGCCGCGTCCAGACCGTCTCCCACCACCAGGCGTTCGGTGGCGGCGGCGAACCGCTCCAGGAACGCGTCGTGCACGGAGTCGTGGACCAGGATCCTCGCCGTCGAGGTACAGGCCTCGCCCTGGTTGTAGAACATGCCTTCCAACGCCACGTCGACCGCCACGTCCAGATCGGCGTCGGCGAGCACGAGCAGCGCGTTCTTGCCGCCCAGTTCCATGGTCGCGTACGTGAGATTCCGTGCCGCGCTCTCCAGCACACGCCGGCCCGTCTCCGTCGCGCCGGTGAAGGTGATGCGCTCCACGTGACGATGCGCTGCCAGCGCCTTGCCCGCCTCGACACCGGGGACGGCGTTGAGCACGCCCGGAGGAAGGATCTCGTTCGCGAGCTCCACCAGCCGCAGCACGGTCAGCGGCGCCTGCTCGCCCGGTTTGACGACCACCACGTTGCCCGCGGCGAGAGCGGGTGCGCACTTCTTGGTGAAGTGGATGGGCGGCCAGTTGAACGGCAGGATCGCGGCCACGACCCCGTACGGCTCGTAGACCACGCGGGCCTCGATCGGCCCCTGATCCAGGATCTCCCCGCGCAGGGTGTCGGCAAGCCCGCCGTAGTAGTCGTAGCCGGCGTGGCAGTACGAGAGGTCGAACTGCAGGGCGTCACGCCGCGGCTTGCCCACCTCGCGCGCCTCGATCTCCGCCAGTTCGTCGACATGGTCCCGAATCTTCGCCGCGACAAGGCGCAGCAACCGCCCCCGCTCGCGCGGCGGGGTGTCGCGCCAGTCCCGCAAGGCCCGACGGGCGTCGGCCACCGCCAGGTCGACCAGTTCCGCACCGCCGCCGACCACTTCGGCCAGCGGCTGTCCGGTCGCGGCCTCCCTCACCGTGAAGGTGTCCGCGCCCTCGGCACCGACGAACTTCCCCCCGATGAACGCGCCCCATGTGTCACGCCCCGCCGGCGGACGGGGGACCGCTCCGAACGCTGTTCTGCTCATGCCCGGCTCCTAACAAGACCTGGGAGGGCGCGGTTCGCACCCCGACTGCCGGCGTATCCCCGCACACAAGCGAATGCAATCGGTTGCAGAACGTATCGCGGCGAGAAACCGACGTCAAGGCTCTGTGGGGCGACGCGTGGTGGGCCTGGTGCGATGTGGCTTCGCGCCCAGGGGAACCTGCACGAGAGGACAACGATGCGGCACCTTGCCCGATGGGTCTTGCGGAAATGAGATGCAGACGTTTGTCAACGCTGTCGTGACGGACGGTACGGGGGAAGCCATGGCGATCGTCCATGGCTTGTTCTTCATCTTCGGTCCGCGTCATAGGGCGGGGACGGAAGATTCCAGACGGCCCCGGACGTGGGTGCGGCCTTCGTCTGATCATGTGCTCCGGCCGACATGCACGTGATCACGACGAAGGCCGTGAGGGTGGTCCGTTGCCTGACGCGGCCGGCGACGGATCGGCGTCGGCCTCCCTCCACGACGACAGCAGTGCCCGGGGCGTGGACCCGGTCCGGTACGTGCGGCAACTCGCGGGCGGCGAGGCGGCGGAGTGGGAGCGCCGGTGCGGCCGCCGGGGAGGGGGCCACACCACTGGTGGCGCCGGGGTCAGTCCGAGGCGAGCGCCGGGTAGAGCGCGGTGACGGGGGCCGAGAGGGCGCTGTGCACCTTCTTGGTCATGTCGTCGACGAGGAGCTCGTGCTCACCTGCCTCAAGGGCGTCATAGACGGCGCCGGCGACGTCGGCGGGGGCGTTCATGCCGGCACGGTCCTCGCCGGGCTGCATCGGGGTGTCCGTCGGGCCGGGGTAGACCCCGAGGACACCGACGCCTTCGGGAGCGAGCTCGAGACGCAGGGCGTTGGTCGCCATCCACATACCGGCCTTGGAGACGCTGTGGGCCTTGCCGACCGCGAACCAGCTGAGCACCGAGTTGATGTTGACCAGTGCCCCCTTGCCGGAGCGCAGGCTGGGAGCGAGAGCGCGGGTCAGGCGCAGCGGACCGACCAGGTTGGTCTCGATGGTGGCGGTGATGTCCTCGATCGGGCCGGTGAGCAGGTCACTGCGGGCGAAGATCGCGGCGTTGTTGACCAGGATCGTGGTGTCACCGGCGGTGTTCGCGGCCTGTTCGATCGAGGCGGGGTCGGTGAGATCGAGCCGCAGCGGCACTACGCGCTCGTCACTCCACTCCTTGGGAGTGCGGGCCGCGGCGTAGACGCGGGCGGCGCCTCGCTCCAGGGCGGCGTTGACGAGAGCGGTCCCGATTCCGCCGTTGGCGCCGGTGACGAGGACGGTGGCGCCGTTGATGGAGGTCATGAGCGTGTTCCTTTCGATGGGGGAGGGGGCCTGCGCGGACACCTGCCCCCGAGTGGCGGGCGGGTGAGCCCTTCGCGACTTCGCGGTGGCGGAGTGGGCGCCGACACCACTGGTGCCGGCATCGGGCATCTGACCGAGACCGGTCGTCACGAGGTGGAACCTTAGATCTGGTGCTTCATTTTTGCAAGCTGAAATCTTGATCTGAAGCGTGCATCTTAATGACAAGCTGGCTGCTATGGTGGCAGGATGGCACGTAAAGACTTCGGGCAGTACTGCGGGTTGGCTCGTGCCCTCGAGATGGTCGGCGAGAGGTGGGCGCTGCTGGTCATTCGCGAGCTCCTGGCCCGCCCGAGCCGTTACTCCGAGATGCTCGACGCTCTGCCTGGCATTCCGACGAACGTGCTGTCTGCTCGACTCAAGGAACTCGAGCAGGTCGGCGTCGTCGAGCGCCAGGTTGCTCCAGCGCCGAAGCGGGGGGTGCTCTACGTGCTCACCGGGGACGGCCGAGCATTGCAGTCGGCGGTGCTGGCCTTGGCGATGTGGGGAAACTCCCGGCTCGGCGAACAGAGAGCCGACGAGTTCGTACCTCCCTCGTCGGTAGTCATGGCGTTTCGTGCCACGTTCAACGCCGAGGCAGCGGATGGCCTCTGCGCTGTCTGGGAGATCCACACCGCGGGCGTGATGCTGTACGTCGTCGTCACCGAAGGGCAGTTGACGACTGGGATCGGCCCGGCACCGAGCGACCCCGATCTCGTCATCACGATCCGGTCCACCCGGATGCCGGCGTTCCAGGGGATCTTGACGGCCGTCGCAAGCGGAAAGGCCGAGACGAGCGGCCGCGAGGAGCTGTTGGGCAGATTCCTCGAGGTTTTTGCAGTCGCCGAACTCCTCGACAGCATCAACAGCCTCGACCGCTGAAGTTCGCTCCGTCGTGACCCGCCCTCCGGGTCCAGGTCTGGGCGGCGTGCGTCCGCCCTGCTCTCCTGATGCCTGATGCCTGATGGCTGAACGGGAGCTCGATGCGGGCGTCGGTGAAAACGGTGCCCTGGAACTTGCCGGCCACCGCCCCGGTTTGGTCGAAACACATCTTGGAGCGGAACATCTCCGGTTGCGATGACCGACTCGGTCGTCCTCGCTCTACCGTCAGTGCCTGCGCAGACGACAGGTCAGCAGATGCCAGGTCATGGGGCCGTGGAGCTCGCCGGCAGGGTCTGCTCGCACCAGATGACCTTGCCGTTTGTGGTCTGGCGGCTTCCCCAGCGGTCGGTGAGCTGGGCGACCAGCAGCAGTCCGCGGCCACCCTCGTCGAAGGCGCGAGCGCGGCGCATATGGGGGGCGGTGCTGCTGCTGTCCGAGACCTCGCAGATCAGCGTCCGGTCGCGGATGAGGCGGAGGCGGATGGGGGCGCCGCCGTAGCGAATGGCGTTCGTCACCAGTTCGCTGACAACGAGTTCGGTGACGAACGCCGCGTCCTCCAGTTGCCAGGAGGACAGAGTGCGCAGGACCTCCGCGCGGATCGCGGACACGGCCGCGGGGTCGTTGGGCAGGTCCCATGCGGCGACGCTGTCTGCGCCGAGGCGCTTGAGTCGGGTCAGCAGCAGTGCGGCGTCGTCGGCGCGGTGGCCGGGCAGCAGCTTCGCTACGAGGCTGTCGCACAAGCCTTCCAAGCTGATGTCGCGTGTGGCCAGGGTCTGCCTGAGGGTCTCCAGGCCCTGGTCGATGTCGCGTTCCCTCGATTCGACGAGGCCGTCGGTGTACAGCGCGAGCAGGCTGCCCTCCGGCAGCTCCACGTCGCGAGCCTCGAACGGGAGCCCGCCCAGCCCAAGCGGTGGGCCGGCGGGCAGATTCAGGAACTCGGCCCTGCCGTCAGGGCGGAGCACGGCGGGCGGCGGATGTCCGGCCCGCGCGAACGAGCAGGTGCCCGAGACGGGGTCGTAGACCGCGTACAGGCAGGTCGCGCCGATCCCTCCGGTCGCTTCGTCTTCGCCTCCCCGACGTGTTCCGGGTTCTGCGGAGAGCCGTAGGACCAGGTCGTCGAGGCGAGTGAGGAGTTCGTCGGGCGCGAGGTCGACGTCGGCCAGGGTGCGCACTGCGGTGCGCAGCCGGCCCATGGTGGCGGCCGCCTGCAGCCCGTGGCCGACCACGTCCCCGACCACCATGGCGACACGCGCGCCCGAGAGGGGGATCAGGTCGAACCAGTCACCGCCCACGCCCAGCCGGGGTGTTGCGGGCAGGTAGCGGGAGGCCGCTTCCACCGCGGACTGTTCGGGCAGCCCCTGCGGCAGCAGGCTGCGCTGGAGGGCCACGGCGCTGGTGCGCTCGCGGGTGAAGCGCCGAGCGTTGTCCAGGCATACGGCTGCCCGGGACACCAACTCCTCGGCCAGCGCGAGGTCTTCCGGCTCGAACGACTCCTCGCGCAGGCTACGGGCGAACAGGACCACACCGAGTGTGGTGCCCCGCGCGGTCACCGGCACGATCATCCCCGAGTGGAATCCGTGCTTGCGCATGGTGGTGCCGCGTAGCGGGTCCTGGTCGAACCACGCGTCGATCTCGGGTCTCAGGTCGCGGAACAGGATTGAGCGCCCGGTCCGAAGGACGTGGGCGCTGGGTGTGTGCTCCGGGTGGACGTCGACGTCGCCGAGACGCACCACGGCTTCCGGAACGCCCGGACGCACCGACGCGTGCGCCGTGCGGCGCAGTGCCGGAGCGCTGGTGACCGGGAGCGGTGCGGGCTCGTCGCCGCTGAGCAGGGCGTCCAGCAGGTCCACCGCGACGAAGTCGGTCAACGCCGGCACCATCATGCCTGCCAGCTCCTGCGAGGTGCGCATGACGTCCAGCGTGCTGCCGATGCGGGTGCCGGCCTCGCTGAGGAGGGCCAGCCGTTCCTTGCCGCGCTGTTCCACGGTGACGTCGACCACCGTCGTGCACACTCCGGGAGTCCTGCCGTTCCGCTCACGAAGAGGGGAGACGGAAACCGAGAACACGCGCTCGTGCCGGGGGTCGACGGCGGTACGCGCCCGTACCACCAATCCGCTCTCCGGTCGGCCAGTCAGCAACACGTGCCGCATGCGGGCCACCCATGCCGCGACGTCTGCATCCGCTAGTACGGTGGCGAGCACGCTGGAGTGCGCCTCCCTCGACGGCTCTCCGGCGGTCAGCTGGAGCATCGCGGCGTTCTGCCGCACGCAACGCAGATCGGCGTCGTGCACCGCGAGAGCCACCGTGGACCAGGACATCACCCAGTCCTCCAGTGCCCCTTCCTCGACTTCGGGGGACACCTGCTGCGGTTCAGCCGGGTGTACGCCCCAACGGGGTGCGTCGTCTCCGCTGTCGCCCGAGCGAACCACTCCCTGACCAGGGGATTCTTCGGTCTCATGGCCTGTAGGGACCTCATCCCTCTCCATACCATAGAGAATGGTATTTTGCGTTAGTTTTAGCAAATTTGAGATAGGGGAAACCGAGAGCGGAGAAGCTCGCGGCTGGGTCGTCCAGCGGGCGGGTGAGCTGAAGGACGGGCAGCAGTCCGGGGTAGGACGAGTGGGGGGTGACGGCAGTGGGCCAGGCTGTGCCGGCCGCGCCCAGGAGAAGACCCGCGGTGGCGGGTCGGCGGGGACCGTAGCGGGCTGCGATGTGGCCGGTCAGCGGGGCCAGGCCGACCAAGGGGATGAACATCGGCAGCAGGGCGGCGCCGGCCGCCAGGGGCGGGCGGTGTTGGATGCCTTGGAGATAGAGCGTGAAGACGAACACCGTGCCCAACCCGACCAGGTTCATGACGAGCGCGACGCCGTTCGCCGTGGCGAATCGGCGGTCGCGGAAGAGCTCAAGAGGCAGAGCAGGGCCGGCCTGGCGGCGTTCGACGTGCGAGAAGGCCAGGCCCAGCAGGAAGGTGACCACGATCGTGGTCACGGCCGCGGGGGAGGCACAGCCGGTACGGCCGCCCTCGATCAGGGCGAGGGTGCAGCCGGTGAGGGTCAGGGCCCCGAGGACGGTACCGGCCCGGTCCGGACGGGCCGTGTGTTGTCCTCGGTCGGCCGGGACGCGGGTGGGGACCGGGACGAGGGCGAGGACCGGGACGAGGGCCGCCGCGGTGATCGGGAGGTTGACGAGGAAGACCCACCGCCATCCGACACCGGTGACCAGCAGACCGCCGACGAGGGGACCAAGGGGCAGGGCGAGACCGGCGACCGCGGCCCAGATCCCGATCGCCTTCGAGCGATCGTCCTCCCGGGGGTAGGCGCGGGTGATCACGACGAGCGTGGCGGGCAGCAGGGCAGCAGGGCAGCAGGGCAGCAGGGCAGCGGCGCCGATCCCCTGCACTGCCCGGGCACCGATTGCACTGCGCGGGCACCGATCAGCATGGCGGTCCCCACAGCCGGCCCGCAGCCGGCGGAACCGGCGGCGAAGATCAGCAGCCCCGCGACAGACCCACGCACATCGTGAGCAGGATCAGCGACTGTCCGGTGACGGGCGGCGAAGCGGAACGGGCAGGGGTGGAGCGGCCCACGAGCCCACGGTGGGCCGGGATCATTTCGCTCCCGATCGAAGCGTCCCCTACCTACCGTGGATGCCATGAACGGAGACATCGATCTCGTACCCGTCGGCGCTCTGCTGGGTGATGCGGGGCGGGCCAGGATGCTGGCTGCGCTGTTCGACGGCCGTGCCCTGCCGGCCGGCGTCCTGGCCTCCGAAGCGGGCCTGGCCCCCTCCACCACCAGCGCACACCTGGCCAAACTCCTCGACGGCGGCCTGCTCACCGTCGAACGCCACGGCCGCCACCGCTACTACCGGCTCGCAGGGCCCCAGGTCGCCACCGCTCTCGAGACCATCGCGGCTCTCTTCCCGACTCGGCCGGTGCGTTCCCTGCGCCAGGGCAACCGCGCCCACGCCCTGCGTGCCGCGCGGACGTGCTACGACCACCTGGCGGGCCGCCTGGGCGTCGCTCTCATGCAGGCTCTCCTGGCTCAGGGCGCGCTGACCGGGCACGACGGAACCTTCGCCCCCGGCGCGGCGGGCCAGGACAGGCTCTCCGCCCCCGGGAACGATGTGGAGTACCGCCTCACCGACACCGGCCGGTACGCCTTCCGCCAGCACCTCGGCGTGTCAATGGGCGGTTGAAGCGGCGGTGACCGCCGACGCGGGGGCGATGATGTGCTTCGGGAGTGCCGGGGTGCTGCTGCCGGAGGTGACCTTCTCCGAGACCACCTTGGAATCGCCACCTGTCCCACGGCGGCTCTGGGCAACACGGATGCGGAGTATCCGGCTACACCGCGGATTGCAGCTTGCGAACGTCGCGCATCGGGGGTTCGCCGAAGAGCCGTTTGTAGTCGCGGCTGAACTGTGACGGGCTGTTGTAGCCAACCATGAAACTGACTGTGGTGGTGTCGGCCTGACGGTCAAGGAGGAGGCGGCGTGCTTCGTGCAGGCGGAGATGTTTCTGATACTGCAAGGGGCTCATCGACGTCACCGCTTTGAAGTGGGCATGAAACGATGAGGTGCTCATGTGTGCCACTGCGGCGGCCGACTCGATGCTGAACGGTCCGGCGTAATGCTCGCGAATCCAGTCAACCGCGAGCTTGATGCGGGACAGTTGGCTGTCGGGGGTCGCGATTTGGCGAAGCAACGCATGCTGCGGGCCCCGGATCAGCCGGTATGTGATTTCGCGCTGCACTTGCGCCCCGAGCACGGCCACGTCGTGCGGATCGCGCAGAGCGTCGACCAACCGTATGAGCGGGTCGATGAGATCGTCGTGCAGCGGGGTGGGTGTGAGTCCTGGACTCGGGCGCGAATCCTCCCCTGGGGGAGGCAGTTCGAGCAGAAGGTCGGTGAGCACTACCGCGTCAAGCCTCAGCCGCAGGCCGAGAAACGGATGTTCCTCGGACGCTTCGACGAGGATGTCGGTCAGAGGCAGCTCCACCGGAGAGATCGAGTAGGTCTCGGGTTCGTAGCGGATTTCGCGGGACGCGCATTTCGCACGCTTCGTGCCCTGAAGAACAACACACACCGCAGGCCCTTCGTCGACTGACCCTGGCGCCGCCGATCGAGGGTCGGCGATGGCGGAAGACCGGAAGAAGGTCAGTCCTGGTATCGGCGTGGCGAAGAACCCGTGAGCCGGCGGCAGGTCAGCCTCGGCGCATGATCGGGTAATAACGTCAACGAGCCCGGCGATCGCGCTCTCGCGCGAAATGCCTTTGAAGGCGAGGGATGAGGTCATGGCTCCTTCACCTTACCTCGGCCACCTAGCGCGCACGGCTCAGAGGATCGGGCAAAAAGCGAAGAGGATGCGCGTAGCCGGTGGAGTGTGCCGGTCCTAGCGTCGGTGGTGCCGCTGAGAACCCTCTCTAGGAGCTGAACCATGCTGGAAACCGCCACACCGCGTCCTGCCTTCCTCGATGGGCAGGTGAAGAAGTTGCTCATCGACGGCGTATGGACCGAGGCAGCCTCGGGCGAGAGCTTCGAGTCGATCAATCCCGCGACCGGCGAACAACTCGACCGGCTCGCTCGCGGTTCGGCGGCCGACGTCGACCGAGCCGTCGTCGCGGCGCGGCGCGCCTTCGAGGGCCCGTGGAGCAAGTTCACTCCCAGTCGGCGGCAGCGTGTGCTGCTCCGGCTGGCCGACCTCCTGGAGAGCCGGCGCGAGGAACTCGCGCTCCTGGACTCGCTGGACATGGGCGCACCCCTGGCACACACCCGCGCCTGGGTCGACGTCGCCGCGGAGACCTACCGCTACGCCGCCGCCCAGGCACTGATGATCCACGGCGACACGATCGAGAACTCTCAGGCACGCGATCTGTTCAGCTACACCCTCAAGGAGCCGGTCGGGGTGGTGGGCGGGATCATCCCGTGGAACTCGCCGATCTTCACCTCCTCGTGGAAGCTCGCGCCCGTTCTCGCGACGGGATGCACGCTGGTCCTCAAGCCGGCCGAGCAGGCGGGCTACAGTGTGCTGCTGCTCGCGCAGCTCTGCCTCGAGGCGGGCGTGCCCGAAGGTGTGGTGAACGTCGTCACCGGCTTCGGTGAGGCAGGGGCCGCGCTGTCGAGCCACCCCGACGTGGACAAGATCGCCTTCACCGGTTCGTCGGCGACCGCACAGAAGGTCATCGAAGCCTCGGCCCCCACCACGAAGCGACTGACGATGGAGTTGGGAGGCAAGTCGCCGCACATCGTGTTCGCGGACGCCGACCTCGACGCCGCGGTCGCAGCCGCGGCGCGGGGTGCCTTCAACAATTCGGGGCAGGTGTGCGCGGCCGGGACCCGTCTCTACGTGGAACGACCGGTATTCGATGAGTTCACCGAGCGGGTGGCCGAGTACGCGCGTGGCCTGACGGTCGGCGACCCGCTTCTGCCGTCCACCGACCTCGGCCCGCTCGTCTCCCGAGAGCAACTCGACCGCGTGACCGGCTATCTGGACGCCGGTGCCGCCGCCGGCGCGACCGCGTTGAGCGGCGGCGCGCGGGTCACGGAGGGCACCCTCGCCAACGGGTTCTTCGTGCCCCCCACCGTGTTCACCGGAGTGACGGATGACATGACGATCGCCCGTGAGGAGATCTTCGGCCCGGTCGTCGCGGCGATCCCCTTCGACAGCGTCGACGAGGTTCTGCGCCGCGCCAACGACACACCCTTCGGGCTGGCGAGTGGGGTGTGGACCCGTGACGTCAACAAGGTCACGCGACTGACCCGGGGCCTGCGAGCAGGCATCGTCTACGTCAACCACTACGGATCAAACGATCCCGCCGTGCCGTTCGGCGGCTACAAGCAGTCCGGCTACGGCCGGGAGAACGGCCGACACCACATCGACGCCTACCTGGAGACGAAGACCGTCTGGGTCAAGGCCGCCCACGACTGACACGGCCATCTCACCCCAGACGCTCCACGTCGCTTCAACGACCTCATCCATCCAGGCAGACCGCGCAAACACCACAGGAGCAACTCATGTCAGAAGCCCGCAGAATCGCCGTCATCACCGGTGGTAGCCGCGGGATCGGGGCAAGTGCCGCGACCAGCCTCGCACTTGCCGGCGTCGACTCGGTGATCACCTACAAGAGCAGCCCGGCCGCTGCCGACCAGGTCGTCGCGGGAATCAAGGAGGCCGGCGGCAGGGCCGTCGCGCTGCAATTGGACACCGCCGACATCAGCTCGTTCGGTCCGTTCGCAGACCGGCTGCGCAAGACGCTGTCACATGACTGGGAACGCGAGAGCTTCGATTTCCTCGTCAACAACGCCGGAAACTCTCTGATCAAGCCGTTCGCCGAGACGACCGAGCAAGACTTCGACGATGTCTTCGACGTGCACCTCAAGGGCGTGTTCTTCCTCACCCAGACGCTGACACCGCTGCTCACCGATGGTGGTGCGATCGTCAACCTCTCCACCTCCCTGACACGCTTCACCGGCGCCGGGCAGTCCGTATACGCCACGGCGAAGGGCGCGGTCGAAATACTCACCCGCTACCTGGCCAAGGAGCTGGGTGACCGACAGATCGCCGTGAACGCCTTCGCTCCCGGCCCCATCGCCACCGACTTCGCCGGTGGAGCGGCCCGCGACAGCGGGTTCCGGGACGTCATCGCGCCGCAGGTCGCCCTCGGGCGGGTCGGGGAGCCCGAGGACGTAGGCGATGCCATCACAGCCCTACTCACCAGCCGCAGCCACTGGATCACCGGCCAGCGCATCGAGGTGTCAGGGGGCACCCTGCTCTAGGTGTACTGATCACGATCGTCGTCGACAGGGATCCGTGGGTGGCGTGGAGCCTGGACACGGGCAGGCACTGGCCTTCGGGCGGCAGAATGTCCGCCCAGGCACGGCCTGGGCGGACATTCTGCCGTGGAACGCCGCCGGGCCCGGGCCTGTTGGAGGTTGTGGCGGTTGCCGCAGGTCCGGGAGTCGTGCCAGACCCGGCTCGCGTTTTTCGACTCGTCGTAGAACACGACGCCGCATTGCTTGCCGGGACATGACGTCAGCCGCGCCCGGACGCCGGACGACTGCGCCATCAGCAATTCGGCGGCCACCAGCGACGTCACCGCGGCCACACCGTTCCCCACCGGCGCGTACCTCGGCGTCATGCGGCAGCAAGCCGGTACCGAGTTCCGTACGAAGTTCTGGGACCAGCTGTTCCCCAGTCAGATCCCCACCGAGAGGGTTGAGGCCGCCGAGATCCCGGCGGACGGCTTCACCCTCGAAGGCGAGAGACCGCTGCCCATCGAGGTCGGCCACAGCGACACCGATGACACGACCGTGCTCTGGGTCCCCTCGATGCGGCTCGCGGTCGCCGGCGACGTCGTCCACAACGGCGTCCACCAGTACCTCTCCGAGTCTCAGGGCGGCGGCCGAGACGCCTGGCGCCGCGCCCTCGACAGGGTCCAGGCCCTCGATCCGGCCCACGTGATCGCCGGCCACAAGGACCCGGCACGTGACGACACCCCGGCCGCCATCGACCTGACCAGGCAGTACCTCGACGGCGTCGACCGCCTACTGGCGAAAGATCCGAACAGCCGTGACTTCTTCCGCCAGATGCTTGAGATCTACCCCGACTGGATCAACCCGGGCGCTCTGTGGGGCGGTGCTGTCACTCTCCTGGGTGCCTGATCCGGAAAAGGCCGCGTGGCAACGCCCCCCGGTCCGGCCCGAGAGTCGGACCGGTCCTCCGCCTCTGATCGCGGCGTACAGGTCGGCGGCGGGCCCCGGTACGTGCCGGGACCCACGGGGTGACGCGGTGTTGAACCGCCGGGCTGCCGCTCTCCGTTCGAGGCAGGCGAAGTCCTGGCTCTCCCGCCTCGATTGGGTCAGGAGGCGTCCAGCAGCGCTGCGGTGTCGGGGTGTGCGTCGAGCCAGGCCGCCGCGTCGGAGTTCTCCCGCAGCCACCGGAGGCAGACTGCCCATTCCACGCGTTCGCTGCCCGCGTCGCTCAGTACGACGTCCGCGATGAGCGGTGTGCATTCCGCCGCGGAGCCGTGCGCACTGCACACCCGCTTGCTATTCGTGTGCGGAGTGATGGAGACGATCCGGGACGCCATGGCCCGGGCATCTCCGGTGTAGGTGCGGTCGAACCAGTCGATGAACTGGTGGACCGTGCCGATCTTGGCGACACGGTCGTGCAGGGCCTTCTGGTCGTGTCCGGGGAGGAACCAGCCGAGGGTGACCGGCGCTTCGCAGCCACAGCCGCACGTCCGTGCCGCGTGAGGGGACTCGAAGTACGTCACCGGGTTGCGGGCCGGCTCGACCGGTTGCGGCTTTCCGACGTACGCGTCGTGAACCGGGTGTCCGGCCTCCAGGAACCGGCCCTCGATCGCCCGGCGACCGCCGGACACCGCGACCAGGCGGTCGATCTCGATCGCCTGACGCACGACGCCCCCGGCGGACAGCAGGGCGTACTGCTCGCGGTCGGCGCGTTCCCCCAGGACCCAGCATCCCCGGTTGGCACGGAACAGGGCCTCGTCGTCCATGTTCGGGTCCCAGCCGACATGGTCACGACCCAGTTGGTCTTCTTTCGGGCTGACGTAACGCATCGCCCCGAGCGTGATGTGGATCATCAATCCCCCCAATAGACTGATAGCCGGGGCTCCTTGCCCTGAGACTATCCATATCCTGTCCCATCCTCCCGGATACTTTCAACCCCTAGCCCCCTATAGGTATATGCCGAGTCTGGTGCGGGCGGATCACCGGCCTTTCGCGACGCCCAGACCGCGTCGCAGGGCTTCCGTCAGCGAGGCTCGTGCGGTGTGCGCGACGGAGCTGTCGGGGGCGGCCGCAGCGAAACCATGGAACGTGCCCGGCCACACGTGGACCTCGGTCGGTACGCCGGCCTCCAGTAGGCGGCGGGCGTAGTCGAGCCCTTCGTCGCGAAGGACGTCCAGCTCGTTCACGCTCAGATACGTCGGTGGCAGCCCCCCAAGTGCGGCGGCACGGGCCGGTGCTGCGTACGCTGATGGTTCGCGGTGGAGCTGGTCGCCGCCCAGGTAGTACCGCCAACTGTGCTTCGCGTGCTCCCGTGACCACCAGAGTGTGAAAGTGGGCTCGCGCATCGAGGGGGTGTCCATACGGTCATCCAGCACCGGTTCGACCAGCGCTTGGAAGGCCAGGGCTGGACCACCCTGGTCCCGTGCCATGAGCGCAACGGCAGCCGCGAGGCAGCCGCCGGCGCTGTCGCCCAGAACTCCTATGCGGGCCGGGTCGACACCGAGTTCGCCGGCGTTGGCCGCGAACCAGGTCAACGCCGCATAACAATCCTCCAGGGGCGCGGGGAATGGGTGTTCGGGCGCGAGCCGGTAGCCCACGGCGACCACCACCACACCGAGCGCCCGCACCAGATGCGCGTTGACCTCGTCGTCGAGGACCGCAGCCCCGGCCGCGAACCCGCCACCGTGAATGTCCAGCACCCCTGCACCGGAAGCCGCGGAATACTCCTGCGGGCGGAAGACCCGTACCACCACGTCCGGAGCACCAGGCGGGCCGGTCACCTCGCGTTCCTCCAGCACGACACCGGTCGGCCCAGTCCCGTCGGCCGCGGAGACCTGCCGTACGGCCGCGCGAGCCGACGCGATGCCGGCCTCGTCGAAGGCCGAAGCAGGTAGGAGCGGCACGACCGCCGCCAGTTCGTCGTGGACTTTCAGGTTCATAAAAGGAGCCGTTCTCGTAGAAAACGTGCCGACGCGGCGCGGGGGTCTCGGGCGACCACTTCGCGGTTCCCCATAGGGCAGCGCAGGGCAGCGCGTTCGGCGAGGCTTTCGTCGACCTTGGGTTGCTGACTTCTCCCTCAGGAACGCTCCCCGTCGTGAGGAGAGGAAGGGAGCAAGTGGCATGAGCCGAAGGCCCTGAGGGGCTGGAGCGCGGCGGTCAGATCGCGTCCCAGCGGTGTGAGCGCGTAGCTCACCTGGACCGGGGTGGCGGGCACTACATGCCGTTCCAGGAGCTTCTGCGCCTTGAGCTCCTTGAGACGCAGGGAGAGCATACGGTCGGAGAGTCCTGGGATCAGTTGACGGAACTCCCCGAAACGACGCGGCTGCTCGGTCAGCGCCACGAGGATCGCGCCGGTCCAGCGCCGTCCGACGACTTCCAGTATCTCCTGCATGGCCTGACAGGCCATGGCATTGGCGTCCTCGGAGGTGTGACCGCTCAAAATGTCTTCCCTCCTCGCGCGCTTGCGTCCATTGCCGGTCCGGAAAGCCGTTAAGCCCCGGCAGGACGGGTGAGGTCCGAGGGGAGAGCCCCAGCCCGGAGTCGAGCCAGCAGCTCCGCCGGATCGAATGGTACACCAACAGGATTGTTGGCAAAGGAATCTGACTGCATGTAGAGCGTGGCTTCTTCCAGAGTGTCGAAGTTGTCTACCTGCAACTCGATCTGGTTTCCGTCCGGATCGGCATAATAGAGTGACGTGGTCGGGCCGTGATTGACAGCTGCGGTTGGTTTGATCGATGCCTTGGCAAGCTCTTCATAATGGCTGAGGAGGTTCAACAAACTGCCATAGGTGAACGCGATGTGAGCCAGTCCTTGAAACAGGTTGGAGGCGCCCTGCACCGCAGGACTGTCTTCAGAGTTCAGGGTTCCCGTACCCATGATGCCCTGAGAGTCGCCCACGGACCGTGCCGTCAATTCCGCTGCTGCCGCAGGATCTCCGACTGCGATCCGGTGATGTTCGTCGTCGTACGTGATGAAGGCGCCGGCGGGACTCTCGAAAGTGATGCGTCCATCGAGCACCTTCACATACCAGTCTCGCATTTCGCGGACTCGTGAGGTCCACAGCACCACGTGTGCCAGTTTTGTCGGTGAGACCATGATGATTCCCTTTCAGTGGGGGGAGGGCAGTGGCGCTGACAAAAGTTTGTGGGGCTCGTCATGTCGAGCCGAGACAAATAGTGCTGCAGTCACGGCTGATGCAGGCACCCGACGTCGAGGTTAGCTGCGGTTCAGGCAGTAATCCACCAAGCCGTAAGTAGCTTACAAATAGTAAGCTAATGGGTCGGCACCAGGGTGCCGTCGACGATGTATGGCCCCCAGGCGGGACCGGACTGTAGTCGGCGTCGGCGCCGGCGCCTCGCAGGCGTTCCCTTGGTCTCGTCCCTTATAACGGCCTGCATGCGCCAGGTGCCGATGGCAAGCCGGTATCCAGCTCGTCATCGGCACCTGGGCCGGAGGCCGTCTCTCAGCGAGGGGTAGGCGCGAAAGAGACGACGTGGTCTTTCGACAGCCAGACGTCACTGTCGTTGGCGGGCCTCAGCCCTGCATCACCAAAACTGGTTTGGCTGCTTCCCCTGACAGGGCATCAGCTTCCGCCTCGTTGATGTCCTCCAGGCGGTAGTGCCGAATCATGCGGTCGAAGGGGAATCTGCCCTGCCGCCACCAGTCGATCATGCTGGGTATGAAACTGTGCGGCTGAGAGGATCCCTCGATCACATAGGTCAGTCTGCGGCCACTGAGTTGCACCGGTCGCAGAGCCAAACGGTCAGCGCCGCCCGCGACCAGCGCGATGGTTCCGCCCGGGCCAGTGAGGCCGACGGCGGCTTCCATCAGTGCCGCCACCCCGGTCGTATCCACGCTGAAGTCAAAGGTTCCCGCTCCGCCCAGGAGGCGGCTCGCCGTATCGGCAGGCAGGTCCGCTTCGGCGACGGTGGCACCGAGCTCCAGCGCGAGCCGTCGTCGCTGCGGTGAACGATCGATCACCGCGATGTGCCTCGCCCCAGCCAGCTTGGCGGCCAGGACCGCGGAAAGCCCGACCGCTCCCGCTCCGAACACCAGGATGGTCTGGCCGGCTTCGAGGCCGAACTCGTTCAGGACGATTCCCGCACCGGTCTGCACCCCGCAGCCCAGTGGCCCCACCAAGTCGAGCGGTACGTCGCGGTCGATCACAACGGCGTTGCGTTCGGTGGCGATCGCATACTGGCTGAAGGACGATTGAGCGAACCACCGGCTCGTGAGGCGCGCGCCGCTCTTGTCCCGCGCGACACCACTGCCGTCCACACGCTGCCCGGACAGATTCCTCTGCCTGAACTCTGCGCAGTACGCGGGTGCAGCACGCCGACAAGACTCGCAGATGCCGCAGGAGTCAAAGGTGAGCACCACATGGTCGCCGGGTCGCACGGTTGTCACGGCCGATCCCACCCGTTCGACGACGCCCGCGCCCTCATGACCGAGCACCGCCGGCAGGAAACCAGGTTCCTGCGCCCTGCCGAGCAGATCCGTATGACACATCCCTGTGGCTACGATACGCACCAGCACTTCCTCGGGGCGCGGATCCGCGAGGGAGACTTCCTCGATCCGGTACGGCTGGTCACCCGAGCGCAGTACTGCGGCGAGCGTCTGAGTCATGTCAGATCCTGGCAGTAGGTCGGCCGACGACGCGGCGGAACTCGCTCCGGTGGAACAGCAGCGGTTCCACGGGCGCCTGTCCGAGGACGTCGTGCACGGTGAAGAAGGCGACGTCGTGGTCCCCTGCCGTGGTGACGTCTGCGATCGTGCAGGTCAGCATGAGCGCGCTGTCAGCTATGTGCACGGCTCCCCCAGGGGCGGCCGTCCAGTCCACGTCAGTGAACCGCCCCTGCTCAGGGCCGGCCAGGACGCGGCAGAACTCCGCATGCTGCTCCGCCAGCACACTGATGCCGATGTGTGTCGCCCGGCGCAGCCGGGCCCACGTGCGCGACCTGCTGCCGAACGCGACACTCACCAACGGAGGTTCCAGCGAGACGGACGTGAAAGAGCTCGCGGCGAGACCGACGGGCTCACCGTCGACAAGCGCACACACGGCGGTCACTCCAGAAGGGAACAGTGAGAACGCCTGGCGGAGGTCCGTGTGATGGGCGACCGGGGACGGTGCCTGTGTCGTCATGGCTCAACACCTCTGAATCGCTTGCTCGACGATCCTCAGCTTCGGGCCCAAGGCGCACAGTTGTCGACGCAGATCTTCCGTGCTGTGGAATGGAGGTACATTTCCTTCACTTTCCACTGTGCGGAAACGTCCCCGCAGGGCACGGTCGAGACGCTTCGGGCCCCGCTCACCGCGGTGAGCCTCCAGCCCTTCGTCACCCCGCACCTGTGCGTGGAAACCCTCCGGCACACCGACACGGCCTGAAGCCCGACCCCAGGCCGCTCCCGCACCGCCCAGCGCACGGTGGGCGTCACGCCGTGCCGGGCAAGGCAGGGCCGTGGCTGATACGTTCGCCGATGCCGATGCCGATGCCGATGCCGATGCCGATGCCGATGCCGATGCCGGGGGAGGGGCGGCAGGCGCGGCCTCCCCCGGCCGGTGGGGCCTGCGGTCAGGACGAGGAGAGTTCCTCGCGGACCGTGCGGGCGGCGGTGACCAGGTTGTCCAGGGACCGGCGGGTCTCGGGCCAGTCGCGGGTCTTCAGCCCGCAGTCGGGGTTCACCCACAGGCGTTCGGCGGGAATCGCCTTCAGCGCGGTGCGGAGCAGTGCAGCGGCCTCCGCGACGCTCGGGACACGGGGTGAGTGGATGTCGTACACACCGGGTCCGGCTTCGCGCGGGTAGCCGTGGGCGGCGAGTTCGCGGGCGACCTGCATGTGGGAGCGGGCGGCTTCCAGGCTGATGACGTCGGCGTCGAGGTCGTCGATGGCCTGGACGATGTCACCGAACTCGGCGTAGCACATGTGGGTGTGGATCTGGGTGTCCGGCCGGACCCCGCCGGTGGTGAGCCGGAACGCCTCCGTCGCCCAGGCGAGATACGCGGCGCGGTCGGCCGCACGCAGCGGCAGGGTCTCGCGCAGGGCGGGCTCGTCGACCTGGATGACCGAAGTCCCGGCCGCTTCCAGGTCGTTCACCTCGTCGCGCAGGGCGAGGGCGACTTGGCGGGCGGTGTCGCCGAGGGGCTGGTCGTCGCGGACGAAGGACCAGGCGAGCATGGTGACCGGTCCGGTGAGCATGCCCTTGACCGGCTTCTCGGTGAGTGACTGGGCGTACGTCGTCCAGCGCACCGTCATCGGCTGGGGGCGGGAGATGTCGCCGGCCAGGATCGGCGGGCGGACGTGGCGGGTGCCGTAGGACTGCACCCAGCCGTGCTGGGTGGCGAGGTAGCCGGTGAGCTGCTCGGCGAAGTACTGGACCATGTCATTGCGTTCGGCCTCGCCGTGCACGAGGACGTCCAGACCGGCCTTCTCCTGGAAGGAGATCACCTCCCTGATCTCGGCCCTGACGCGCTCCTCGTAGCCGTCCGTGTCGATCCGGCCCGCTCGCAGATCGGCGCGGGCGGTGCGCAGCGCGCCGATCTGGGGGAAGGAGCCGATGGTGGTGGTCGGCAGCACGGGCAGGCCGAGGTGGGCCCGCTGGGCCGCCGTGCGTTCGGAGTAGGGCTGGGAGCGGCGGGTGTCGGTCTCGGTGACGGCGGAGGCGCGGGCCCGGACGGCCGGGTCTCGTGTGATCGGCGAGGTCGTGCGGGAGGCCAGGTCGGCGCGGTTGGCGGCGAGTTCGCCGATGATCGCGTCGGTGCCCTGGGCGAGGCCCTTGGTGAGCGTGACGATCTCGGCGGTCTTCTGCTTCGCGAAGGCGAGCCACCGCAGGATCTGCGGCTCGATGTCCCGCTCCCGGGCGGAGTCCAGCGGCACGTGGAGCAGGGAGCAGGAGGCGGCGACGTCGACCCGGTCGGCCAGTCCGAGCAGAGTGCCGAGGGTGGCCAGGGACTTGGTCAGGTCGTTGGCCCAGATGTTGCGGCCGTTGACGACGCCGGCGACGAGCCGCTTGCCGGGCAGACCGCCGACGGCCGCGAGCGCGTCGAGGTTGGCGGCGGCGGACTCGGTGAAGTCCAGCGCGAGCCCGTCGACGGGAGCCTTGGCCAGCAGCGGCAGCGCGTCGCCGAGCCGGCCGAAGTACGAGGCGACCAGGAGCTTGGGCCGGTCCGTGAGAGCGCCGAGGTCATGGTAGGCGTGCGCGGCGGCGTTCAGTTCGGCCGGGGAGCGGTCCTGGACGAGGGAGGGTTCGTCGAGTTGCACCCACTCGGCGCCGGCCGCGCGTAGATCGGCGAGGACTTCGGCGTACACCGGCAGTAGCCGGTCGAGGAGGGTGAGCGGGTCGAAGTCCGCCGGTGAGCCCGGGGCGGGCTTGGCGAGCAGGAGGTAGGTGACCGGCCCGACAAGCACCGGACGGGCGCTGAGCCCGAGGGCGAGGGCTTCCTTCAGTTCCGCGACCTGCTTGGTGGGGTCGGCCGTGAACACGGTGTCAGGGCCCAACTCGGGTACGAGATAGTGGTAGTTCGTGTCGAACCACTTCGTCATCTCCAGCGGGGCCACGTCCCGGGTGCCGCGGGCCATGGCGAAGTAGCCGTCCAGGGCGTTCGCTGCGACGGCGGGACGGTGGCGTGCGGGGATCGCGCCGACCATGACGGTGGTGTCCAGGACGTGGTCGTAGTACGAGAAGTCACCGGTGGGCACTTCGTGGATGCCGGCCGCGGCCAGCTCCTGCCAGTTGGTCCTGCGCAGTTCGGCGGCCACGGTCTTGAGGGCTTCGGCGGTGACGAGGCCCTTCCAGTAGCCCTCGACGGCCTTCTTCAGTTCCCTGTCCGGGCCCTGCCGGGGGTAGCCGTACACGGTGGCCCGTGCTGCCGCGGGTGCGGTCCTCGTGGTCACGGAGATCTCCTTCGCGAGATGAATCCCTGAGATCCCGGGTGACGGGACGCGAGCGCGAAGGGGTGACGGACCGGGCGGAAACCGACCTCGCGCGTCACAGCGCGGTCGTCCGCCGGGTATGTACGCCGACCCGCCCACGAAGTCACCGGGATGTCCGCGCACGAGTCGGTCGTACGCGGGCAACGGGCAGGTCTTCGGACTTGCGGGCGCGTCCTCCTGACGGAGGACTCCTACTGGCCGTCGCTTCCCGGACCCGGTACGTCGGGCCCAGTGCGTATGACGGCGGTCGTTCCCGCTCACCGCTGCGGGGCAGTCCCGGATTTCCACCGGGTTCCCTCTTACGACGCATCCCGCCTGGCGGACGGGGCGAACCAGCTGCACCAGTCACCCTACGGGCCCGTTCACGGACGCGGTGTGTCACGTCCAGCATCCGGATGGTGAGGTGGGCAACAAGGGGTGGACGACGCGGAATGTACGGGGGCGACAGGGCACCGACATCGTGAGCGTCCAGGACACGGACAGCGCTCGGACGCCGCAGGCCCCGGTCTCGACAGCGGCGGGCGAGGAGGTCCCCGACCGTCGCCTCGCCTCCGGGGGGATCGATACCGACACCTGCACTCCGGCACACGAAGGAACGGTGGTGCACCGCAGGGGTCCACGGTGACGTGCCCGCGAGGTCGGCGGGCCGGAGTCACTGGTCCTGCGCGCCCACAAGGGTGTTGAGCAGGGGCAGGAGTTCGTGCAGGGGCGCCGCCTTCAGCGCGGGCAGGGTGTCGGTGCCGCGGGCGAGGAACACCCCGATCAGCGCGGCCGTCAGTAGCTCCGCACGCAGTTGGGCGTGCTGTACGCCCTGGGCGTCGAGCCGTCGGCGCACCGGATCGACGATCCGGTGGTGCAGTTCCTCGCGGGCCGCGCGATCGGCGGCCGCGTCGCCGAAGGGGCCCACGGCGACCTGATAGATGGGCCCGGGTCCTTGGTGTGTCGCCTTCTCCGCGAGATAGGTGAGGTGCGCGGGGTCGAGGAAGTCGGACGCCGGATCGACACCGCGCTCGGCGTGGAGGACGGCGATGTACAACTGCGCCTTGCCGCCGAAGTAGCGCGCGATCATCGTGGGGTCGACCTCGGCGCGCTCACCGATCTCCCGGGCGGTCGTCTGGTCGTATCCCCGGTCCGCGAAGAGTTCGGCCGCGGCCTTCAGGAGCCGCTCCCGGCTTCCCTCGGCGTCACGGCGGCGCTTTGTCTGGTTGGCGGTCACCGGTGCATTCTCGCAATTCCCGGCTCCGGTGTCAGCCTGCGCCGGCGGGCATGACCTGCGCGATCGGGCGCGGCGGAGGTGCGCGGTTCCCCGGGCGATTCGTTTCGTGACGTTTCGCCACTGCTCTGCGAGGCCGAGGGCCTGCTTCACCACCACAAGCACCCCTGTCCGGGGTGGGCAGCCGGTCCAGACGAAACCGTCCAGGCCGTTCGGCGCCGCTACGGTAGCCGTGGAGCTGGGGTGTGCTGAATGCTGATCCAGTGCGGGGTGGTGTACTCGTCCACGATCCACTCGCCACCGGACCGGCCGACACCGGAGTTCTTCTCCCCGCCGAAGGGCATGTGCGGCTCGTCGTACGCGGAGGCGTCGTTGACGTGCGACATACCGGCTTCGACGCGCTGGGCGAAGCGGACGCCGCGGTCGAGGTCCCGGGTGAAGACGGCGCTGGACAAGCCGTATTCCGTGTCGTTGGCCAGGCGCAGCGCGTCGGACTCGTCCTCGGCCCGCAGGATGGTGATGACCGGACCGAAGACCTCCTCCCGGGCCGTGGGCGTGGCGGAGTCGCCGAGGACGACGGTCGGGGGCAGCACCAGGCCGGCCGGACCGACCGGGTCACCTCCGAGGAGGACCGTGGCCCCGCTCTCCCGGGCCCGCGAGATCTTGGCCCGGATGCCCTCCAGTTGACGGCGGTTGATCACCGGTCCGACGAATGTCTTCGGGTCCGAAGGGTCGCCGTAGGGCAGGTCCTTGACGCGCTCCACGAACCTCTCGATGAAGGCGTCGTAGATCGGCGCCTCGACGATGAGCCGGTTCCCGCTGGTGCAGATCTGTCCCTGGTTCGCGTAGGCGCTGTAGGCGGCGCCGTCGACGGCCTGCTCCAGGTCCGCGTCGCCGAGGACGACGACCGGGGCGTTCCCGCCGAGTTCCAGGGCGAGCCGCTTGATGCCCGCAGTCCGGGTGATGTGGCGGCCCACGGCCGTGGAGCCGGTGAACGAGATCACGCGGGGGACGTCGCTGGCCGTGAGCGTGTCGCCGAGGGCCGCGGCGTCCTCGCGCGCGTGGGTGATCACATGGAGGACGCCCTTCGGGAGCCCCGCCTCCTCGAGGATCTTTGCGTGCAGCAGACCGCCGGTGACGGGGGTGTCCTCCGAGGGCTTGACCACGACCGTGTTGCCGAGCGCGATCGCGGGTGCCATCGCGCGGCCCGTCAGGTAGAAGGGGAGGTTCCAGGGGCTGATCACACCGACGACGCCCACCGGTACGCGGTAGACGCGGTTCTCCTTGCCCGGACGGTTCGACGGGAGGATCTTCCCCTCGACATGGTGCGCGATGGATCCGGCCTCCTCGAAGGCCTGCCGGGTCTGGGTCCACTCGCGCTCGGCCTTGCCCCGGGTCGCTCCGGCCTCCCTGATCAGCCACTCGACGATCTCGGTCCTGCGGGCGTCCAGGACATGGGTGGCGTCGCGGAAGAGCTGTGTGCGCTGCGCCGGGCTGGTGTCCGCCCAATCCCGCTGCGACGCCTTCGCCGACGCCAGTGCCTCTTCGACGTCGGCCGCGTCGGCCCGTGCGACACGGCCGACCGATTCGCCGGTCCACGGGTCGAGGTTGTCGCTGAAGAGCCCCGTGCCGCCGTGGCGCCACGAGCCGCCCACGAAGACGCTGTCGAGTCCGCCGTAGGGCGCGGGCTCCGGTGAGACGGACGCCTCCGGGCCGTCACTTCTGATGTTCGTCATGCTCACTCCTCCGACATTCCGGCCGGCCGAAGCTCGGTCGGCCCGGGAGGGATAGGGGCTCTCTCCCGGGGCTGTTGTTCGAACACCAACGTTATCATCGCTTGTAGACATCGGCTGTAGACATCATGCGATGACGTGCGGCCTGACCTGGTTCGCGCGCCACGGGGGTAGCGGGGTTGGTGCATGGGGCTCGTGTGACCGGCGTCACTCGTTCTTAGGTTGTTCCAATTTGAACGTCTGGGCTAGTGTTCCTTCCCGTCAGGAAGTTCAAATTCAAACAACATCGCCCGGGGAGCCCACCATGAACCGCAAGAGCCTCACCCTCACCGCCGCCCTCGCCACCACCGCCGCCGTCACCGCCGGACTGACCGTCCTGCCCAG